>CAYRAR010000011.1:4134-22264 GCA_964422255.1 uncultured Thermodesulfobacteriota bacterium | reverse complement strand
TGCCCAAACGCTTTGTTGAGCAAAAGCTCCCTTCATTTGCCGCCAGTCCACTACTTTTAGCGGCTTCCCCCCTTCCGTTCTCGCCAAAATGTCCAGCTCACGAAATAACTCAGGAGTAAGCTTTATAATCGCCATGGTTTTTCCTCCTCCTGTTGGTTTCTGAAGGTGATTTCCCTGAGCTTTTAAAGAGGAGGACCTCGAGCAGGACATGGGAAAAAGGGGATAAAAATTCCTTCTTTCTCCCCTTGAGACGAGCAACTGTTTTCATTTAGGGGATAAATAGGGGATAAAAAAGGCGGGGTCGATCCCAAAAATTTAGTGCCCCCGGCTGGACTCGAACCAGCGACACCAGGATTAGGAATCCTGTGCTCTATCCTGCCTGAGCTACGGGGGCCTAACTCCTTTTTATCACCTTCCTTTCCGCGAAGTCAACCTCCTCATCTCCTCAAAGAGGACGAGGTCCTTCGCCTCAAGAAGGCCCCGCAGCTTCCCTAAGGCCCTCGACTCTATCTGCCGTATCCTCTCCCTGGTCACACCATATACCCTTCCTATCGCCTCCAGAGTCCAGGGTTCACCATCCTTAAGGCCAAACCTCAACTCGATGATATTTCGCTCCTGGCGCGAAAGCAACTTGAGCCAGGAACCCATCACCTTCACCAGCTCCAGCTGCTCGGTAATGAAGAGAGGTTCCTTCTGCTCATCGGCCCTGAGGGTATCCGCCAGGGAAAGCTCGGTCTCCTCATCCAAGGGCGTCTCCAAAGAAGCGGTCCTCAAGGCAGCGATCATGAGGCGCTCCACGTACTCGGGCATCACGCCCATCTCTTGGGCTATTTCCTCGGTGCTTGGGTCCCGGCCCAGGGCCTGGGCCAGCTCCCTCACCACCTTCACCATCCTGCGCAGATCGGCCGCCACCTGAGAGGGGACCCTGACGGTCTTCGTCTGGCTGACCAGCGCCCGTTCGATGTACTGGCGGATCCAAAGGGTAGCATAAGTGGAAAATCGGCACTTTTTACCGGGATCGAACTTCTCTACCGCCTTGATAAGGCCGATGTTCCCCTCCTCTATCAGGTCAAGGAGGGGGAGGCCCTGCCCGACGTACCTCTTGGCCACCATCACCACTAAGCGGAGGTTGGCCTCGATCATCCGACGCCTCGCCCCCCTATCCCCCCGGGCTACTCTCTCCGCAAGCTCCCTCTCTTCTTCTGCGGAAAGGAGGGAGTGCTGCCTTATCTCCTGGAGATAGGACCTCAGGATGTCGAACCCCTCTTCTTCTATGGAAGGAACTTCAAGGGATTCAAGGGCTTGCTCCCCTTCCTGATCTCGAAGTGAAGGATCGGGGAGGTGGCGTTTCCCGATCTGCCCACCTTCGCTATTATCTGCCCTTTTTCTACCCACACCTCCTCCTCTACCAGATTGACCAGGTTATGGGCATAAATGGTGTAATAACCCCCGGGATGCTCTATGATGATGAGGTTCCCATAACCGGCCAGTTCGTTATCGCTGTAGACGACCCGGCCGCTTGCCGCTGCCCTAACGGGTGTGCCCAGTTCGGAGGCGATGTCTATCCCATCGTGCTTCTTCCCCTTCCCCTGATAGAATCCCCGCGTAACCCTCCCCTTAACCGGCCAGATAAAGGAAGGTGAAGCGGTGGATTTGAAACGCTTCCTGGGTCGCTTCGCAGAGGTTATGTCCTCGATGGGGACCTTCACCTTGAGGGGACGGGTGGCCCCGGGGATGAAGATCTTCTGTCCGACCTTGATCTTCGATTTGTCCTTTATCCCGTTTATCCGGGCCACATAATCCATATCCACCCCGTAGGTCTTGCAGATCCTCCAGAGGGTCTCATGGCGGCGGACCGTGTGATAGATCCCCTTTGGCGCTTGGGGTTTCCTTGGTGGCGATTTGTGAACGCATCCGACAAAAAAAAGAAGAAGGATGAGAGAGAGGATGTATCTCCTTCTCATCTCTCCATCATCTGGATGGCCATCTGGACCGCCTCCTCAGGTCGGGAGGCCTGAGGGATCCTCCCCTCCAGGGACCAGCTCTTAAGCCCCACCACCGGTTTCCCCACCTTCATGGCGATGGCGATCTCCGAGAGGGTCCCTGCCCCGCCAGCTATGGCTATCAGGGCATCGGACGAGTGGACGATGATCACGTTTCGAGCGTGTCCCATATTGGTGGGGATGGCTAAGTCCACGAAGGGATTGGCGTCCTCCTTCTGAGCCGTGGGGAGGATTCCAACGGTGAGCCCTCCCATCTCCTTTGCCCCCTGACAGGCAGCCCTCATCACCCCTCCCAGGCCGCCACATATCAGCACGTAACCCCTCCTGGCCACCTCCCTTCCCACCTCTCTGGCGAGTTCTTCGATCTCCGGGGGGCAGCTCCCGGCCCCTATGATCCCGATGGCCTTCTTCAAAGTTCCTCCTCCCATCCGTATCTCCCGATGAGCTTCACGAAACGACATCCCCCCAGGTTCTCCTCTTCAAACCCCTCCTTGGTCCGCCGGATCAGAAAGAGATCCTGGGCTTCCTTACCCCCTACGGGGACCACCATCCTCCCCCCTGGGGCCAACTGGCGAAGCAGCTCAGGAGGCGGCGCGGGGGCCGCGGCCGTCACAATGATGGCATCAAAGGGGGCCTCCTCAGGCCATCCGCAACTTCCGTCCCCCACCCGGATGAGGACGTTTCCGTATCCGAGCTGATCCAGGAGCCTCCTCGCCCGGGAGGCGAGCTCCGGCACCCGCTCTATGGAGAAGACGCGAGAGGCGAGCTCCGCCAGCACCGCTGCCTGATATCCCGATCCTGTCCCTATTTCCAGCACCTTCTCGTCTCCTTGAAGCTCAAGGGCCTCGGTCATCAGGGCCACAATATATGGCTGAGAGATGGTCTGTCCCTCTCCGATGGGGAGGGGGTGATCGCCGTAGGCCTGATGCCTCAGGGCCTCGGGGACGAAGAGGTGACGGGGGACCTTCATCATCGCCTCAAGGACCCTCTGGTCTTTTATGCCGCGGGCGATCAGCTGTTCTTCGACCATCCGCCTGCGGGCATAGGAGTAGTCTATGTCGTTCAACCCTCTGTCTCCCTCTTCCAGCGATAAAGGAGCTCCAAAGCCTCAAGAGGGGTGAGACGATCGGGGTCTATCTTCCTCAGCTCCTTGAGCACAGGGGGTTCCTGGGGGACGAAGAGGCTCAACTGAAACTCCTCCTCTCTCCTTCGCATCTCTCCCCTCTCCAGCTCTGCGAGGATCTTTTTGGCCCTCCCTATCACCTCCTGGGGAAGCCCCGCGAGCCTCGCCACCTGGATCCCGTAGCTTCTGCTCATTCCCCCGGGGAGCACCTGGCGTAAAAATACCACTTCCCCCTTCCATTCCCTGACCGCTATGTGGTAGTTCTTGACCCCTGGACGCTGGGAGGCGAGCTCGGTGAGCTCGTGGTAGTGGGTGGCAAAGAGGACCTTCGGCCTCTTCACATCGTGAAGGTACTCGGCCACCGCCCAGGCGATGGAGAGGCCGTCGAAGGTGCTTGTCCCCCTTCCTATCTCATCGAGGATCACCAGACTGCGGGGGGTGGCACCCTGAAGGATCGCCGCCGTCTCCTTCATCTCCACCATAAAGGTGCTTTCGCCTGCGGCGATGTTGTCCGATGCCCCCACCCGGGTGAATATCCGATCCACCAGGCCCACCTCCGCCTCCCTGGCCGGCACAAAGGAGCCCATCTGGGCCATGATCACGATGAGGGCCACCTGGCGGATGTAGGTGGATTTTCCCGCCATATTGGGTCCGGTGATGATGAGGATCCGGTTCTCATGATCGAGGCGGGCATCGTTGGGGACAAAGGGTTCGGGCAGGTCCATCTGCTCGATGACGGGGTGCCTCCCCTCCTTGATCTCGATCCTGTCCTCCTCGGTGAGGAAAGGCCGCACATAGCGGTTCTCCTCCGCCACCTGGGCGAGGGAAATCAGGACGTCGAGCTCCGCAAGCCTGCGGGCAAGCCCTTGGATGCGGGGGCAATAGGCCATGAGCTCCTCCCTCAACCGAAGGAAAAGCTCGTGCTCTAAGGCCTTTATCCTCTCCTCGGCCCCGAGAACCTTCCTCTCGTATTCCTTAAGCTTCGGGGTAATAAAGCGCTCTGCCCCTTTCAGGGTCTGTTTGCGCACGTAATCTTCGGGGACTAAGTGGAGGTTGGGGCGGGTGACCTCGATGTAGTAACCGAAGACCTGATTGTACCCCACCTTAAGGGAAGGGATGCCGGTCCTCTTCCTCTCCTCCGCCTCCATCCTGGCTATCCAGCCCTTCCCCTCCCTGCTTATTGACCTCAGCTCGTCAAGTTCCTGATGGTAGCCATCCCGGATGATCCCCCCTTCGGTGATGGTGGCAGGCGGGTCATCGACGATCCTCTCCCCGATCCTCTCGACGACCTCCTCCAGGGGGTCAAGCCCTTGGGCGATCTCCTGAAGGAGGTCACTTCCGAAGGAGAGAAGCCTCTCCCTTATCTCAGGCACCCGTTCGAGGCTTCCTTTTAGGGCCACGAGCTCCCTCGGGTTGGCCCTCCCCAGGGCCAGACGGGCATTCAGCCTCTCGATGTCGGCCACCCCTTCGAGGAGCTCCCTTAAGGAGTCGCGCTCCAGAGGGGCCTCCTTCAGGGAGGCCACCGCCTCCAGACGCCTCCCTATCTCCTCGGTGTCCCTCAGGGGATAGGCGAGCCACTGCCTGAGCTTCCTTCGCCCCATGGCGGTGGTGGTCCTATCGAGAACCCCCAGGAGGGATCCCTTTCTCCCAGAACCCCTGAGGGGTGAGAAGAGTTCAAGGTTCCTCTGGGTGGTCTCATCGAGGATCAGGTACTGTTCCGTGCGGTAGATCTCCAGGGGCCTGATGTGGGTGGGCTCCACCTTCTGGGTCTCAAGGAGATAGCGCAAGATGGCCCCTGCGGCCCTCTTCAAGGGAAGAGGGGGATCCTCCCTCGAGAACCTCTCCACCCCCTCAGGGTCAAAGTATTCGACGGGGAGGTAGTTTATCAGCATCCAGGGGAAGGCCTTCTCCAGCTGCCTCCCCGCTGCCTTCATCCCTTCGGGAAGGAGGGCCTCGCGGGGGTTGTTCTTGGCGATCTCGCTCTCAAGGAGCTCCCTTCCCTCGAGGAGACATCCCTTAAAGTCCCCGGTGGAGAGGTCCAGGAACCCGAGGGCATAACTCCCTTCCTCCTCGCAGATGGCCATGAGGTAATTGTTCTCATCCCCCCCGAGGCCCTCCTCCTCCACGGCCATCCCCGGGGTTATAACCCGGACGACCTCCCTCCTCACGATCCCCCGGGCCGCCCTCGGGTCCTCCACCTGTTCGCAGATGGCCACCTTGTAGCCGTGCTGGAGCAGCTTGGCAATATAGGGAGAAGCGGCATGGTAAGGGACCCCACACATGGGGACCTTCTCCTTTTCCCCCTTTTCCCTGGAGGTGAGGGCGATCTCCAGGATCCGGGAGGCTGTGCGGGCGTCCTCGAAGAACATCTCATAGAAGTCGCCCATGCGGAAGAAGAGGATGCAGTCCGGATATTGTCTCTTTATCTCCAGGTACTGTTTCATCATCGGGGTGAGACGTCCTCTCACCCCTTCCTTTGAGGAGGGAAAGGAACTCATGGAACGCTGCGGGTCCTGCCCCATAGTAGCAGAAGAGGAGAGGAAAGGCAATTGGAAGGGGCTCAGCGAGCGAGTACCCGCAGGCCACGAAACTTGAGGATCAGAAAGGCCTCATCTCCCTCCCTCAGGTCGAGCTCCTCCCAGATCTGCTGGGGCAGCTCGGTGAGGAAGGTCCTCCTTCCTACCTCCACCTTTAGCCGGGTGATGGAGCGCCCCGGGATCACCTCGATGATCCTCCCCCGGAAGCGGTTTACTTCCGGTCCTGGAGGAGGGTCCTTGGACACGTAGACCTCCCGGGGCGAGATGGCGATCTTCCGGACTTCCCCATCACAGGGAATCAGGATCTTGATCCCCCCGCACCTCACTTCCGCCAAGCCGTTCCCCAAGGGGCGGCACTCCTCACACTCAAGGATATTGGGGGAGCCTATGAACTCCGAGACCCGCTCGTTCTTTGGAGAGAAGAAGATCTCCTCCGGTGTCCCCACCTGCTCCACCTTCCCCTCATCTATGACGGCGATCCTATCGCCCAGCTCCTCGGCCTCCGTCTGGTTATGGGTTACATAGATAGTGGTTATCCTGAGGGACCTCTGCAACCGCTTTATCTCCATCCTCAGATATTTGGCCGTACGGAGATCAAGGCTTCCCAGGGGTTCGTCGAGCAGCAACACCTTGGGCCAGGGGGCAATGGTCCTGGCCAGGGCCACCCTCTGTTTCTCACCGCCGCTTAAGTCCTTGGGATGGCGATGGGCCAGATGCTCTACCTTCATCAGCTCCAGTAGCTCTTTAACCCTTTCTCTCACCCGCTCAGGAGGGACCCCCCGGGCTTTCAGGCCATAGGCGATGTTGGAGGCCACATCCAGGTGGGGGAAGAGGGCAAGATCCTGAAAGAGATACCCCACCCCTCTCCTGTTGGTCGGGACACCTTCCAAGGGGACTCCGTCAAGGAGCACCGACCCTTCATATCCGGTCAGGCCTGCTACCACGTTAAGGAGGGTGGTCTTCCCCGCCCCCGTCGGCCCGAGCAGCACAAGGAGCTCGCCGTCGAATACTTTCAAGTTCACGCCCTTAAGGACAAAGTTCCTTATCCCCTTGAGCTCTAAGGAGGGCATCTCAACGCCATCCCTTAGTCAGCCTCTTCTCCAAGTGGATGAAGATCCTTTCAAAAAGAAAGCACATCGCCGCCAGGATCATCAGGCAGACGATGATGATGTCCACCCTCATGAGGCTTTCCGCCCGCATCATCAGGGCCCCTATTCCTGTAGGGATGGCCACCATCTCCGCCGCTATTATCACCCTCCAGGCCATGCCGGCCTCAAGCCTCAGTCCGGTGAATATGTTCGGGAGGGCCAAGGGCAGCACCACGGTAAGGAGTACCCGCAGGTCGGAGGCCCCGAGGGTCCTGGCCGCCTGAACCAGGGTCCGATCCACGTTCCTTATCCCGGTGGCAGTGTTGTAACAGATGGGAAAGAAGGAGCAGATGAAGATCACCGCGATGGGCAGGATCTCATTTATCCCTATCCAGAGCATGAGCAAGGGGAGCCAACCCAGGGCAGGAATCGGGTAGAGCAGGCTGACCAGGGGGCTCAGGGCCCTCCTCACGAATTCCCTCCAGCCCATCAACACCCCTACGATCATCCCTGCCACTGAGCCGAGGAAGAACCCCACGAGGACGCGAAAGAGGCTGCTTAAGAAGTTGCCCACGAGCACCCCTTCTGCCACAAGGCGATAGAACTCTTCAAGGACCGCCGTGAAGGGGGGAAAGAAGAAACGCCCGGGAAGGACCCCGGCCCTGGCCACCACCTCCCAGGTCACCAAAAAGATCAGCACCGGCAGAACCTCCCACCAAGGAGCAGGTTTCCTCGCCTTATTCTCCATGCAGATACCCCAGGTCCAAGATCTCTTCGGCCTTGAAGTCCCTCCTGATGTAACCAAGCTCAAACATGTAATCGATGACCTCCTGAACCCCTTGGGGGTCAAGGGAGGTGGTGTACTCCATCCGGGCCATGGAGCGGGCGATCACCTCTGGAGTAATCCTCAACCTGGAGGCCATCCCCGCTGTTTCCCTCGGGAAGACCTCCTTTGCGGTAACCTGCAGGTGTCTGGCAACGATCCGGGCCGCCTCATCGGGGTTCTGGTGGAGCCACTGGGTCGCCTTCCTGGTGACCTTCACCAGTTTCCTCACCACCTCAGGCCGCTCCTCCAGCAATTTCTCTTTGACCACAAGGACGCTTCCCTGCATCTCAGGCCAGATCTGCTGGCTGCTGAGGAGCATCCTGAAGCCGAGCCCCTCGGCCATGGTTGCCCATTGTTCGGGCAGGAAGGCAGCATCGAGCCTGCCCATCTTGATCGCCAGGAGCTGCTTCGGAGGGCTCATCCGCCGTACCTTCCTGAGGACCTCCTCCTTCAGGTGGAACTCTTGGAGCGTCCTTCGAAGTAAGAGATCGGTGGCCCCTCCCTCACGGACGCAGCCGATGCGAACCTCCTCGTCCTCCAGATCCCTCACCGCCTTGATGGCCCGGGGATCCACCACCAGACCATAGCCGTACCGGTGGGTCCCGGCCACCACCTTCAGCGGGACCCGGGCATTGGCATAGGCACTTATTGCGGGGGCCAGACAGATGTAGGCCACCTGGATGTCGCCCCGAGCAAGAGCCGCTGCCAGGGCCATGCCCGTAACGTAGCTCTCGTAGGCCGAGAGCTCGAGCCCCTCCCCCTCAAACCACCCCTTCTCCTGGGCGATGTAGACACAGGCGGCATGGTCCATGAACTCCACCGCCATCCCTATGGGCGATGAGTCCACAGGAAAAGGGGAAAATAGGGAAAACGCCGCCATGAGGGCCGCGAAAAGGAACCTACTCATCCTCCTCGGCGATTCGTGATATCGTTCACGATTTTTGCACAGAAGGGACTTGAGGACAAGCTCTTTAAACCTTTTGGAGGAAAGGGGTGTCTTAATAGCAAAAATTGAAGGAGGTGCCCCATGAAGAAGTTTGGCGTAATTTTCGTGGCGGTTGTAAGTCTTATTCTCTTTTCCTCCACGGCCTTTGCAGGCTCCGTGCAGGGGAAGGGATGGGTTAATGGTAAGGGGATCGTCCATGGTAAAGGTGCAGTGATGGGTAAGGGGGCGGCGACAGGAACAGGAATCGTCATCTGGCGCGGAAAGGACGGTAAGGTTCACTGCAAGAAGGGAACCGGCACCGTTTATGGAAAAGGGATCGCCATCGGAAAAGGGACGGTGATCGGCAAAGGTAAGGGAATGGGAAAAGGAAAGGCAAAGGGTAGGGGAAAGGCGGGAAAGTTCTAACCCCTCGATAAGATCCTTCAGGTCCTTTTAGGGAGGGCCCTTGAGGGCCCTCCTTTTTTCGTCGCCTTAGCCTGCAGAGGGGGAATGTGCTATTATTACCTTTGAAAGGCTCCGATTGAATGATTAGGTTAAGAAACGATGGGGAGGGAGAATTTAACCTTTGAAATCGGTCCCATAAGGCCGCCCAGTGAGGCATCGAGCCTCCTGCTCCGGGTCACGAGGAACTGTACCTGGAACAAATGCCTCTTTTGCCACATCTACAAGGGGAAGAGGTTCGAGAGGAGGTCTGTGGAAGAGGTAAAGAAGGATATTGAGGCAGCAAGGAGGATCGCCGACGAGATAAGGTCCCTTTCCTGGCGGTTGGGTTACGGTGGGGATGTGGCCCAGGAGGTCCTCCAGTACGTCTTCTCCTCGCCTCGGTACGATGAGCACTTCAGAAGCATTGCCTTATGGCTCTATTTCGGCGGGAAGAACGTATTCTTCCAGGACGCCAACTCTCTGGTGATGAAGACCTCAGATTTGGTGGAGATCCTCCGCTTCCTGAAGGAGCGGTTTCCGCAGGTCGAGAGGGTCACCTCCTATGCCCGGTCCCGCACGGCGGCAAAGGGGAAGAGCCTCCAGGAGCTGAAGGAGTTGAGGGAAGCAGGCCTTACCCGCCTCCACATAGGACTTGAGTCGGGCTGGGATTTCCTGCTCCAGTACATGAAGAAGGGGGTGACGGCCAAGGAACATGTGGAGGGAGGGAGGAAGGTGGTGGAGGCGGGCATTGAGCTTTCGGAGTACGTGATCTTGGGACTTGGGGGGAAGCGCTGGTGGAGGGAGCATGCCACCGAAACGGCAAAGGTCCTCAACGAGATAAACCCCCACTTTATCCGGATCCGTACCCTCATGGTCCTCCCCCAAATGCCCCTCTGGAGGAAAATAGAAGAAGGGGACTTCGTGCTCCAGAGCGAGGAGGAGATGATAGTGGAGGAGAGGCTCCTCATAGAGGGGCTCGATGGGATAACGAGCACCTTCCTCAGCGACCACATCCTCAACCTCTTGGGGGAACTGGAGGGAAGGCTCCCCGAGGACAAAGAGAAGATGCTGGCGACAATAGACCGCTTCTTATCCCTCCCTAAGGAAGAGAAGCTCAATTACTGCCTCGGAAGGAGGGCGGGGATATACGAGACGATGGAGGACATGAAGGACCCCTACCTCTACAACAAAGTGAAGGCATTGATGGAGGAGATCAGGCAGAGGGACCCTGATGGGGTCGAGAAGGCGATCTTCCGCCTGAAGGAGAACTTCCTCTGATGGCCATAGGGCTCCTGCGCCTCAAGCCCCGGGGATATGACTTCCCGCCTTACCGGCCGCCCAGCGAAGCCCGAAGCCTCCTCGTGAGGGTCACCAGGGGCTGTCCTTGGAACAGGTGCACCTTCTGTAACATGTACAAGGCGATCCCCTTCCAAAGGAGGCCAAAGGAGGAGGTCTTCCAAGACATAGAGGCCGCCAGAGAACTCTATGCTGAGGAGGTGAGGACCGTTTTTATCGGCGACTCGGACAACCTGGTGATAAGGCCGGAGACGTTTCTGGAGATCCTCAAGAGGCTTTACGCCTCCTTCCCCAAGATCGAGCGGGTCACCTCCTATGCCCGGGCCAAGACCTTGAGACATCGCTCCCTCGATCATCTTAAGGCCCTTCGGGAAGGGGGGCTCACCCGCCTCCATGTAGGGCTTGAATCCGGAGATGAGGAGGTGCTGAAGGCGGTCCGCAAAGGGGTCACCCCTTCGGAGGTGATAGAGGGGGCGACGAAGGCAAAGGAGGCGGGCTTTGAGGTCTCCCTCTATGTGATCCTCGGCCTTGGGGGACAGGAGCGTTGGAGAGAGCACGCTCTCCAGACGGCCCGGGTGCTCAACGCTATAGACCCCCACTTTATCCGGATCCGGACCCTGGTGCCAAGGCCCGGGACCCCCCTCTTTGAGGACTGGAAAGCGGGGAGGTTTGAGCTCCCATCCCTTGAAGGGATCTTGGAGGAGGAGCTCCTCCTGATCTCCTCCCTCGAGGTGAACTCCCTCTTTCTAAGCGATCACATCTCCAACTTCCTCCCTCTGGAGGGGAAGCTGCCGGAAAGGAAGGGGGATATGATCGGAGAGCTGCAGCAGGCCCTCGAGGAGATCAGAGTCAATCCGTCTCTGCAGAGGAGATACGAAGAGAGGATCGCCCTCGCCTTCTTGTAAAAACGTTCACAGTTGCAATGGCCCGATAAGGCTATATACTTAAGGAACAGGGCACAAACGGCTGAGGGGGACTTATCCAAAAAAGGGAGGAGGTGTTAGGATGCCAACATATGTAATGCTAACTACCCTTACTGACGAGGGGAGAAAGACCGTAAAGGAAAATCCGGAAAGGATAAAAGAGGTGAACAAAGAAGTTGAGGCGATGGGGGTAAAGATCTTAGCCCAGTATGCCCTCCTGGGGCCCTTTGACTTCGTCAATATCCTTGAGGCACCGAGCAACGAGGCGATAGCCAAGGTGGCCATCGAGCTTGGGGCGAGGGGGACCATTCAGACCCTGACCATGGCCGCCATGACCCTCGATGACTTTATCGCCAACCTGAAGTAGGGAATCCCCAGGCCGTTTGTGCCTTCTTCTTCCTTCCAAGGCTCATTGCACTGGGGGACGGAGGATCATCTGACGAGCAGAGGAGGCAGGCTGGCTTACATCGAGGGGTAGATCTTCTATCTGACGCAGTATCTCTCCCGTCTGTAGCATCAGACGTTGAAGATCTCCTTCTTCTGTTCCGGAGGAGAGGATCAATTGATGCCAGTCGGCCCTCTCTGCCCATGCCTTTACGACAGAGGCCTTCCTTTCCGCCTCGGAAGGCACCTTCGAGACCTGGAGAAAGAGCTCGCTCAACCCTGAGGGTATGATGCCCTTTTCTCTTTCCCTTGCCTCGATCTCGGTGGCAAGCTGAGCGAGGGGATGCAGGTCCACCCTGTCAAGGGCCCTCTGAGGGGCCCGTTCTGTCCCCAACGCCCCCACCCAGGCGGCAAGGAGCGAAGGAACCGAGGGGAAAAGGCGTCTCCTTATGAGCTCGGTTAGCAGGAGGGAATACTCGTGTCTTATCATAAGTCCCCATTTCCCGATGCTTGTGGGCTTCAATTCCTCATCGAGGTAGCCAAGTTCCTGCAGGAGGACGGCCCTTTGGTGAAACTCCGCGCTCAGAAGGGCGAGGACCTTCTCGCCTCGACGCCTTCCCAGCTGGTGGAGCAGGAGGCTCTTCTTTAAGAACTCCAAGGCTTCCTGGAGGCTCATCCGAGCGAGGAGGTTGAGGACCTGGTAGTATTGGAGCCGGAAGGCGGAACGGAGGGGCTCTGGTCTCCTGGAGGCCAGCTCCGCCGCTTCGAAGAGCTCCTTCGGGGTCCGGGGGACGATGATGACGAACCCCACCTTATCCTTCCCCCTCCTGCCCGCCCTTCCCGTCATCTGCTGAAACTCCAGGGCTGATACGGGCCGGCCTCCAGCCCCTTCCTTTCTCCCGAGGCCCGGCAGCACCACCGTCCTTGCCGGCACATCGAGCCCTGCGGCCAAGGTGGTGGTGGCAAAGACCGCCCTGAGCAACCCCTGAGCGAGCATCCTCTCCACCGCCATCTTCCAGGCGGTGATATGCCCCGCATGGTGGGAACCCACACCCGCCTCGATAAGGGGTCTGAGGAGGAAGTGGTTCCACAGGTGGGGATGGTCGCGGGCGATCTCCTCGAAGACCTTTCGCCTCTCCTCCTCCCCCGGCGACCTGATGCCGTAAAATCTTTGGGCGGCAAGGTCACAGTCCTTTCGGCGGGAGAGAAAGACGATGGCGGGAAGGAGCTGCGCCTGCTCCAGGATCTCGATCACCTTTACCGGATGAAATCGGCGCAGACTTCGGGGAGCAAAGGAGCGGATCAGCTTCGGCCACAGGGGCAGAATTCTCCTGCGGGAGATGAACCCGTACCGGAGAGGGACAGGTCGCTCGGTGGAGGTTATCAGATGAGGGCGCTTCGAGCGGACCCTTCCCATCCAGGAAGCGATCTCTCGGGCATTGGAGATGGTGGCAGAGAGCAGGAGCAACTGGCTCTCAGGAGGGGCGAGGATTATCACCTCTTCCCAGGTGGTCCCCCTCTCCTCATCCCCGAGGTAGTGGGCCTCATCGAGGACGATGAAGGAAAGGGCTTCTCCCCCTTGGTAGAGGGCGTTCCTCAGGACTTCGGTTGTGGCCACAATGAGGGGAGCAGAGGGGTTCTCCCGACGCTCCCCGGTGAGGAGGCCCACGCGCTGGTGACCAAAAAGATCTCGGAAGTTGTCGTACTTTTGATTGGAGAGGGCCTTAAGGGGAGTGGTATACCAGCACCTTTTCCCCCTCTCGAGAAGCGCCTCAATGGCCCTTTCGGCGATCCAAGTCTTTCCACTCCCCGTGGGGGCAGATACTATCACATCCCTCCCTTCAGCGAGGGCATCCAGGGCCTCCTTCTGAAAGGGAGAGGGGACGAAAATCCCTTCCTCCGCTTCCCCCATGCCGGAGAGGAACTGAAGGGATAGCCGGTCGAGATATCTCTTTGACCTTGGGCGCCTCTTCATGGGTCTAATTTTAGTCCAAGGCCGAGATTTTGTCCCCATTGCGAAAAAAGGATTGAGATTTGAAGCGATTTGTTCTATTTTTAGTAAAGATGGGAGACGTCCTGGGGATAGGGGCCCTTAACCTGGATCTCTTCTATGAGGTGGATGACCTCAGGGAGCTGGGCCTGCGTCAGGGGAGGGAAACCTGCTTGGGGGCGGAGGAATTCGAGAGGTTCAGGGAGGAAGTGGAGAGGAAGGGGAGGTTCATAGCGAGGAGCGCCGGAGGATCGGCGGCAAACACCATATATGCCCTCTCGCTGCTGGGGCTTAAGACCGGGTTTATAGGGAAAGTAGGCACGGATGAGGAGGGAGAGTACGTCCTCAAAGAGATGGGGGAGGTGGATGTCTCTCGAGTGAAAAGGGAGGGGAAGACCGGTCTCTGCTTGGTGATCCTCGATGGGAGGAGGGATAGGGCCTTGGTGGTTCAGCCCAATGCCAACGATACCCTCTCCTTTGAGGATCTCGATCTGGAGTACATCCGCGGCTTCCGTCTCCTTCATATGAGCGCCTTCGTGGGGGACGGGCCTCTTCAGGCGCAGCTTCGGTTGATGGAGACCCTTCCCCCTGGGATCAAGGTGAGCCTTGACCCCGGTGAGCTCTATGCCCGACGAGGGCTCTCCCAGATAGGGCCGATGGTGAGGAGGTCCAGTATCGTCTTTTTGACCGAAGCGGAGCTTGCCCTCCTTACGGGCTGCGACGACCTGAGGGAGGGGGGAAGGACCCTTCTTGAGAAAGGGCCTGAGCTCGTGATCTGCAAGAGGGGAAGGGAAGGGGCCGTGGTCCTGAGCAGGGAGGGGGAGCTGGAGTTTCCCGCCCCGGAGACGGAGGTGGTGGACAACACGGGAGCAGGGGATGTCTTCGATGCGGGTTTCCTCTTCACCTTCCTTCAGGGATCGCCCCTTGAGGAAGGGATCGAATTCGCCCATCTGCTCGCTTCAAGGAGCCTGAAGGGATTCGGTAGAGAGACCTATCCGAAAGGGGAGGTTTTGCGTGGACTTCAGACTGGGCTGGTTCTCCACGGGAAGGGATGAGGCGGCAAGGGAGCTGCTTCGGATCGTGTGGCGGAAGATAAAGGAGGGTTTCATCCCCGCTCAGCTCTCCTTTATCTTCTGCAACCGGGAAAAGGGGGAGGAGGAGGAGAGCGATCTTTTTCTGGAGTTCTGCAAGAGGCTTGGCCTCTTCACCTTGACCCTCTCCTCGCGCAAGTTCCTGCCCGACCTCCGACGGAGGGACAGGGAGGCCTGGAGGGCTGCCTACCACAAGGAGGTGGCCCGTCTCGTGGAACCTTTTGGCGCAGATGTGATAATGCTCGCCGGCTACATGCTGATAGTGAGCCCCCAGATGTGCCGGACCTTCCCCATGGTGAACCTCCATCCGGCCCTGCCCGGGGGGCCGACGGGGAGCTGGCAGGAGGTGATCTGGAAGTTGATCTCCGAAGGGGCCTCAAGGAGCGGCGTGATGATCCACTTGGTGACGGAGGAGCTCGACAGGGGGCCCGTCCTTACCTATTGCTCCTTCCCCATCAAAGGGGGAAGGCTCTCTGCCCTGTGGAAGGAGGTGGAGGGGAAGACGATCGAGGAGATAAAGGCCGAGGTAGGGGAGGACCTCCTCCTCTTCCGGGTCATCCGGGAGGAAGGGGTGAAGAGGGAGCTTCCCCTCATCGCCCTGACCCTGAAGGCCCTGGCCGAGGGGAGGGTGAAGATAAAGGAGGGAATGGTACTCGATGAGGAGGAAAGGCCCATTTCAGGGATCGACCTCACCGAGGAGGTGGAAAGGGCCCTAAGGGAGGGGCTATGAGGGTCTTTGTCACTGACTGTGAGGGGCCCATTTCCAAGAACGACAACGCCTTCGAGCTTTGCTGCCACTTCATTCCTGAGGGAGAGAAGTTCTTCAGCCTGCTCAGCCGATATGACGATTACCTCGCCTATGTGGAGAGGAGGGAGGGATACAAGGCGGGGGACACCCTACGGCTCATTGTCCCCTTTCTCATCGCCTTTGGGGCGTCGGATGAGGCGATCGAGAGGTTCAGCGCCGAAAACATCCTCATAATGCCCCGGGCAAGGGAATCGCTGAGGTACATACTTTCCCTTATGCCCACCTTCATCATTAGCACGAGCTATGAACCTTACATCAGGGCCCTCTCAGAGTCCCTCTCCTTCCCCTTCGATCGCACGTACTGCACTCGACTGCAGCTTGAGCGCTTTCCCCTCTCTCAAGTGGAAAGGAGGAGGTTGCGCGAGCTGGCAAGGGAGATCGCCTCCTTGCCCATGATAGATTGGCCCGAAGGGGCACGGAGGAAAGAGGACCTCTCGCCGTCCTCAAGGGGGGTGGTGGATAGGCTCGATGAGATATTCTGGGGAGAGCTCCTCCGCTCCGAAAGCGGTCAGATCCTCAGGGAAGTGGACCCGGTGGGGGGGGAGGCAAAGGCAGAGGCGGTAAAGGACATCGCGAGGAGGGTCGGCTCCGCTATCAGCGAGGTCATATATGTGGGGGATAGCATCACCGATGAGAAGGCCCTGAGGCTGGTAAAGGAGGAGGGAGGGGTAGCCGTCTCCTTCAATGGCAATGCCTATGCCCTCAGGGAGGCGGAAATCGCCTCCCTGGCCCCTGATGCGAGGGCCCTGGCCGCCTTCGCTCACCTCTTCTATCGGGGGGGAAAGGAAGGGGTGATTGAAGGGGTGAGGAGGTGGGGCAAGGAGTATCTCCTGGAGATGGGTCTCCCTGAGGAGCTCATCCCGGAAGGCGCAGAGGTGGTGAGGCTTAATGAGGAGAACCTCCAGGAGTGGATCGAAAGGAGCGAGGCCTTCAGACGCCAGGTGAGGGGAGAGAAGGTAGGGAAGCTGGGATGAAGAGGGAGATCCTACTCAATGCCCTGCTCGTCGCCCTTCTTATCGCCTTTTTTTACCTTTTTTACCTGATCATCTCCCCCTATTTCTCCATCCTGCTCTGGGCGGTAGTGTTGAGCATCATCTTCTATCCCCTGAACCGCCTCATGAGGAGGGTGACGAGGGACAGGAGGGGGATCTCGGCCCTGGTCGTAACCGTACTGGTGATCCTGATAATAGTCATCCCCTTTGGCTTCTTCGTTCAGCTTTTGGCCAGGGAGCTCCTTGACGCCTTCGATCTCCTGCAGAGGTTCATCTCCGAGGGAGGAGTGAAGAGGATATGGGAGGGGATCCAGCACTCTTCCCTCTTTAAACGCTTCAGCGAACTCTTCCTCAAGCAGCTAAACCTCACCGGCACAGAGCTTGAGGCCGTCCTGATGGAGAATGCCCATAAGCTGAGCCTCTACATCGCCAATCAGACCTCCAAGTTCATAAAGGGGGTCTCCACAGCCGTCTTCCAGTTCGTCCTGATGAGCGTCGCCCTCTTCTATCTCTTCCGGGATGGGGAAGCCATCATTGGCAAGGTGAAGGCCCTGCTGCCCTTCTCTCCTGCCGACAGCGAGAAGCTCCTCGGAAAGATGGTGGAGATGGTCCAGGCCACCATCTACGGAGGCATCGTGGTGGCCTTAGTGCAGGGCTTCCTGGGGGGGGTGGGTTTCTGGATAGTGGGACTCCCCTCCCCCATCTTCTGGGGGGCGGTTATGGCCGTCTTCTCCTTTCTCCCCATAATCGGGGCCTTCCTGATCTGGATCCCTGCCTCGATAATCCTCATCCTGCAGGGGAGCTATCTGAAGGGGCTCCTCCTGTTCGGGTGGGGGGCGGTGATAATAAGCTCTTCGGACAACATCTTGCGCCCCGTCCTGATAAGCGGGAGGACGAGGGTTCACGCCCTGCTGCTCTTCTTCGGGGTCCTGGGGGGGCTTAAGGCCTTTGGGTTCCTGGGGTTCGTCCTGGGTCCCCTCATCATCACCGTCTGCTTGGCGATGATAGAATTTTACATCACCCCGAAGAGGGAGGTCTCTGAGGAGGCTGCAACGGAGTAAAACTTCCTCGCTGGCAGTTCCACACAGGTGAGGGCCCCGCCGTAAACGGCCCCTGTGTCTATGCCGATCTTCCTGTCGGTGACAAAGGGCTTCCGAAAGGGGGTATGGCCGAAGATGACCGTTTTCCCGAAGTCATAACTGGAGTAGATGAACTCCTCCCTGATCCAGAAGAGATCGAAGGGGTCCTGCTGCTGGAGGGGCACCCCAGGGCGGAGCCCGGCGTGAACGAAGATGTAATCCTCCGTCTCATAATAGAGGGGAAGGAACTGGAAGAAGCGGAGGTGTTCTTCGGGCAACGAGAACTTGCCCCCGGAGATATAGCTCTTGATGGTGGTCCCTCCTCCGTTGTAGAGATAGAGCTCATAGTCCCTGCCCGTAAGCACCCAGGTGAGGAACATGTCCTCGTGGTTCCCTTTGAGGCAGATGACATGAGGAAACTCCTCCTTTAACTGGAGGATCAACTCTACCACCTGGCGAGACTCCGGTCCCCGGTCTATATAATCCCCGATGAAGACGAGGGCATCCTCCTCGGGGACTACCAGCGGTCTTATCTCCTCCATAAGCCTCTGGAGGGGAGAAAGGCACCCGTGGATGTCCCCAATGGCGAAGTACCTCTTTATTTTCCCCTCACCCACCACT
>CAYRAR010000011.1:0-4034 GCA_964422255.1 uncultured Thermodesulfobacteriota bacterium | reverse complement strand
CTTTATTTTCCCCTCACCCACCACTCCTCGTCCCCCTTGTCAAACCACCAGGCAGAGAAGTCGCGCTGCAAGATGGCCTCAGCCAGCCTCTTCCCCACCTCCGTCCGCAGGCGCCGGGTATTGTACCTTAACCACTCCTCAGCATACCTGTTGCCCAGATCCTTCTCCTCCTTCAGCTGCAAAATGAGTTCCAACTGGTCGGCATCATGGCTCAGGAGGGCCTCGCGGCTCTGCTGGGCGTTGAACTCCTCCACCAGGGCCTTTATCTCCTCCCCGAAGGGAAGCCCAGAGGTCATCTCCTCGAGGGCCTTCTTCTCGTCCACCCTTACATATTTTTTGTACACATAGTTCTGGTCTCCCGTCCTCGCCTCCAGGAGGTCGTGAAAGAGGCACATCATCACCACCTTCATCTTGTCAGCCTGCCCATCGAGGTGGGCGAGCACATAGCCCACCATTGCCGTGCGAAATAGGTGTTCTGCCACCGACTGATTCCCTGTGCCGAGAAATCGGTAACCGGTGCGGGGAGTCCTGGAGAGCATCCCCGCCTCGAAGAGGAGATCGGCCATTCGCTTGAGGTCCATGACCTAAATCTATCACCCCCTCGGGCCTTCTTCAAGGGGATCGGTTCTATTGACTGACCTCTTCCGTTGGTTTAGGATCGCTCAAGGAAGGGGCCAGCCAGATGCGGGTACTCGTCGTGGGAGGAGGCATCGCCGGGGTCTCGGCAGCCCGGGCCCTGCTCCGGTGGGGCGAGGAGGTGATCATCGTCGAGAAAGAGGAAAAGTTGGGGGGGTTGATGTCACAGATAGCCAATTGCCGCGTCAGCTTTTGGATCCTCTTCTCGGAGATAGAAGGAGAGAGGAACCTGCGAATCTTTACCGCTTCCAGGATTGAGGAAGTGAGGGAAGAAGGGGAGGGCTTCAGGGTGCTTTTGGACAGCGGGGAGGAAGTGCGAGCGGATAAAGTCATCATCGCGGCAGGGGCCCTCCCCTTTGAGCCCTCTCCTCCCCTGTTCCCCTCGTCTCCAAGGGTCCTTAGTAGCTTTGCCTTCGATAAGATCCTCGACCAGAGGACACCGGAGCTCCCCCTCGACCTGAGGAGGGTCTGTTTCCTCCTCTGTGTGGGGTCGCGGGAGAGGTCCTTTCCCCTCTGCTCAGGGGTCTGTTGCCCTTATACCCTCAGGCAGATCAAATGGCTCCTGCAACGAAGGGAGGACGTTTCGGTAACGGTCCTCTATAACGACCTTAGAGTAAGCGGGCAGGAGTTCTTCCTGAAGGAGCTTCTGGAGAAAAAGGGGGTGCGTTTCTTTCGTTCAAGCACCCGGGCCATCGAGCCCCGGGGGGACAGGGTGAGGGTCAGGTACTGGACGGACTCCCTCAAGGAGGAGGAGTTCGATTATGTGATCCTCGCCGTGGGATTGAGGCCTTCGCCCGAACTTAAGACCTTGAGCCGGCTCTTCGGTTTTTCCCTCGACGAATACGGATTCATCAAGGAGTCTTCCCCCCTCGCCACGGACCGGGATGGGGTCTTCGTGGCAGGTTGTGCCCTTGAGCCCATGAACATAAAGGACTCCATCTCCACGGGATTGGGGGCCGCCCTGAGGTGCCTGCAGGGATCAGGGAGGTTCTCCGGATTAGCGGTGGACCTGGACGAGGAGAGGTATGGATCCATCCTTGAAGACCTGGGGATTGAGGTCAGAAGGGATGCCCCCTTAAGGCTTTCCTCTTCAGGGCGGCCGGTCTTCCATTGGAAGGATAACGGAGGTCCCTATCTCTTCCTCCTTGATGTTCCCCAGGTCGAGCGGAGGTTTCTCTGGGAGTACCTCTCCCTTGCCTTCCTCGAGAGGGCATTGGAGTTGAGGGAGAGGGGAGAGAGGGTCTTTGTGCTCAGTAGTGGCGTCCTCACCCCTTCCTATGACGAGCTGCTTTATGAGCGGGCAAGGAGGAAGGGGGTCATATTCCTCGACATAAAGGAGGGGGAGGAAGTCCTGGAGGAAGCCCGTACCATCTACAGGGCAGAGGAGTTCCTGGAGGCGATCGGAGACGGAGACTTCCTCATCCAGTATCGTTCCGAGCCCCAGCTGAGGTTCACCCCCCACCGATGGGATAGGGGGAGCTATCTCTTCGGCTTTCGGAGGTATCCCCGTTCGGAGCGGTGGGAAGGGAGGGAATTTTACGGGGCCTTGGCGGAATTGCTGACGGAGCGGTATGAGGAGATAACGGTCCCCGAGGTGGATGAGGAACGCTGCAGTGGTTGCGAGCAGTGCCTTCGGGCCTGCCCCCATGATGCCATCAGGATGGTGGAGAGAAGATTCCCTCCTTTCCTCTTTGGCCCCTCCTTGGATAAGGTGAGGTTTGTCGCTCAGATAGACGAAGACCTCTGTCAGGGCGGGGGACTCTGTGCCAGCGTCTGTCCTGCCGATGCGATAAAGCTGAAGGATGAGGAGGACCTCACCACTTCCCAAACCCCTCAAGTCGTACCTGGAGCCTGTGCCAGCCCATAGATTCGAGCTCCGCGGGCTCTATCTCCCCTTCCGCTATTCCCAGGATCTCTCCTTCCTCATGTCGCCAGTACTCCTGGGCTTCGTCCTGGATGTGAAAGACCTCCCCCGTTTCAGGGTCTCGTACATAGGTGTAATCGGATAGGATGTTACAGAGCCCTCTGGCCATCTCTTCCTGGAAGACCTGCTCAGCAGTCATCTCTTCTCGATGAAGTCGCTTTATGTAGTCGTGGGTCTTCTTGAATTCCTGCCACATCCACTGCCGGTGGGCCATCTCCGCCCGGGCCTCCCCCAGGGCGGCCTTGAAGTTGGCCGCAGCCCACTGGGGATTGATGAGGAGGCTTGAGAGCGTCCCGAAGGCCTTGGCGAACTCCTCCCCTTCTCCCCAGGCCAGGTAGAGAAAACCGTTCCACGAGGCGATCTGGCTTCCGTCGGGCAGGGGCTGGAAGGCCTCCTGTAAGGGGCAGAACCCGAAGAGCTTCACGGGACCCCGGCTGGTAAGTCTGTAGGTAACGAGGGTTATGGCAGGGTTCAGGGGAAGGGGCTCCGAGGCTATGGGCCTGATCTCAGGCTCGCCCTGAACGCCGAAGGCCTCCAGATAAAAGAGGATCATCTCCTCCGGGCTGCTGAAGGATTGAGCTATGGGTATGAATTGGCCACTACAGGGATCGATCGCCTGGGCCATGCCCATGGGCATCATGGGATCGGCCATGAAGGTGTATTGGTAGCCGATGAGGTGAAAGGAGGCCCCACCCCTCTCCCCCAATAGGCGGAGCTCGGGGACCTCCATCAGGCGAGTGGGGAGGAAACCCCCTTCGATCCGCCAGCCCTTGGGCAGGTCGACGAAGGCGGCCGGGAAGCCAAAGAGGTTACTTTGGATGGGGAGGTTCCTGTAACGTACCTTCGGCTTGAAGAGTTTGAACTTTCTCAGGATCTGGGAGAGCTCCTTCATTGGGGCTCCTGGTGGGGGGAGGGCCAGGATGACCAGATCATGCTTCTTTCCCCTCTCCAGCAGCACCAAGGCTTTAGCAGGCCTTCCCGCCACCCCCTGAGAGGAGATGGCCTGGGCATATTCGGTATCGAAGTAGGGGACGAAATCGAGATAGGTCCCCTCAAGGAGGGCAAAGGCCCCCTTCTTATGCCTTTTATAAAGCGCTTCCCTGGCAGGAAGGGCCACTATTCGCAGGGAATAAAGGGGATCACGAGACCTTGCCCTCTTCAGGACAAATACTGAAAGCCCTCCGACTCCGCTTCGATGCCTTATGATGACCTTCCCCAACTTTGAGGAGGCGGAAACGACGTAGGAGCCCGGCAGATCGACCCTGAACCCATGGAGGGAATCCTCTACCATGAAGGCAAAGGAAGGAAAAGGAGCGGGGAGGAAAAAACCAACAAAGGCCAAGTATAGAAAAACAATGAATTTCCTCATTTGCACACCTCAAACCTTTTTCCCTGACACAGGCAATTTTATATCCCATCCTTGCCCACTATCAAGGCTCTTAAGGCATCAACCCTTGCCAATCGCCCCATCTCT
>CAYRAR010000010.1:0-24040 GCA_964422255.1 uncultured Thermodesulfobacteriota bacterium | reverse complement strand
AAATAATTCATGTCATGGATTTCTTTGGCCGTGTACTCGTCGCTTTCTTTATCCACCCTGGAGTGGGAAGTTGCCCTATCTGGTAACCTAATGCGATCTGGTAGGCAAAATCGATGAGGGCCTCCTTCTCCTCCCTACACGTCCCGAACGCCCCACTCCAGGTGACTCCCTCCCCTGTGTACCTTATGCCCATATCCTCCAGATAGGGGGCGATCTCGGGACATCCTGTCGCCTCCTCCTTCAGAAAGCCGTGCTCTGCGAGGAGGGCCACGGCGCACCCCACCGCCCCTATGGTCCTCTCCATATCGAATGCCCTTTCCAAGACGGACCAGTATAACTCATCCCGGCGCTTCTCCTTCGGAAGTTTGCCCATGAAGATAAAGGCATCGAAATAGCAGACGAGAGGGATTATCTACAAGAGGGTAAAATCAGCATGTATCCCGTATCTTATGAGCTTCTCCCTGATCCTTTCGTCCCTCTCATCGAAGGCCACCCTCACCGCTGCCCCGGCCTCACCCCAGAATTCCTTCAACACCTTTATCGCTTTAGGGGAGAAGTCAAGGGAAAGGACGATGATCAGGGGCTGAAAGGGGTAGAGTTCTCTGGGGACATAGCTTTCCTCCTGCTGGGCTGAAAGGGAGGGAGGAATAACTATTATTAGACAGAGGGCAAGAAAGAAAGCCACCATAGGTGGCTTCATTATCTCTCCTTCAGCCTTTCTTTTATTGCTGACTTCAAAAACTTAAAGCCCTCCTTCACATAATATTGCCTCTGGGGAGCCTCTAGTAAGGATCCCAACTTTACGGTATAGTCCCTCCTGCTGAAGCCCTCTATCTTCTGCAGTAAACTGCGCAACTTATCCCCAGGAAGATCCAACCTCACCCCCTTCCTCAGCAGAAATTCCATATCGTAAACGTCCCTTATCTCCCCCCGCTCCAGAAAGGCTTCCACCTTTAGCCTCATCATATCTGTAAGGGATACGATCCTCAGGAGCACCTGGATATCTGAGTATTTGCTGTAGGCTATGGCTTGCTCGGTTTTTATCCCTTCAGGGGCGCTCTTCCTTATCTCCACTTTCAAGGCCCGAGGGTAACACTCAGATTTAAGCTCAAAGATGAGGGTATAAAACTTCTCCGCACAATCCCTGAGGGTATAATATCGTGAGAATACCCCTTGCAACTTAGCAAATAACCACTGCGGGTCGCTCCTCCACACCCAAAAGTCCAGATCTATGGAGAACCTATCCATGCCCAAACATAGACGAAGCATGGTCCCACCAGTAAATACAAGATGCCTCAAGATCCCATGGGTATTGAGCTTGTCAAGCACCTCAAGCTCAAACCTCTCCTGAGCTATGAGATCCCGCATATCTTCTTCATGGCCTCCTTTGACCTCTTGGGAAATACCTCAGATATCCTCATTATCTCCTCTTTGTCCAATCTCTCTATATCTAAGGAGGCGATATCCAAAGGGTATCTCCCAAAAGACCATAGATATACTGCATCTACAAAGGCCTTCTCCTTGGAGGCGATAAATATCCCATTCTGTCTCTGGAATCCAAAATAATACCTTCTTTTAACCTTATGGAAATCAAAGACTTTGCCATCTACACTATAAGAAATGGTCCGTTTTAAGGAGATACTTTCAAAATAATCCCGCTGCACCTGAGTCGTGACCCCGTAGATGGATAAAGCGGTCATTAGAGATATGTAGGAGGGCACTTGTAAGAAATTGGCTATGCGCAGGAAGTCATCACGAGAATAATTTATCCAATTTTGCTCCAAGACATAAAAGTCCTTCTTAAGGCGGATAAAAAGGCCCCTCTTTACATAACGGCTACACTGAACTTGAGCCGACCTCTTGTTTATCCCCCAAAGGATGCTCAAGTCCTCTGTGGTGAAGAACAATCGCTCTCTTAATGTCCTCCAATTTTGCTCCATTTTCTAAATACAGATACTTAACATTTTTGTTAAGTATATATCCTTAGTAAATTCGATGCAAGGGTTCAAAGATATCCATTTTTCTCATTGTGGTAAAATCCTTAAAAATTTCCTAAGAGGATCAGGGGATGAGTAAATATGTGAGGAGACATAGATACAGGCCTTATCAAAGGAAGGCTATGCCAAGGGAGGAGGAGAAGGTGGGGCTGAGGCAGGGTATCCTGGTTCTGCTCTCCATTCTCTTCTCTCTTGTTGCCATCGTGAGCTTTTGGACATGGAGCGGAGGAGATCCTCATGGTGAGTGGGTCTTGGTCAGCGGAGCCGTGGACGGTGATACCATCTATGTGGGACGAGGATGGAGGAGGACGAAGGTTAGATTGATCGGGGTGGATACCCCCGAGACCTTACATCCCTATAAGCCTGTTGAATTTTTTGGCCCCGAAGCTTCTCTATTTACCGAAAAATCCCTTAAGGGCAGAAAGGTGCACTTGGAATTTGAGCCTGAGCAATTATACGATGATTACGGGAGGCTGTTGGCCTATGTCTTCTTTGAGGACGGGACCTTGTTCAACGCTGAACTTATAAAAAGGGGATATGCCCGAGTAATAGCGGTTCATCCTTTCAAGTATTATAAAAAGTTCAAGCGATACGAGAGGGAGGCAAAAAGAAAAGGATTAGGGATATGGAGCCAGAAAAAGGAGAAGGAAGGCCCCATCAGAACCTATCAGAGGATAGTGGGCAATAAACGGACGAAGGTCTATCACCTGCCCGGACAGAGGTATTACCCCAAAAAAGAGGAGAATAAGGTTTACTTTGAAAGTGAAGAGGAAGCTATAAAGGCGGGGTATCGGCGGGCGAAACGTTAAAAAGAGGTTTAAAAGTTATCTTTCTCCCATTTATTCGCTTCATATTTGATATCTTGATTTTATGAAATCAAAACACTAAAAGGAGGGATGGAAATGGGAGCGACTACTTTGAGGCTGCCGGATGAAAAATTAAAGGTCTTGAGGATGATATCTGCTTACGAGAATAGACCTATTAGTAAAATTGTAGAAGAACTGGTTGACCGGTATATAGAGGATTACAAAGAAACAATGGAGTTATTGGAGATACCCGGCCTTTTGCGGGAGTGTCTTGAGGGACTTGCCGAGGTAAAGGCTGGGAAAGGGAAAACCCTGGATGAGTTGGACCGTTAGGTTTTCGGGAACAGCAGAAAAATATTATAAGAAACTTGACAGTAATTTAAGAAAAAGGATTTCGGACAGTTTGAAAGCTCTTTCGGCCTTAGAAAATCCATTAACTCACCCACAAGTAAGGCCTTTAGTGGGAAAACTAAAGGGATCTTACAGACTACGCATAGAAAAACACAGGGTAATTTTTTCTCTTTTAGAAGAGACGAGAACCATAGCTGTAGTTAACATATACCCGCGTGGAGAAGCATAAAGGCTAAGGGAGGGAAAGGGACTGATCAGATGGGAACCTTGACGTTAAGGCGAAGGATTACATGGGGCGATCTTGATGCCTTGGGGATCGTGTTTTACCCAAGGTATTATGAGTGGATTGACGAAGCGTCGCACATCTTCTTCGATAAGATCGGATTAAACCTGGGAAGACTCCTAAAGGAAAGGGAAATCATCTTCGCTTTAGTAGAGACGGGCTGCCATTACTTCAGGCCCGGTAAATATCACGACGAGATAGAGATCATCACCGAATTGAAGGAATTGGGGGAGAAGACCCTGACCTTAAGGCACGAGATAAGACTTTCAGGAGATGAGGTCCTCCTTGAAGGATACGAGAAGAGGATATGCGTAAGGAGGCTTGAGGGAACGAGCTTTGAGGCAATCTCCATCCCTGAGGATATCCTCACTCTGCTTAGAGACTATCTCAAAAAGTGAAGGGAAAACTGGAGGGGGTAAAGAGATGAGCAAACGCCGTAAGTCGTGGAAGGAGAAGCTTGAGGACAGCAAAGATCTGCCCAAGGTGGAAGAGATGCCCGAAAAGATGAGGAGGAGATGGGGAGAGGGGACCATCCTTATCCCATCGCCTAAGGAGGTCGATGAGCTCATGAGGGCGGTCCCCAGAGGGAAACTCATCACCCTCGATGAAATTCGCAAAAGGCTTGCCGAACGACATGGGGCGACCATTACCTGTCCAATGACCACTGGCATATTCGCCCGCATTGCAGCTTATGCGGCAGAGGAAGAAGCAGCGGAGGGGAAAAGGGATATCACCCCTTACTGGCGGACACTGAAAAGGGGCGGCGCCTTGAACGAAAAGTTCCCTGGCGGAGTGGAAGCCCAAAAGAGACGACTCGAGGAAGAGGGCCACAAGGTCACTAAAAAAGGGAAGAAGTATGTGGTGGAAGAATTTGAGAAATATCTGATAAGTTAGAGCGGAAAAATAAGAAATAAGATGAAAATTTACGAGGCAGGGATCGATAAATATTCGCTAAAGGGGATCATCGTCAGAAACCTTTTGCTGATCATTTGGGTTGTTATTGGAACCGTGGCTTGTTGGCTTCTCAATCCCATAATCGGATGGCTCTATCTCGGCTTCGCCATACTCATGGTAGGGATTGTGTTAAAGAAGTTGAACTGTACAAACTGCTACTATTACGACAAATGGTGCTGTATGGGGTGGGGGAAATTCTCCGCCCTCCTTTTCAAGAAAGGCGACATGGGAAAATTCAGCACAAGCATCGGGATGAAACTTGCGCCCCTTACCTATGGGGCTTTGACGGTGATACCGTTTATCCTGATCCTCATCTCAGTATTTCAGTCTTTTTCGTACCTTAAAGTCATACTCTTAATCTGTTTGATCACTCTCTCTTTCTACAGCGGAATAATCATTAGAAAGAAAACTTGTGCGCTGTGCAAGATGAGGCCGATCTGTCCTGGGAACGCAGCAAAGTAGTCAATTCAGTGAAAAGAAGCCGTCTTTTTCTCTTGGCATTAAGTCTTCAAACTCTGATAGGTTCTTTTGCAGGAGTCGGCCTGGCGAAGGAAGAGTGCCTTCTTAGGAAAGAGTAGCGTACATCGATGCCCATAACCACCTGGTAGGACGATTCCGTTCTCCTGCAGGGTCCCAGCAACAAGATTATGAGGGAGCTGCCCGAGCTGCTTTGGCCACGATGAGGTCACGAGAATAAAGTCAATCCAGAAAACTTGGCGGGGAAATTACTGCAGGGAAGGGATCTCGAACAGGCTGAGCTGAAAGGGCCCTTGAGGGGGATTGGCCGTGACCGGGTCCCGTTTGTAGCTATCCAAGAAGGATCGTAAGCTCTTCTGACCTCGCTTGTTATCGTTTATCAAGCGGAGTCCCACCTCGTATTTTCGAAAATGGGGAAGCTCCTTACACCATATGGTGTCGAAGAGAAAAGTAAAGGTCGTTCCCCTATCAGACCAGAGGCTCAATTTCACCTTTTCTTTTACCGGGAGAAAGACGTCGCTTAATATCCTTACTCCATGGGGAGAGATGTCTATCGTCGATGCGGGGAAGGCCTTCCCATCCGAGAAGAAGGTGACAGGGACGGTTACCTTTACTCTCTCTTCCCTCCTCCTCTCTTCCATCTGCTTAAACAGGCTTAACATTTTTCCCTCTCCTATTATATATTCGGCTGATAACCCAAAAAGGTTTAAAAATCTTCTCTTTCGATGGCTTATAATCTCCTGGGATGGATGAGAAGCTCGAGGTCCTGAGAAGAAAACTGAAAGAGATGAGCAGCGTGCTCATCGCCTACTCAGGCGGTGTGGATAGCACCTTCCTCCTGAAGGTAGCAAAAGATGTACTGGGGGAGAAGGTGCTCGCCGTCATAGCCCGCTCTCCGATCCATCCCGAATGGGAATACCGGGAGGCGAAGAGGATGGCCGATTCTTTAGAGGTAAGGCTTGTAGAGCTGCAGACAGATGAGCTTTCCAGGCCCGAGTTTGTGCGCAACCTCGAGGATCGCTGCTATTGGTGTAAGAGATGGCTCTTTGAGGGACTCAAAGAGATAGCCGAGAGGGAAGGGATCCAGTGGGTTGCAGATGGCTCAAACCTCGATGACCTCAGCGAGCTCAGGCCCGGGATGAAGGCCAGGGATGAGCAGGGGGTGCGGAGTCCCCTTTGCGAAGCCCGGTTGTCCAAGGGTGAGATACGGCGCCTCTCTCGGCGGCTCGGCCTCCTCACCTGGAATAAGCCCTCCTTTTCCTGCCTGGCCACGAGAATCCCTTGCGGTAAGCCGATAACGCTGGAGGCACTGAGAAGGGTAGGGGAGGCAGAGAGAATCCTCCTCACGATGGGTTTCCGGGAGATAAGGGTGAGGGATCATGGGGAGATCGCCAGGATAGAGATCCGGGAAGAGGAGATGCGGAGGTTAATGGATAGGAGGGAGGAGATCATAAGAAGGTTGAAAGAGATAGGATATCGTCACGTGACCCTCGATCTTGAAGGCCGCTCATAGCTTCTCTGAAAAATTTTGTCAACTGAGGAACAAATTTTGCTACTTCCTGGGGAAGTTCCCTACCGGAAATTAAGCCTTTTCATCAGGTCGTATATGCCAAATAGATGGCATGCCTTTTGCTGAAACCTTAACTCCAGAAATCCTTTGTCCGGGGGCTATAGATGGAAGAAAGGAGAAGGAGGACACGGGTCCCCTTTCAGGGGGAAGTAGAATTTAACGTGGAGGGAGCAGAAAGGCTGAAGGTCAACGTCCGTGACCTCAGCCTCAGTGGGGTCTATCTCTTCTCGCAGAGGAAGTTCCCTGTCGGCGCATCGTGCAGGGTAAGGTTGAAACTTATTGAAGGATCTGATAAATTATTTTTGGAACTTCAGGGAAGGATAGTGAGGACGGACGAAGAAGGGATGGGAATAAAGTTTGAGGAGATGACCCCCCTGAACTTTTATCACCTTAAGAGATTGATAGAGCACAACATGGAAGACCCGGAAAGGGTGGAGATGGAGCTTGTGGCAGGGGGGTGGGGTTGACAGCTTAGGGTATGCTCCCTCAAATAACGGAAGACGAGTTACTGAGATTAAATCGCCTGCTCCTGGAACGCTGTGGAATTAGGATCCCTCCCGAGAAAAAACTCTTCCTTCAGGCAAAACTGGGAAAGGTACTTCACCGCGAAGGCATTTCCTCTTACCGTGAATACTGTGATCGGATCTTGGCCGATAGGAGCGGCAAGGAACTCCTCCAGCTCCTGGATCTGATCACCGCTCCTGACCTCCATCAATTCTTCTCCGAACCCCAGCAATTTGCCTTTCTGAGCCAGCAGATACTCACTGAGCTCAGTAAGAAGGGGGCAAACAGCGTCTATATCTGGTCGGTGGGGTGTGCCACAGGTGAGGAGGCCTACAGTATAGCGATAATTCTTGACGGCAGCAAGGTCACCGAGGGGTGGCGAAAGAAGATCCTGGCCACCGATGTCTCCCCCTATGCCCTGGATAAAGCAAGGGAGGGGATCTACCCGGCGGAGGAGCTGAAATTGCTCTCCCCCTCAATGCTTGCGCATTACTTTGAGAGGGAAGGGGAGGATACTTACCGGATCAAGGGCACTTTAAAGGAGATAATAGAGTTCAGGAAACTCAGCCTGCTCTCTCCCCCTCCCTTCCACGAGTGCTTCGACGTGATCTTCTGCCGCAACGTGATGATATACTACGATCGAGGGGTCAGGAAGGACCTGACTTCCTATTTTCACGGCTGCCTCAAGCCCGGGGGTTATCTTATCATCGGCCCCAGTGAGACCCTGGCCGAGTCTGAGGTGAGGTTCCAGTATGTAAGGTCCTCCATCTACCGTAAGGCCTCTCAATAAAATTTTTCTTCTTTGTTGACAAAAGAAGGTATTTTTCACTAAATTTGTTAAAAAAAGAACAAGGAGGCGAGATGAAGCGGTTTGAGGGAACGGAGGATTACATCGTTTCGGCAGAGCTCAGGGAGAACGTGAACGCGGCAATCCTCTTGGGGCGTCCCCTTCTGGTGAAGGGTGAACCGGGGACGGGAAAGACCCTTTTGGCCCATGCGATAGCCAAGGATTTGGGCAAGAGGCTTATAGTGTGGAACATAAAATCGACCACCAAGGCGAAGGATGGGCTGTATGTCTACGATGCGGTGCAGAGGCTCTATGATAGCCGCTTTCAGGACAAGGACGTATCGGACATAAAGCAGTACATAAAGCTCGGGAAGCTGGGCGAGGCCTTCGTGTCAGAGGAGCAGGTGGTCCTGCTGATAGATGAGATCGATAAGGCGGACCTGGAGTTTCCCAACGACCTGCTGAACGAGCTGGAAGAGATGTCCTTTTACATACCGGAGACGGGGGAGACGATCGTGGCCAAGCACAGGCCCATCGTGGTCATAACCAGCAACAATGAAAAGGAGCTTCCCGATGCCTTTCTCCGTCGTTGTATATTCCATTACATTGAGTTTCCCGATGAGGAGATGATGGAGAGGATCGTGCGGGTACATCATCCTGATGTGGAGGAGAGGCTTTTGCGGGAAGCCTTGAAGAAATTTTACTGGATAAGGAGCCTCGATGGTCTGAGGAAGAGGCCCTCTACCAGCGAACTTATAGACTGGATAAGGGTCCTTATGGTCGGGGGGATATCTCCGGAGATGGTGGCAAAGGAGTTGCCCTTCCTCGGCATCCTAATTAAGCAGGAGAGGGACTACGAGCTGGTACAGAGACACGCCAATCTCGGGGGCAGGAGGATCCCCTTGAGGGAGCGCTATGCCAGTATTTACTGACTTCTTCTTCAAGCTGAGGGAGCGGGGGGTACCCGTTTCCATCCACGAGTGGCTCACCCTCCAGGAGGCCCTGGGGAAGGGGCTTGCCCGATCAAATCTCCTGAGCTTTTACTATCTTGCCCGGGCCATTCTGGTGAAGAGCGAGACCTACTTTGACCGCTTTGACCTCGCCTTCAGGGAGTATTTCCAGGGGATAGAGACCCCGGAGGAGATAATCGACGAGATCATCAAAGGGCTGGAGAAGGTCCCTGAGCTGGTCCTTACGGAAGAGGAGAAGAAACTGCTGGAGGAGCTGGATCTGGAGCAAGTGAGGAGGAACTTCGAGGAGCAGTGGCGCAAGGGGAAGTACCATGGCCATGTGGGTGGAAACCAGGCGATAGGGACTGGAGGGACGTCCACTCAGGGGGCCTTCGGGTACAATCCCGCGGGGGTGAGGGTAGGGCAGGGGTACTCCCGGCATCGTTCTGCCATACAGATAGCGGAGAAGAGGCGCTTCCGCAACTATGACAAGAACGTGATCCTCGACACACGCCAGCTCCAGGTGGCCCTCTCCAAGCTCCGCACCCTCCTGCCCCTCGGGGAGAAGGACGAGATAGATGTGGAGGGGTCCATAGATGCGACCTGCAGGAACGCCGGGGAGCTGGAGCTGGTTTGGAAAAGGGGACTCACCAACGCGGTAAAACTCCTCCTTCTCATGGATACAGGGGGGTCGATGGAAGTTTACACTGAGCTGGTGAACAGGCTCTTCTCGGCTGCCTCAGCTCAGTTTCGTGACCTGAAGTATTTCTACTTCCACAACTGCATCTATCAGGATCTGTGGAAGGACATGGAGAGATCGGAGGTCTTCCCCACAGAGGAACTCCTGCGGACCTTTGAAAGCGACTACAAGGTGATCATCGTGGGGGATGCCAGCATGGCCCCCAGCGAACTGCTCGAAGTGAACGGGGCCATCGACTACTGGTACTATAACGATACCCCAGGAATCATCTGGCTGAAGAGGATCGCGGAACACTTCCCATACACCATCTGGCTGAACCCCATAAGGAGGACAGGATGGAGGTTCGTGAGGAGCATAGGTCTCATTGCCAACATCTTCCCGATGTACGAGCTATCCGTTGAGGGACTGGAATCGGGGATCAAATACCTCTTAACAAGAAATAGCAATGATTTCAATAACTTAACTAAAAATAGCTTAAGTTTTGGTTGATGTGAGGGGAAGGAGATGAAGGTCGGAGTCCTATCAGATACTCATCTTCGTCAGGTGGATGAGACCTTCAGGGAGATGGTGGAGAGGTATCTCGGCGATTGCGAGCATGTCATCCATCTGGGGGACTTTACCTCCTTGGCGGTCTATGAATTTCTGAAGGAGTTCTTTAAGGGAAAGATCCATGCCGTTTCAGGCAATATGGATCCGGCGGAGATAAGGAGGGTCCTCCCTGAAAAGGATGTAATAGAACTTGGGGGGGTGAGGATCGGGCTCATCCACGGATGGGGAGGGCCCTATGACCTGGAGGAGAGAGTGGAGAAGGTCTTTGCCAAGGAGGACCTCCAGTGTGTGCTTTACGGTCACACCCATAACGGGTCGATAAGGAAAAGGGGTGGGAGGCTTTTCTTTAACCCCGGCTCGCCCACGGACCGTTTTCACGCCAAGAGGAACACGGTAGGGGTGCTGAAGATCGAGGGAGGGTCGGTAGAGGCCGAACTCGTGGAGGTCTTCGGGTCCAAGGATTGGTTCTGATAAGATATATTATGTAAACTAACTTTCGGGGCCTCCGACATATTTCCTTAGTTTCCTCTTCAATTGTTCAGGCAGGGGTTTGGGCCGTCCACTTTCGTGGTCAAAGGAGACGAGTACTGCCCTCCCCCTCGCCACTACGGTCTCATCCCCCTCACGGAGGAAGAGGTGCTCCAGGGTGAAGCTGGATGAGCCTATCTTCAGCACCCGTGTGTAAATCGTGATCTTGTCCCCGTAACGGACTATCTTCCTGTACTCGCACTCTATCTTCGCCAGGATCAGCTCCAGGGTGAAGAGGTCTTTCGGGTCGAAGATCTTCATCTGGCGGAAGAGGCTGAAACGGGCCTCTTCCATATAGGCCACGAAACTCACGTTGTTCAGATGGCCAAAGGCATCGGTCTCATGGAGGTGGATGTCCCGGGGAAATCGGTGAGGATAATGGGAAAGATCTACTTGCATCCCCTACCCCTACCTCCGAAAGAGGGAGAAAAAGAGGGTCAAAAGCAGGCTTATGAGGATACAGGTAACGAGGGGAAAATAGAAGGTGAAGTTCCCCTTCCTGATGTAGATATCCCCGGGAAGCCTCCCCAGGAAGGGGATCTTGGGGGCGATGATAAGGGCTCCCCCTACAAGGGCCATAGTGGCTCCGAAGATCAGGAGGAGCTTTCCCAGATCCTCAAGGGGAGACATCATCCTTCACCTCCCTTCTGCCGGATTTCACTTCCACTTTTCAAGGGAACGGTTAACTATTTCAAAGATCCTCTCCGCATCGGAGATGGCCTTCTGGGCATCCTCAGGGCCGTACTCCTCAGAGGGAATCCAATCTGCCGCGCCATAGAACGAAAGCTCCCTTTCTTTTCTGAGCCTCCTTGAGATTTCGGAGATTTCATCGATCGTCCTCATAATCTCTTCAGGGAAAAGTTCAAGATTTTCCCTTATATACTTTCCCACGTCGTGGACCTTCGGTACCTCTAACCCGGCTTCCATGATCAGCGCTTTGAGCAAAAGCTCCACCACCTCTTGAGCCTCCCGTACCACATCAGCGAAGTCCCCCTCTTTTTGAAATTGCTTCAGGACCCCTATTCGCTTAGCTGCCCTGAAGAGGTAGTCCTTCACCAATCTTCTCATAATCTATCCTCCAGTAAACCTTCCCTCCCCTCCTCCTCTCCTCCACCACACCCTTCCTGTACATCTCCTTAATAGCCCTCAGAAGGCGTTCAAAGAACCCCTCATCATAAAGTATCAGGTGATCTCTCTCTATGTCCAGAAGCAGGGGATGAAAGCGGCGGACCTCCTCTTCCGTCAAAACGAAGGGAGAAAAATTGAGCCGGAAAGGAAGCTCTATCTCCCTTTCCAGGAAATCCATAAATTCCATGCTTCGGCTCCTGAAAGGGAGGGGAGACCTCTTCACGAGCACCAAGAGATCGAGATCCGAGGAGGTGCTTATCTCTCCCTTTGCATAGGAACCGAAGATCACCAGAGAAAGGAGATCTCCTCCCCAATAACGCTTGGAGATTTTGACGAGTTCCCCTAAAAGGGGCTCAATCCTCTTGTAAATGGGCTTATTGAACACCTTCTCTGGGCTCCTTGTAAAACCTCTCCTTCTCACTGTATATGCAACCGCAGTACTGCTGGCGGTAAAGCCCCAGGGACTTGGAGATCTCGATCCCTTCCTTCCACCCCTCGCGAAAGTCCCTTCCCAAGAACCTTACTCCGTACTCTTTCCCCAAGGCCTCCCCCACCTCGCGGACCAGGCGGTGCTTCTGCAGCTTGCTGTAAAGGAGCGTCGTGGTGAAGGCGTCAAACTTTCCGTGCCGGGCCACCTGGGCAGCCGCCTCAAGGCGCATGTGATAGCAGATCTCGCATCGCCTCCCCTCTCTGAAGGCCACCCTTCTCAGGAATTCTTCCATGTCATAACGGTCCCGCCATATCACCCGAAGTCCCACCTTCTCCGCATACTCCTTCACCGTATCCCGCCGGCGCACATACTCCTGATAGGGATGGATATTGGGGTTGTAAAAGAAACCCCACACCTCCTCTCCTTCTTCCCTGAGCACCTTCAAAGGGTATATCAGGCAGTTGGCGCAGCATATGTGGATGAGGACCTTCACGCCCTCGCCTTCTTCTCCTTAACCGCGGCCTGGGCAGCGGCAAGGCGTGCTATCGGCACCCTATAGGGGGAGCAGCTCACGTAATCGAGCCCCAGCTCGTGACAGAACTCAATGGAGGAAGGCTCCCCTCCGTGCTCCCCACATATCCCGACCTTCAGGTCCTTCCGGGCCGCCCTGCCCTTCTCGACGCCTATCCTCATCAGCTGCCCTACCCCTCTCCTGTCCAGCTTCATAAAGGGGTCAAATTCCCATATCCCCTTCTCGATATAGGAACGGAGAAACTTTCCGGCATCGTCCCGGCTTATCCCGAAGGTGGTCTGGGTGAGATCGTTGGTGCCGAAGGAGAAGAACTCCGCCTCCTCAGCTATCTCGTCAGCGGTAAGGGCACCCCTGGGTATCTCTATCATCGTCCCGACCTTGTAGGAGACCTGCACTCCGTAACGGGAGAAGACCTCATGGGCCACCTCATCGACCACCTTTCTCTGATCGCTCAGTTCCTTCACGTCGCCCACCAGGGGGATCATCACCTCGGGCTTTACCGCTATCCCCTCCTTGGCCACCTCACAGGCCGCCTCGAAGATGGCTCGGGCCTGCATGGCCGTTATCTCAGGATAGACGATGCCGAGCCGGCATCCCCGGTGCCCCAACATGGGATTGGCCTCATGAAGGGCCTGGACCTTGCTCCTGATCACCTCCTCGTCCACCCCTATCTGGGAGGCCAGCTCCTTTATCTCCTTATCAGTGTTGGGAAGGAACTCGTGAAGCGGGGGGTCGAGGGTCCTGATGGTAACGGGCCTTCCCTCCATCACTCTGAAGATCCCCTTAAAGTCCTCCTTCTGCATGGGCAGAAGCTTATCCAGCGCCCTCTTCCTTCCCTCGGCGTCCTCTGCCAGGATCATCTCCCTCATGGCGTTTATCCTGTCTCCCTCAAAGAACATGTGCTCGGTACGGCACAACCCGATCCCCTCGGCGCCGAAGGCTATGGCGATAGCTGCCTGATCGGGTTTATCGGCGTTGGTCCTCACCCCGAGCTTCCTCACCTCATCGGCCCAGCGCATAAGCTCGCTGTAAATCCCGTAGGCCTCAGAGGCCTCGGGAGCGAGGCTCTTCTCCAGGAGCACCTGGAGGATCTCCGAGGGCTTGGTTGAGATTTTTCCAAGGATCACCTCTCCGGTGGTCCCGTCTATGGAGAGGTAATCCCCTTCCCGCACCACCTGCCCCTTAACCGTGAGCTGGCGACCCTTGTAATCGATCTCCAAGTCACCGCAACCCACCACACATACCTTCCCCATCTGGCGGGCCACAAGGGCTGCGTGAGAGGTCATCCCGCCCCGGGCCGTAAGGATTCCCTCCGCAGCGTTCATCCCCCTTATGTCTTCAGGGGACGTCTCGATCCTCACAAGCAACACCTTCTCCCCCCTCTGAGCCCATTCCTCAGCGTCTGAGGCGAAGAAGACCACCCGGCCCGTAGCCGCCCCTGGCCCTGCAGGAAGCCCCTTGGCCACCGCCCTACCCTCCTTTACCGCCTTCTCCTTCTCCATCAGGTCAAAGATGGGCCTCAAGAGGTGGTTCAGGTGATCGGGCTCCACCCTGAGCAGGGCCTCCTCCTTAGAGATCAGCCCCTCGTGCACCATATCGACCGCGATCTTCATGGCTGCCATCCCGGTCCTCTTTCCAGCCCGGGTCTGAAGGATCCAGAGCTTCCCCTTCTGGATGGTGAACTCCACGTCCTGCATGTCCCGATAGTGACGCTCCAGGACCTTGCAATACCTCTCGAGCTCCTCGTAGATGTGGGGGGCCTCTTCCTCCAGGGAAGGAATCTCCCGCTCCCCCCTCTGGTACCGGTTTATCGGCTGGGGGGTCCTGATCCCGGCCACCACGTCCTCTCCCTGGGCGTTCATCAGATATTCCCCGTAAAGGCGGTTCTCCCCTGTGGCCGGATTCCTGGTGAATACCACCCCAGTACCCGAATCGAACCCCATGTTCCCGAAGACCATGCTCTGCACATTCACCGCCGTCCCCATATCGTGGGGGATGTCATTTAGCTCCCGGTAAGCTACCGCCCTCGGGTTGTTCCAGGAGCGAAAGACCGCCCCGATGGCCCCCCAGAGCTGCTCCCATGGGTCCTCAGGGAAGTCGACACCCAGCCTCCCCTTTATCTCCTCCTTGTACCGGCGCACCAGGTCCTTCAGGTCCTCGGCCGAAAGCTCATGGTCGTACTCCACCCCCCTCTCCTCCTTCTTCTCCTCGAGGATCACCTCGAAGGGGTCGCGCTCGTCCTTCTGCTGAGGCTTCAGCCCGAAGACCACGTCCCCGTACATGGCCACAAAGCGCCGGTAGCAGTCGTAGGCGAACCGCTCATCCCCTGACCTCTGGGCAAGCCCCTCAACGGTCTCGTCGTTGAGGCCGAGGTTCAGGATCGTATCCATCATCCCCGGCATGCTGATCGCCGCTCCAGAGCGGACGGAAAAGAGAAGCGGGTCCCGGGGGTCCCCGAACTTCATCCCCATCACTTTCTCAACCCTTCTCAAGGCCTCCCTTACCTGCTCCTCCAGCTCCGGAGGATAACGTCCGTCGTTCTGATAATAGTACCTGCACACCTCAGTGGATATGGTAAATCCGGAGGGGACAGGGATACCCAGGTTGGTCATCTCCGCCAGATTGGCCCCCTTCCCTCCCAAAAGGTCTCGCATCTTCGCATTTCCCTCAGCCTTTCCTTCCCCAAAGAAATACACATATTTCGCCATGTTACGCCTCCTTTTTAAACTAAATTATCATCTTAATTTTCATGTGATCCATTAAAAATTTTGGATAACTTTACGTTAATGCTGAAAAATCTGCTATCTTCATAAAGAGATCATTGATCTTCCCCAGCAATGAGAGCCTGTTCTGTCTCAGTCGTTCGTCCTCCTCCATCACCAGCACGTTGTCGAAGAAGGCGTCAACTGCCGGGCGCATCCTTGAAAATAGCTTCAGGATTCCTTCGTAATCCTCTGCTTCAAACAGCCCCTGGAACTCCACCTTAACACCCTGGAAGGTCTCGTAAAGCTCCCTTTCCTGCTTTTCGATGAAGAGGGATGGGTCGGGTTCCTCTGGGTAATCGGTCCCCCTGACGATGTTGGCCACGCGCTTGAAGGCCACGGCCATCGACTCGAACTCCGGCAGGGGGCGCATCCTTGAAAGGGCCTCGATGCGCCTTCTGGCATCCACCAGGTCGTCCATCTGGACGTTGAGCACGGCTGCCACCTCTTCTCTCCCCCACCCCTCGGAGAGCAGGAGGTTCTCGTACCGCCCGCGGAAGAACTCCAGTACCTGCTCCTCCACCTTCTCCCTTTCCATCTTCTCCCTCAGGAGCTCTGAGGCCCATCCGATAAGCTCCTTTAAGGAGAGGCGGTAACCCTTCTCCAGGATTATGTTGATGATCCCCAGGGTCTGCCTCCGCAGGGCGAAGGGATCAGAGGTCCCGGTCGGGACGAGCCCCACGCCAAAGCAGCCCACCACCGTGTCGATCTTGTCGGCCACGCTTACGATCGCCCCGGCGTCGCTCTCTGGGAGCCTGTCCCCTGCTGAGCGGGGCAGGTAGTGCTCGAAGATCGCCTGGGCCACCTCCGGGGATTCTCCGCTTCTTAGGGCGTACTCCCTCCCCATCACCCCCTGAAGCTGGGGGAACTCGCCGACCATCTCCGTGAGGAGGTCGGCCTTGGAGAGGTAAGCGGCCCTCTGGGCCGCCTCTTTTGCCTGAGGGGCGACCTTCTCTGCGAGCCTCCCTGCCAGTTCCTTCACCCTCAGGGTCTTCTCATAGAGGGTCCCGAGCTGGGCCTGAAAGACCATGCCCTTCAGCTCCTTCACCCTCTCCTTGAGGGGAACCTTCAGGTCCTCCTCGAAGAAGAAACGGGCATCGGCCAAACGGGCCTTAAGCACCCTCTCGTTCCCCTGCCGCACCACCTCCAGATCCCTGGGCTCGGTGTTGCTGACTGCCACAAAGAAGGGGAGGAGCCTCCCCTCCCTGTCCACCACCGGAAAATAACGCTGATGGTGTTCCATGGCCGTTATGAGGACCTCCCGGGGGAGGTCCAGGAACTCCTCATCAAACCTCCCCTCCACGGCCACGGGCCACTCCAGGAGGTTGGTCACCTCCTCAAGCAGCTCTTCCCCAATGAGGGGCACCCCCCCTACCCTTCTGGCCGCCCCTTCCACAGCTTCCCTGACCCGCTCTCTCCTCCTCTGAGGGTCCGCTATCACATAGGCCTTGTAGAGCTCTTCCTCGTACACCTCGGCGCCCCTTATCTCGAGGCTTGAGGGGGCGAGGAAGCGGTGGCCTCGGGTGAAGGAGCTGCTCCTTATCCCATCGAGCTCAAAGGGCACCACCTCATCGCCAAAGAGGGCCAGCACCCAGTGTATGGGCCTGATGAATCGGAGTTCCCCATCGGCCCAGCGCATCGCCTTGGGCAGGGGAAGGGAGGTGACCATCCTGGGGAGGATCTCCGAGAGGACCTCCTTGGTCTCCTTCCCCCGTTGCTCCCTCTTTACGGCCACGTACTCCCCCTTCTCCGTCTCCACCACCACGAGCTCTGATACATCCACCCCCTCCTTGGAGGCGAAGCCGAGGGCGGCCCTGGTCGGCCTCCCCTCGGGATCAAAGGCCACCTTCTTGGGAGGGCCGATCTGGACCGTCTCCAAGGGGCGCTGGCTTTCAGAGAGCCTTCCCAGGATGGCCAACCTCCTGGGGGTCCCCAGGACCTTTATCCCTTCAAAGGTTATCCTTTCGGAGGAAAGCCTTCTCGGAAACTCCTCCTCCCAGTACCTTATGGCCTGGGAGATGAATCCGGCAGGCATCTCCTCGGTACCTATCTCAAACACAAGCCCCTTCATCTGTCCCCTCTGTCGGGGAGGGGATAGCCCTTCTCCTCCCTCCCCTTAAGATATAGCTCGGCACATCCCCTTGCCAGCTCCCTCACCCTGAGGATATAGGCCGTGCGCTCGGTGACGCTCAGCGCCCCCCGGGCATCGAGCAGGTTGAAGGTATGGGAGCATTTCAGGCAGTAGTCATAGGCGGGGAGCACCAGCCCCTTGGAGATGAGCCTCTTCGACTCCCTCTCGTACATCTCGAAGAGCCGAAAGAGCATCTCCACATCGGCCTCCTCGAAGTTGTAGCGGGAGAACTCCACCTCGCCCTGGTGGTGAATGTCCCCATACCGTATCCCCTCCGTCCAGACGAGATCAAAGACGTTCTCCACCCCCTGAAGGTACATGGCGATCCTTTCCAGCCCATAGGTGATCTCTACGGAGATGGGCTTCAGGTCTATCCCCCCGGCCTGCTGGAAGTAGGTGAACTGGGTGATCTCCATCCCATCGAGCCATACCTCCCATCCCAGCCCCCATGCCCCCAAGGTGGGGGACTCCCAGTCATCCTCCACGAAGCGGATATCGTGCTCTAAGGGGTCTATCCCCAGGTGGCGGAGGCTGTCGAGATAGATCTCCTGGATCTCCGTGGGCGACGGCTTTATTATCACCTGGAACTGGTAGTAGTGCTGCAGCCGGTTGGGGTTTTCCCCATAGCGGCCATCGGTGGGGCGACGGGAGGGCTCCACGTAGGCTACTTTCCAGGGCTCAGGTCCCAGGACCCGAAGGAAGGTGGCGGGATTGAAGGTCCCTGCTCCGACCTCTATGTCATAGGGCTGCTGGAGCACACAGCCCTGATCCATCCAGAACCTCTGAAGGGCCATGATCAGTTCCTGGAAGGTCATGATATCCCCATCTCCTTCATCACCTCGAGGGTCCTTATCCCCCTCCCCCCCTGATACTCGATGAAGGAGGAAAGGAGGTGCCTGCTTTCTGACATCACCTCTCGGGGAAAGGATACCTTCTGCCAGCCCACCTCAAGGAGTCCCTCCAGAGAAGCGCATGTGGAGGCGCTCACCGGCACCGCCTTCTCCTCACCCCTGTAGCAATCCCTGCAGACCACCCCGCCCCTCTCGAGGAGAAACCACGCCTTCCCCTGAAGACCTCCTCCACAGCGGAGGCACTCCCTCAGTCTCGGCCTGTATCCCGCAAGCTCAAGGAGCCTCATCTCATAGGCCCTGAACCCCTCTTCCCTCATCCTCCCCTCCTCCACAGCGCGCAAAGAGCCTATCAGGAGGTCCAGGATCTCTGGATTCGGGTCCCGCAGGGGCGTCATCATCTGCACCAGCTCGAGGAGGTAAAAACCTTGTAAAATCTTTATCAATTCGTCAGATATGTGAAAAAAGGGGTATATGATATCAGCCTGATCCACGCTCATCAACCCTTTCCCTTCACCGTCAAGGAGCACCCTGAGGTGACGGAAGGGTTCGAGCTTGTTCATGAACCTCCGGCGACTCCTCTTGGCCCCCTTGGCCACCGCCTTGACCCTCCCCCATCTTCGGGTGAAGGCCTCCACTATCAGATCCGATTCCCCCCATTCCTGAAGGTGGATCACCACCGCCTCGGTCCACTTCATCTCTCAATGCAGGAGGACCTTCATCAGCAGGGTGGCGGTCCCTAAGTAGATCAGGATCCCTGTGATGTCGTTGGAGGTGGTCACGAAGGGTCCGGAGGCGACCGCCGGATCGATGTGAAAGACCTCCCTGAAGAAGGCGGGCACGAGGGTCCCCATGGCGCAGGCCACCGTCATGGCGATGGTCATGGAGAGCCATACCACTATCCCCACCGCAGGGGTCCCGTGCCAGAGGGCCCCTATCCCTCCGGCTATCCCGCCGCATAGCAAGCCCATCAGCAGACCTATCTTTACCTCACGGCTGAAGAACCTGAGGAGGTTCCCCCTCTCCACCCGGCCTATGGCGAATCCCCTGACGATGATGGAGGAGGACTGAAGGCCCGCATTCCCCCCCATCCCCATAATCACGGGGATGAAGGTCACCAGGTAGAGGAACTCCCTCAGGGTCATCTTGAAGAGCCACATGAGATACCCGGTGGCCAGCCCCCCCAGCAGATTGGCCACAAGCCAGGGGAGCCTGAACCTGACGATCCGCTTTATATCGCCGATATAGACGAACTCCTCCTTCCTGGCGCCTCCCATCTTGAGGAGGTCCTCGGTGGCCTCGTCCCTGAGCACGTCTATCACGTCGTCCACGGTGATGAAGCCGAGGAGCCTGTTGTCCTCGTCCACCACCGGGACGGCCAGTATATTGTACTTCTCGACCACCCGGGCCACCTCCTCCTGGTCCTGGTGGGCCTTAACGCTTATCACCTCGGTGTTCATGATCTCCTTGAGCTTCTTCTCAGGGGAGGTGGTCAGGAGCTGCCGCAAAGAGACCACCCCCACCAGGCGCTCCCTCTCGTCCACCACGTAGATATAGAAGACCATCTCGGCATCGGCTGCCCGCTGAACCTCCTTTATCGCCTCGGCCACTGTGATCTCCTCGGGGAGGGCGAAGTAGTTGGGGTTCATGATGCGCCCGGCCGTCTCCTCCGGGTAGCTCAGGAGCTCCTCCACGTCCTCCATGTCCTCCTTGCCGATCCTCTGCAGGATCTCCTCGGCCAGGGGCTCGGGGAGGGTGTCTATCAGCTCCACCAGGTCGTCCGAGGGCATCTCCTCCAGGATCTTCACCGCCCTCTCCATGTCCATCTGGGCGAGGATCTTCGCCCTCACCTCCCGGTCGGCCTCCACCAGCACATCGGCGGCCTTCTTCGGGTCCTCGATGAGGGCGAATATCTGCCTCCTCTCCCCCTCGTTGAGGTAATTCAGAAGGTGAGCGATATCGGCGGGATGGAGCTTCTCGAGGATCTTCACCAGGTTCGGCTCCGCCCCTCGCCTTATCAGCTTCCTCACCGTCTCCAGGGTGACCTGTAGCTTCGGTGTAAGCATTCCCTCGCTCCTCTTTACTTGCGTATGAGGACCTCCCGGGGCTTAACCCCGTCGGAGGGTCCCACTATTCCCTCCCTCTCCATCCTCTCTATGATGCGGGCCGCTCGGTTGTATCCGATCTTGAAGCGACGCTGAAGCAGGCTCACCGAGGCCTGCCCCACCTCCATGACGAAGGCCACGGCCTCTTCATACTTCTCATCGTACTCCTCGTCCTCATCCGCCTTACCGGGGCGCCTCTCCTCGAGGATGCTCATGTCATAGGAGGGCTTCCCCTGGGAGCGCCAGAACTCGGCGAGCCTCTTTATCTCCTCCTCGGAGATATAGGCCCCGTGGATCCGCTTCAGGCGGGAGCTTCCCGGGGGCAGAAAGAGCATGTCCCCTGTCCCCAGGAGGTGCTCGGCCCCCGTAGTGTCGAGGATGGTGCGGGAGTCCACCTTGGTGGAGACCTGAAAGGAAATCCGCGCAGGGAAGTTGACCTTTATCAGGCCCGTTATCACGTCCACCGAGGGCCTCTGGGTGGCCAGGATGATGTGGATACCTGCTGCCCTGGCCATCTGGGCGAGGCGGGTTATCGACTCCTCCACCTCCCTCCTGGAGACTATCATCAGGTCGGCAAGCTCGTCTATGACCACGATGATGTAAGGAAGGGGCTTGAGCTCTTCCCCTTCTCCCCCCTTCTCCCTTTCGGCCCTCACCTTCTGATTGAAGCGCTCTATGTGTTTTGTCCCCTTCTCTGCCATGACCGCATAACGCCGTTCCATCTCCCCCACCACCCATCGCAAGGAGGTGGCCGCCTCCCGGGGATCGGTCACCACGGGCAGGAGCAGGTGGGGGATGTCCTCGTAGGCCAGAAGCTCGAGCATCTTCGGGTCTACCATCAGGAACTTGACCTCGTCAGGGGTGGCCCGCAAGAGGATGGAGGCTATCATGCAGTTGAGGGAGACGCTCTTTCCCGATCCCGTCGCACCGGCTACAAGCAGATGGGGCAACCTGCTGAGATCCACCACGAAGGGGTTTCCCGATATGTCCTTTCCCAGGGCCAGGGTGAGCTTGGAGGGGGCCTGGCGGAAGAGCTCTGAGTTGACCACGTCCTTGAGATAAACGGTCTCCCTCACCGGGTTGGCGATCTCTATCCCCACCACCGATTTCCCCGGGATGGGGGCCTCGATCCTCACGCTGTGGGCGCTCAGGGAGAGGGCGAGGTCGTCCTCGAGGTTGACGATCCGGTTCAGCTTCACCCCGGGGGCCGGCTCGAACTCGTAGACCGTGACCACGGGCCCTGGCTTCACCTCCACCACCTTCCCTTCCACCCCGTAGTCCCTGAGCTTATTCTCCAGCATCTGAGAGTTGGCCCAGAGGACGTCCTCCGAGAAGGTGACCTCCCTCCTCTTCCCCCCAGTGAGGAGGCTCGGGGGAGGGAGACGCCACCCCCCTTCGACGGGTTTGGGAAAGGGGAGGTCCTCCTGTCTCATGGCGACCTTCGGGGGCTCCTTTTCGGACTGGACGATGGTCGGAGGAGTCTGACCGCTCCTCCTCAAGGCCACGGCCCTCTTTATGCGCCTCCTGGAGCGACGCCTCTCGAGCGCTGAGGATATGGCCTTAAGGATCTTTCCTATGGCCCTTGCTGCGGCCAGAAGCCCCCTCATCACGTCTCCGATGGACAGACCCGTGGCAAGCATCACCCCCGAGAGCAGCAGGAAGGCACAGAGGAGGAGGGCACCCGTGAGGTTCAGATACCCTTCCAGTCCCTTCTCCAGGACCTTCCCCAGGGCCCCTCCCCTGCCCCACCTCATCTCGAGGAAGACCGTGAGGGAGAGGAGCGAGAGGAGGGCCCCGAAGGAGCGGACCCACCATCCCCTTATCTCTCTGCCCAGAAGGACGAGGAATCCCACCAGCAGGAGGATTCCTGCCACCACATAGGAGGCCTCCCCCAGCCCCTGGATCATCAGGTCTGAGATCACGGCCCCCACGATGCCTCCCCGGTTCCTGACCTTCTGGGGGTGGAGGAGATAGTGATTGAGGGAGGGGTCGGCTGGAGAATAGGAAAGGAGGGAGACGAAGAGGAAGATCGCCAGGAGGATGACCGCCAGGCCGCTTATCTCCCTTATCAGCCTTCTGTAGGCCATCTCCCTTTCCTCACATCCCGATCACCACGGGAATGATGACCGGACGCCTCCCCATCTCCTTGCGGAAAAACCTCTTCAAGGCGGTCCTTACCTCGTTCTCCACCTCGACCTCATCCCCCTTAAGGTCCTGGGAGATATCCTCCCATGTCTTGATCACCACCTCCTTGGCCCTCTCGAGCACATCCCCCCTCTTCTCCTCGAAGAGGACCCCGCGGGTGATGATATCGGGCCCGGAGACGAGCTCCCCCGTGGCCTCGTTTATCACCATCACAGGGATGACCATCCCGTCCTCCGAGAGGTGCTTTCTGTCCCTTAAGACCATATCCTCCACGTCCCCCACCCCTTTACCGTCCACGAAGACCTTCCCCACCGTCACCTTCCCCGTGATCTCGGCCTTTCCGTCCCTAAGGGTGATCACATCGCCGTCCTCGGCCAGGATCAATTGTTCCTCCTTCAAACCCACCTCCCGGGCAAGCTGCAGGTGATGGACCAGGTGGCGATACTCCCCGTGGATGGGGGTGAAGTAACGGGGGGAGACCAGGTTGAGCATCATCTTCAGCTCCTCCCGGTATCCATGGCCTGAGACATGTATGGGGGTCATCTGCTCATAGATCACCTCTGCCCCCAGACGACAGAGGCGGTTTATCATGTGAGTTATGGCCCTCTCGTTCCCCGGGATGAAGCGGGAGGAGAGGATCACGGTATCCCCCTTCTGGATCTTCACGTGCTTGTGGTTTTCGGTGGCCATCAGGTTCAGGGCGGAGTGGGGCTCTGCCTGACTCCCCGTGGTTATCAGCAGCAGTTCCTCAGGGGGAAATCCCTCCATCTCCTTCGGATCGAGGAAACTCCCTGGGGGCGAGAGATATCCCAGCTCCTGAGCGATCCTGGTGTTGACGATCAGGTTCCTTCCGACCATAACCACCCGCCTCCCCGTCCTTTCGGCTATCTCCATCAGTTGCTGGATCCTCTGGATGTGGGAGGCAAAAAGCGCCACGATCACCCTGCCCTTCCGCGCCCTGATGATCTCCTCGAGCCTCCGGGCGATCTCCCTCTCGGAGAGGGTGTACCCATCTCGCTCCGCATTGGTGCTGTCAGAGAGGAGCAGCAGGACCCCTTCCTCCCCGTACTCCGCGAACTTCCTCAGGTCGGTGGCCTCCCCGCCCGCAGGGGTATGGTCTATCTTGAAGTCCCCGGTATGGACGATGGTCCCCTCTGGGGTCCTTATCCCGAGGCCTACGCCATCGGGGATGCTGTGGCAGACGCGGATGAACTCCACCTCGAAGGGGCCCAGCGAAACCCTGTCCCGGGGCCGGACCACGTAGCACTCGTTAAGCTCCACCCCCTCATGCTCCCTGAGCTTCTCCTCCGCCAGTGCGAGGGTGAAGGCCGTCCCGTACACAGGGACCTCGATCTCGGAAAGGAGGAAGGGGAGGGCTCCGATATGGTCCTCGTGGCCATGGGTGAGGATCAGACCCCTGATCTTCTCCTTGATCTGGTGAAGGTAGGAGATATCGGGGATCACCATGTCTATCCCCAGCATCGAGTCGTCGGGAAACATCAG
>CAYRAR010000009.1:0-24079 GCA_964422255.1 uncultured Thermodesulfobacteriota bacterium | reverse complement strand
CCGCTTTTCCTTTTATCTCAACGCCAACTGCCATCTCATCCATCCTTCATCAGTCTTTCCTATAAAGCGATGTTACCTCTTCTCGGGTACATTTTCAGCTGAGTATGACCTAAAGGATGATCTCGCACTGCTTCTGCAAATCGAGGGGAATAGCAGTCCCTTTTCTACGGGGGTGGACATCCTCGACGGAGGTGCTGCAGAGATCATATGGGGGCTGAAATGGAAGGCCTGGAAGAAGGCGATCTTGACCTTCGGGGTCACAGAAGAGCTGGTGGGTAAGACTTCGGCTGATGTAACCCTAACGACGGGTATAAGGTTCAATTTTTAACGATGGGATGGGGAGATACCAATAGTAGATTGATGCCCTTCGATGCTACGGCCATCGGGAGCCTCCCCCACCGGGATCCCGAAAGGGCCTGTGAGCTGATCTTTCAGCATCTGCCCCGCATCCCCCACTGGCCCCAGCTTCCTGCCCGCGACCCCCGGGAGGGGATGGTGAGGCAGTTCCTCGAGGGGATGCCAGGAGTGGTGGAGGTAGAGGAGGGTGAATATCTCAGGTCCCCAGCGGAGGCCTCAGAGGAGTGGGAGGAGTTCTTCCTGCGATGTGAGGAAGGGGCCCTTGAGGCCTTTTCCATGAGCGAAGGACGGGCAGCGGGGTTTTACGTCTTTCTGGAGCGGGTGAAGGAATCAAGGCCCCCCTTCCTGAAGGGTCAGGTCACAGGGCCCGTGACGATGGGTTTCTCCCTGAAGGATTCAGGGGGACGGATGGCCTTCTATGATGAGGAGTTGAGGGGGATGATAGCTGCCCACATAGCGATGAAGGCCCGGTGGCAGGAGAGGATGATGAGGGAAGCTGTCCCCGATGCCCAGATCATCATCTTCTTCGATGAACCGGCCCTGGCAGGTTACGGTAGCGTTTACATGAACGTGGGGCGGGAGGAGGTGCTCGAGGCCTTAAAGAGGGCTATGGAAGGGGTCGGGGGGATCAAGGGGATTCATGTCTGCGCCAATACCGACTGGCCGCTGGTGCTCGAGGCCGGATTCGATATCGTCAACTTCGATGCCTACGGCTATCGGGAGAACTTCCTTCTGTGGGCTGAGCAGATAAGGGCCTTTCTCGAAAGAGGGGGAATCGTCGCCTGGGGGATAGTGCCCACCGATGCTGAGGCCCTAAAGGGGGCCACCACCGAGGGGCTCCTGGGGGCCCTTTTAAAGGGCGTTGAGGAACTCAGGGCTGCGGGTTTGGCAGAGGAGCTCCTCTCCCGCTTTCTCATCACCCCGAGCTGTGGCACCGGCTCCCTCAGGGAATCGGAGGCAGAGAAGGTCTACGGGTTGCTGCAGCAAGTGAGTGAGACCCTTAAAGATCGTCTTGGAGATTCAGCCGATTCCTTTTAGGCTGGAGCCGGCGAGGGGGGTCGAACCCCTGACCTGCTGATTACGAATCAGCCGCTCTACCACTGAGCTACGCCGGCCTCCTTCAGGATAGTCCTTTTCCTTCTCCTCTGTCAACTTCGTCCTTGACCGGATAAAGTAAAAGTTATAATCTTTTCGAAAGATGGAGAAGGAGAAGGTGGCCATAATCCTCGCTGCGGGGAAGGGCAAGAGGATGCACTCCGCCCTTCCCAAGGTGCTTCACCCCGTGATGGGGAAGCCCATGCTCGCTTACGTAGTTGACGCCGTCAAGGGAGCAGAGATCGAGGACCTGATCGTCGTTGTGGGCAGCGAAGCGGGGAAGGTAAAAGATGTGATCGGAGAAGAGGGGATCTCTTATGCCCTTCAGAATGAGCCCCTGGGGACCGCCCATGCGGTGATGGCGGCAAGGGATCTGCTTGAGGGCTCCTCTGGGACGGCCCTTATCCTCTGTGGCGATACCCCCCTCCTTGAGGCCAAGACCCTCTCTTTCCTCCTCGATCACCATCGAAGGGAGGAGGCTACCCTCACCATCCTTGCTGCCTTGATGGAAGACCCCAGGGGATATGGCCGTATCCTGAGGGGGGAGGAGGGGGAGGTGCTGGGGGTGATCGAGGAGAGCGATGCCACTGAGGAGCAGCGAGCGATAAAGGAGATCAACAGCGGTATTTATGCTGTGCAGATCCCCTTCCTCCTTTCTGCCCTGGATGAAATAGGTAGGGATAACGTCCAGGGCGAATATTACCTCACCGATATTGTAGAGATAGCCCACAGGAGGGGGGAGAAGATCGCTGCCTTCAGGGCCCCTTCTCCCCAGGAGGTGATGGGGGTGAACACGAGGGCGGATCTCGCCAGGGCGCAGAAGCTGATGGCCCGAAGGATCGTGGAGCGGTGGATGGCCTCCGGGGTCACCATCGAGGACCCGGAGACCACATACATAGAGGCGGAGGTGGAAATCGGCCAGGATACCCTAATCCGCCCCTTCTCCTTTCTCCGGGGCAAAACGGTCGTGGGGAAGCGCTGTACTCTCGGTCCTCAGGTGGAGATCGTGGACTCGAGGCTGGGAGATGAGGTGACCGTCAGGTTCTGCAGTCTCATAGAGGATAGCGAGATAGAGAAGGGGGCGGTGATCGGCCCCTTCAGTCGCCTCCGCCCTGATACCCACATAGAGGAGGGAGCGAGGATCGGAAACTTCGTCGAGGTGAAGAAGTCGAGGATCGGCAGGGGCAGCAAGGCCAACCACCTGACCTACATCGGCGATGCCCAAGTGGGGGCAGGGGTGAACATCGGGGCAGGGACGATAACCTGTAATTACGACGGCTTCCGGAAAAACCCCACCGTCATCGAGGACGGGGCCTTCATCGGGAGCAACGTCGCCCTTGTGGCGCCGGTCAAGGTGGGCGAAGGAGCGGTGGTGGGGGCGGGCTCCGTGATCACTAAGGACGTGCCTCCCATGGCCCTGGCGGTAGAGAGGGTAAAACAGAAGCACGTGAAGAAGTGGGTGCTGAAGAGGAAGAAGAGGCAGGAGGATTCATAAAAGTGTGTGGGATCGTCGGCTATATCGGCCCCCGTTCCCCCCTGGAGGTCCTCTTAGAGGGGCTCAGGAGGCTGGAGTATCGAGGTTATGATTCGGCAGGGGTTGCCGTCTTCCATAGGGGGCGGATAGAGATAAGGCGGGTCGAGGGGAAGATCGCCAAGCTCACCGAGCTGGTGAGAGGAGAGGAATTTGACGGCCATGTGGGGATAGGCCATACCCGCTGGGCCACTCACGGCCGCCCCTCAGAGACCAACGCCCACCCTCATATGGCAGGCCGCGTAGCGGTGGTCCATAACGGGATAATAGAAAACTACCTCGCGCTGAAGAGGAAGCTTCAATCAGCGGGCAGACAGTTCAGTTCTGAGACCGACACCGAGGTGATCGCCCATCTGGTGGACGAGGAGCTTCGGTCAGGAAAGAGTCTCCCTGAGGCGGTAAGGGAAGGGCTAAAGAAACTCAAGGGCTCCTATGCGGTCTGTTTCCTGGTGGAGGGAGAGGAGAAGCTTATCGCTGCCAGGATGGAGAGCCCCATGGTGATCGGCCTTGGGGATGGTGAGTACTTCGCTGCCTCCGATGTACCTGCGGTCCTGCTCTACACGAGGGATTTCGTCTTCCTGGAGGACGGGGACATCGCCCTCCTCTCCCCTGAGGGGGTCTCCATCTTCGACCTCCAGGGCAGGGAAAGGACCCCTCCCCAGAGGAGGATAGACTGGTCTCCAGCCATGGCCGAGAAGGAGGGCTACAAGCACTTCATGCTCAAGGAGATCCATGAGCAGCCCCGGGCCGTGACCGACACCCTGAGGGGAAGGGTCCTGGAGGAGGAGGGGGAAGTCTTCTTAGAGGATTTCCCCTTAACTGAGGAGGAGGTCAAGGGGTTGGAGAGGGTGATCTTTGTGGCCTGCGGCACCTCATGGCATGCAGCCCTCATAGGAGAATACCTGATGGAAGCCCTGGCCCGGCTGCCCGCCCGGGCGGAGATCGCCTCCGAGTTCCGGTATCGCGATCCCGTGGGGGGTTCCAGGACCCTCCTTGTGGCCATCTCCCAGTCGGGGGAGACGGCCGATACCATCGCCGGGGTGAGGGAGGGGAAGAAGAGAGGGTTCCGCACCCTGAGCATATGCAATGTCCTGGAGAGCACCATATCCCGGGAGACCGAGGGGGTGATCTACACCCACGCGGGTCCGGAGATAGGGGTCGCCTCCACCAAGGCCTTCACCGCCCAGCTTGCCGCCCTCCAGCTGCTCGCCCTTTACACCGGGAGGAGACGGGGGGTGATATCGCAGGAGGAGCTCAAGGGCCACATCCGCTCGCTGAAGCGGATTCCCCATCTCATGGAGGAGGTCCTCAAAGCGGAGGGGGAGATCCAGAGGATAGCCAGGGCGCACGTTCACTATAAGGACTTCCTTTACTTAGGCAGGGGGATCTCCTATCCCGTCGCCTTGGAAGGGGCCCTCAAGCTGAAGGAGATAAGCTATATCCACGCCGAGGGATACCCCGCGGGGGAGATGAAGCATGGTCCCATTGCCCTGATAGATGAGGATATGCCCGTGGTGATCGTCGCCCCTGAGGATCATACCTATGAGAAGACCCTGGGGAACATCGAGGAGGTTAAGAGCCGCTCCGGCCGGGTGATCGCCCTGGTCAATCACGACGACAGCAGGATAAGGGAACAGGCCGATGAGGTAATCCGCGTGCCTCATACCCCTCCGCTCCTTTCCCCCTTCGTCACCACCCTTCCCCTGCAACTGCTCGCCTATCACATCGCCGATTTTCTGGGCACTGATGTGGATCAGCCCAGGAACCTGGCAAAGAGCGTGACGGTGGAATGAGGGAACTGCTCGAGGCGCTCAACCCCCAGCAGAGGGAGGCCGTGCTGGCCTCCGAGCGGGCGGTGCTCGTGTTTGCCGGGGCGGGAAGCGGGAAGACCCGGGTCCTCACCTACAGGATCGCCTATCTCATCGGAACGGGGAAGGCGAGGCCTGAGGAGGTCCTGGCCGTCACCTTCACCAACAAGGCGGCCGAGGAGATGAGGGAGCGGCTCGAGGGGCTGCTGGGTGAGGGGGTGAGGAGGCTCTGGGTGGGGACGTTTCACTCCACCTGCATGAGGATCCTGCGCCAACACATCCATCGCCTGGGCAGAGCCCCTGATTTCGTCATCTACGATGAGGACGATCAGAGGAGGGTGGTGGAGAAGATACTGAAGGAGATGGGAATTGATCCCCGCGCCTTCCCCCCGGCGAGGATCCTGCGGGAGATAGAGAGGGCGAAGAACAGGGGCAAAGGCCCCGAGGAGTATGTCCCTGACGATTATGACCCCTTCCAGAGGAAGGCGGCCCAGATATACCCCGTGTATCAGGAGGTGTTGAAGAACTCGAACGCCCTCGATTTCGGCGATCTCCTCCTCTTCACCCATCGGCTCCTGCAGGAGGTCCCTGAGGTGAGGGATTACTATCACCGGAGATTCCGCCATATCCTGGTGGACGAGTACCAGGACACCAACTACATCCAGCATCTCCTGATAAAGGACCTGATGGGACCGAGGAGCAGTGTCTTCGTCGTGGGGGATGACGATCAGTCGATCTACCGCTGGAGAGGGGCGGAGCCTGCCAACATCCTGGAGTTCGAAAGGGATTTCCCCGAGGCCCGGGTCATTAAGTTAGAGCAAAACTATCGTTCCACCCGCAGGATCCTGGAAGGGGCCAATGCGGTGGTGGGCAGGAACCGCCTCCGCAAGCCGAAGCGCCTCTGGACCACCAACGAGGAAGGGGAGCTCATCACCGTCTATATGGCAGAGGACGAAGAGGAAGAGGCCCTCTGGGTCGCTCAGAAGATACGCGAGGATTCCCGGGGCGATTACGGCCGCTTTGCCGTCTTCTACCGGATAAACGCCCAGTCGCGGGCGGTCGAGGAGGCCTTCATCCGTCTGGGCATTCCCTATACCGTCGTCGGAGGGGTTAGGTTCTATCAAAGGAAGGAGATAAAGGACCTCATCGCCTACTTGCGTGTGGCGGCAAACCCAAGGGACGAGGTGAGCCTGGAAAGGATCATAAATGTCCCCCCCCGGGGGATTGGCCAGAAGACCCTCCAGAAGCTGAAGGGGAGAGGGGTGGGTCTCTGGGAGGCGATCGCGGAAGGGGGGGAGGAGCTGGGGGCGGCCAAGACCCGGGTCGAGGGATTCAGGAGGCTCGTAGAGGAGATGAGGGAGTTGGCCCAGAAGGCCGAGGTCTGGGAGCTCCTCCAGTGGGTGGTGGAGAGGACGGGATACCTCGAGTACCTCCAGCAGATGGGACCCGAGGGAGAGATGCGCTCTGAAAACGTGCGGGAGTTCATCGCGGCCCTCAAGGAGAAGGAAGAGGACCTCTTCGAGCTCCTCGCCCAACTGAGCCTCCTCACCGACATAGACGAGTATGAAGGGGGCAACAGGGTCACCCTGATGACCCTTCACAGCGCCAAGGGATTGGAGTTCCCCGTGGTCTTCATCATCGGGATGGAGGAAGGGCTCCTGCCCCATTACCTCCGCCTGGGGGATGTACATGAGTTGGAGGAGGAGCGCCGTCTATGCTATGTGGGGATCACCCGGGCGAAGGAGAAGCTCTACCTGAGCTGGGCGTCAAGGAGGGGACTCTTCGGTCCCAAGGTGCGCCGTCCTCCCTCCCGTTTCCTGCAGGAGCTTCCCCAGGAGCACTTGCACTTCGAAGGAGGAGAGGGAATCTATCTTCCCTCTCATTGGATCTGGGAGGAGAGGGAGGCCGAGATCTTCTGACTACAACTGGAGGGACATCCCATCCCTCGCCGCTATCACCTCCGTGCCCGTCTCCTCGCTCAACCTCGAGGCCACCTCCCAAGGCTTCGCCTTGAGCATTGACATCCCGAAGTGGGTGAGGACGGCCCTCTTGGGTTTGATTCCTTCGATGAGGAGCCTTGCATCCGAAAGGGTGAGATGCTGGATCTCCTCCTTCCTCTCCCCTGCCCTTACCACATTGAGGATCAAGATCTCTGCTCCTCGGTAGGCCTCCTTGAGTTCCGGAAAGTAAAGGGTGTCGGTGATAAGGGCGACTCCGTGGGGCAGGGTGAAATAAAGGCCATAGGTCTCCACGGGATGCCGGTGGCGAAGGGGTGTCCTGAAGGAGAGTCCCCCCAAGGTGTAGCTCTTCCCCTCCTCCAAGATCTCTATCTCCTCCAAGTATTCTCTCACATACTGGAGGACGACCGGGTCCTCCTCTAAGGCATCCCTGGGTGCGAAAAGCACCCCCCTCCTCTTGAACCCCCCTTCGGTCATCGCCTCGATTATCACGTTCACGTCGGCGGCATGATCGAGATGGCGATGGGTGATGAGGACCCCGTCAAGCCTCGCCGGAGAGAGGGAGGGGCGGGAGGAAAGGGCCCGGAGGAGGGAGCCTGGTCCGGGGTCGATGAGGAGCTCGGTGCCATTTGCGGAGAGCCACAGTCCCCCCGAGGCCCGAAGCTGCTTGAAGACCACTATCCTGGCCCCGGCTGTGCCGAGGAACTTTATGTAGGCCTCTCCCATATGCCCGGTATCTCCTTACCGCAACGGGGACACTTCCCCCCCTTCAGGTGGTTGACCAGCACGAAGAACCCCCTCCTCCTTATGAGAAGCTCCTTGCAGCGGGGGCAATAGGTGTTTTCGGCCTCATGGCCGGGGACGTTCCCGATATAGACGTACTCGAGCCCCACCTCGAGGGCCACCTCCCTCGCTCGTTCCAGGGTACTCACGGGAGTAGGGGGGAGCTTGGTCAGTCGATACATGGGGAAGAAGCGGGAGAAGTGGAGGGGAACGGAGGGGGAGAGCTCTCGCTTTATCCAGAGGCACATCTCCCTTATCATGCCGGGATCGTCGTTTTTGGTGGGGATGACCAGGTTGACGATCTCAAGGTGGATCCCCATTCCGTGGATCGCCTTAAGGGTCCTGAGCACTGGAGCTAAGGAGGCGTTGCTCATCTTCTCGTAGAACTCCTCGCTGAAGCCCTTCAGGTCCACGCAGGCCGCACCCAGGTATTGGCCCAATTCCCTCAAGGGCTCTGGCTCGATGAAGCCATTAGAGTGATAGGTGTAGATGATCCCCCGCTTCTTTGCCGCCTTGGCCGCAGCCAGGGTGTACTCGAAGAAGACGGTCGGTTCGGTGTAGGTGGAGGCGATGGTGGGGCAATCGTAGGCAGCGGCCAGCTCTGCCACCCGCTGAGGAGGAAGATGGTAGTTGTACGTCTTGTCCGGGGAGGTCTGAGATATCTGCCAGTTCTGACAGAAGCAGCAGTCGAGGTTACATCCTGCGGTGGCGATGGAGAAGCAGCGGGTACCGGGCAGCACATGGAAGAAGGGCTTCTTCTCTATCGGGTCGATGTGCACGGCACAGGGGTTGGCATAGGCCAGGGTGTAAAGGGTCCCATCCCGGTTTTCCCTCACTTCACAGTGGCCCCTCTCTCCAGGGGAGATCTCACAGTGGCGAGGGCAGAGGATACACTCCACATCCTTCCCCTCCAGAGGGCGAAAAAAGGGAGAAGGAATGGGCTCAAGGAACCCCTTTCTGGGCTCAAAACCCTTGGCCTCTGCCCTTCGGCGGGGGAGGGGCAGGGATAGGAGACCTATTCCCAAGATCCCCTTTCCCCAACGCCGCAGGAATTCCCTCCGGCTTACCCGTTCCATCATAACCAATTTTATCCCGAAAGGGAGGAGGGGTAAAGGTTAGCCTTCTTAAAAATTGCAGGGACTCTCACAAAAAACTATAATTTAAGGGATGAATTTCGTTGACGAAGCGACCATCTGGGTCAAAGGGGGTGATGGCGGAAGGGGTTGTGTCAGCTTCCGGAGGGAGAAGTATGTCCCCCGGGGGGGACCCGATGGAGGGGACGGAGGGAGGGGCGGGGACGTGATCATGGTGGCAGATGCCCACCTTACCACCCTTCTCGATTTCAAATATCGACAGCATTACCGGGCCCAGAACGGAGGGCACGGCAAAGGGAAGAAGCAGCACGGCCGCGACGGTGAAGACCTGCTGATCCGCGTCCCCGTGGGGACAGTGGTCTGGGATGCGGAGAACGGGGAGCTGATAAAGGACTTCGTCAAGGAGGGAGACAGGGCGGTGGTGGCCAGGGGAGGCAGAGGCGGAAGGGGGAACGCCCACTTTGCCACCCCCACCCATCGGGCACCCCGTTTCGCCGAGGAAGGAGAGCCCGGGCAGCAAAGGAGGTTGCGCCTTGAGCTCAAACTCCTGGCCGATGTGGGGATCGTAGGATACCCCAACGCGGGAAAATCGACCCTCCTTTCCAGGATCTCGGCGGCCAGGCCCAAGGTGGCTTCCTATCCCTTCACCACCCTCACCCCTCATCTCGGGGTGGTGGCCTATGACGAGCACAAGAGCTTCGTAGCCGCCGACATCCCCGGTCTGATCGAGGGGGCCCACAGGGGAGCAGGCCTGGGGAGTCGCTTTCTCCGCCACATAGAGAGGACCCTCCTCCTCATCCACATGATCGACGTATCGGGGAAGGAGCGGGATCCCATCGCCCTCTTTGAGGGGATAAACCGGGAGCTCTCCCTCTTCCATCCCTCCCTCAGGGAGAAACCTCAGGTGGTGGCCCTTAACAAGATAGATCTGCCCGAGGTGAGGGAGAGGGTGGAGGAGATAAGGGAGGAATTTTTGCGGAAGGGCCTTCCCTTTTTCCCCATCTCAGCTTACACTGGAGAGGGATTGAGGGAGTTGGTACGGGCGGTAGGAGAGAAGGTCGAGGAGCTGAGGGATGTCAGGGGAAAGGGCTGAAATCGTCCGAAAGACCCAGCGGGTGATCATCAAGGTGGGAAGCGGCCTTCTGGTCTCCCTGTCCCACGGGCTCAGGCGGGATTTCTTCCATCAGCTGGCCGATGGGATCGAGTGGCTGAGGGGGGAGGGAAAGGAGGTGGTGCTGGTCTCCTCCGGGGCGATCGCCGCGGGGATGGAGAGGCTCGGCCTCAAACAAAGGCCCCAGTCCATATCCCATTTTCAGGCCACAGCAGCGGTGGGTCAGGGGATCCTCATGCGCCTTTACGAGGAGGCCTTCGACCGCAAGGGGATGAAGGTGGCTCAGGTCCTCCTCACCCATGAGGACATCAGGGAACGGGACAGGTACCTGAACGCCCGCAACACCCTCTTTACCCTCCTGGAGTTTGGGGTCGTGCCCATCATCAACGAGAACGACTCCGTGGCCATCGAGGAGATAAAGTTCGGGGACAACGACCTGCTGGCGGCCCTGGTGGCGGGCTTAGTGGATGCCCAGCTCCTCGTCATCCTGAGCCATGTGGAAGGGCTCTATGAGGATGGACCCCAGGGCAGGAGGGTGATCCCCATCGTCCGGGAGATAACCCCCGAGGTGGAGACCCTGGCCGGGAGCACCTCCAGCCAGCTCAGCACGGGAGGCATGCTGGCCAAACTGAGGGCTGCAAAGATCGTCGCCCGCTTGGGCATCCCCATGATCCTGGCAAAGGGAGAGGTTCCCGAGGTGCTCAAGAGGATATGGGCCGGGGAGGAGGTGGGGACCCTATTTCTCCCCCATGGAAAGAGGCTTCATGGGAGGAAGAGGTGGATCGGGTTTCACCTCCGTCCGAAAGGGGAGCTGATGGTGGATGAGGGGGCAAAGGAGGCTATCCTGAGGAGGGGTAAAAGCCTTCTGCCTTCCGGAGTTAAAAGGGTTGTGGGGTCCTTCGGGAGGGGGGACTTGGTGATATGCAAGGACTTACAGGGAGAGGAGTTCGCTCGGGGGCTGGTCAATTACGGCTCGGAGGAGCTCAGCCGCATCATCGGGAAGAAGAGCACCGAGATCGAGGGGGTCCTCGGTTACAAGTACGCCGACGAGGTGATCCACAGGGATAATTTGGCGGTGCTGTAAGTCTCGGAAGGGAGGTGACCATGGGAATAAAGGAAGAGGTCAGGAGGATGGCCAAGGAGGCGAGGGAGGCCTCGGTCAGGGTGGCCAGGCTCCCCTCACGGGTCAAAGATGGGGCCCTGAGGGGGATGGCAGAGAGGCTCCTTGAGCGGAAGGCCATGCTCCTCGAGGAGAACAGGAGGGACGTCGAGGAGGCCAAGAGGAAGGGGATCAGGGGGGCCCTCATTGACCGTCTCACCCTCACCGAAAAGATCATCGAGGGGATGGCCGAGGGGATAAGGGAGATCGCCGCCCTGCCCGATCCAGTGGGGGAGGTGGTGAGGATGTGGAGACGTCCCAACGGGCTTCTGGTGGGGAAGATGCGGATCCCCCTGGGGGTGATCGGGGTGATCTACGAGGCCAGGCCCAACGTGACGGCCGATGCCGCTGCCCTCTGTCTCAAGGCAGGCAATGCGGTGATACTTAAAGGGGGATCTGAGGCGATAAACTCCAACCTGGCCATAGTGGGAGTGCTTCAGGAGGCAATCCAGGAAGCCGGAGTCCCCTCCCAGGCGGTTCAGCTCATCCCCTTCACCGAAAGGGAAGCGACCGAGGAGATGCTGCTCCTCGAGGATTACATCGACGTGATCATCCCGCGGGGAGGGGAAGGGCTGATCCGGTTCGTTACGGAACGCTCCAGGATCCCGGTGATAAAGCACTACAAGGGAGTATGCCACATCTTCGTGGACGAGTCTGCCCCCCTGGAGATGGCCTGGGAGGTCTGCTACAACGCTAAGGTCCAGAGGCCAGGGGTCTGCAACGCCATGGAGACCCTCCTGGTCCATCAGGGGATAGCCGAACGGTTCCTCCCTCGGATGGCGGAACGGTTCCAGCAGGCAGGGGTGGAGCTCAGGGGCTGCTCCAGGACCAGAGAGATAATCCCGGGGATAGTTGAGGCGACTGAGGAGGACTGGTACGCCGAGTACCTCGACCTGATTCTGGCAGTGAGGGTGGTTGGAGGGCTCGATGAGGCGATAGAGCACATCCTCCGGTACGGTTCAAAGCACACTGATGCCATCATCACCTCCGACTATTCTCATGCCCAGCGCTTCCTCCAGGAGGTGGACTCCTCCACAGTGCTGGTGAACGCCTCCACCCGCTTCAGCGATGGCTATCAGTTTGGCCTCGGGGCAGAGATCGGCATAAGCACCACCAAGCTTCATGCCTTCGGCCCCATGGGGGTTGAGGACCTCACCACCACCAAGTTCATCGTCTACGGCGATGGCCATATCCGCACCTCGTAGGATAGGCCTCTTCGGCGGCACTTTTGATCCGATCCACCTGGGGCACCTCCGGGCAGCGGAGGAGGTGGCCGAGGCCCTGGGGCTGGAGAAGGTGTTCTTCGTGCTCGCGGCCCATCCCCCCCACAAGGAAGGGCCGGCAGTTGATGTCCGGGACCGTTGGGAGATGCTCGTGCGCTCCATCGCCTCAAATCCCCGCTTTGAGGCCTCGGACGTGGAGATAAGGAGGGGAGGGACTTCCTATTCGGTGGAGACGGTGAGGTATTACCGGAAACATCTCAAGGGAGGGGAACTCTTCTTTATCCTGGGGGCCGATGCCTTCTCGGAGCTGGAAACCTGGCGAGAATACAGAACCCTCCTCACTCTGGCTCACTTCGTGGTCGTCTCCCGAGAGGGGTTCGAACCCGAGAAGGCCCCTCTGATGAAGGAGGAGGGGTACAGGAGGGAAGGAGAGGGGCGCTACGTCCATCCTTCCGGCACCTCTCTGCACTTTCTCCCCATCACCCCCATCGGCATATCCTCCACCTTTATCCGCAAGGCGATAAGGGAGGGGAAATCCATTCGCTATCTCCTACCTCCAGAGGCCGAGCGTTACATAGAAGAGAAGGGGCTTTACAGGTAAGTCCCTTTTGATCTTTTTTATTGACAGCATTATGGCTATTTATGATAAAATTTCTTCCGGGATGGAAGTCGATCTTCTCAGTCTGAAGGTATTCGTTGCGGTGGTGGAGAAGGGAAGCCTCAGCGAGGCGGCCCGTTCCCTGGGGCTCACCCAGCCAGCGGTGACCTATCAGGTCAAGGGGCTGGAGGAGAGCTTCGGGCTACCGATCGTCAAGAGGGGGAAGTCAGGGATAAGGCTCACCCCGGCGGGCGAGACCCTCTACCGGTACGCGAAGAGGCTGACCGACCTTCACGATGAGCTGATGGCCGTCATGGAAGATCACCGAAAAGGGGTAAGCGAGACGTTGAAGGTAGGGGCTTGTCCCGTCGCTGGGGAGCTGATCCTCCCCATGATCGCTGACGCCTTAAAGGACCATCACCCTGAATTGAAGCTATCGACCCAGATCAGTTACTTCCCCCCCATCCTCGATGGGTTGCTGAGCGGTGAGCTTGATGTGGGAATCATCGAGATCCAGGCACGCCATAAGGGGATCAGGGTGGAGGAGTTGCTCCAGGAACCCTTCCTGCTGGTGGCTTCCCCGGATAAGGTCGCCGATAGAGCGGATCTATCTTTGAAGGATCTGCAGAGGACGAAGATCTTCCTGCGGGAGGAGGCGGTGGGGATCAAGGCGATAGTCGAAGATTTCCTCAACAGCAAGGGGATGCGCCTTAACGATTTTGAGGTGGTCAGCGTGGCGGGCAGCAATGAGGCGATCAAGAAGATGATCAAGGAGGGGATGGGGGTTTCCTTTTTCCCAATGGAGATGGTGAGACAAGACCTTGAGAGGGGTGAGCTGAAGGAGATCCCCTTGAAGGAGGGGGTCCCTGTCCTCAAGTTTTTCCTCGCCTACCGCAAGAAGCGGGTTTATTCCCGGAAGGTGAAGATGTTCATCGGCCTGGTGAAGGATCTCTTCGCTGAAGGGCAGAAGGATTATAAGGACGCCTTCGTCTCATAGTTTCTGGTCTTAACGGCAATAGGAAGATGGTCTGGATTTATTGGGCAGTGAGTCTTACATTGGTGACTTACCTGAGTGCCTCCTTCGTCCGACGGATCCCCGAGTACGGATACGCGGTGCTGGTGGCCTTCTATACCATCTACCTGGGGGTCTCCCAGATCGTGGCGGTGAGGATCGTCAGGTTTGACCTCGGATTCTATTCCCTCTTTGCCCCGGCGGCCGTCTTTCTTTATCCCTTTGTGGCTCAGGCCCTCGACATGATAAACGAGGTGTACGGGATAAGTAAGGCGAGGATGGCGATCCTGATCGCCTTCCTTACCCAGATCCTCCTCGTCCTCTTTCTGATCATCACGGCGGCGCTTCCCCCTGCACCTTTCTTCCTGCAGGAGGAGGCCTGGCAGAAGATCTTCCATCAGGGGATACGTATCACCGCCGCCTCCTGGGCCTCCTTCCTCATCTGCCAGAACCTGGATGCCCACATCTTCTCCTGGTTGAAGAGGAGGTATGAGCGGAGGGTCCTCTTGAGGAGCATGTCGAGTGACCTCCTCAACCTTACCGTGGATAGCTTCCTCTTCGTCCTCTTTGCCTTCTGGGGGGTCGCCCCTGTAGGCCCCCTCATCCTGGGGCAGGTGATAAGCAAGAACGTCATCGGCCTTCTGGATACCCCCTGGTTCCTCTGGTACAGAAAGATGGTAAAGCCATCCCTCCGTGAAGGGAGATTACATGAGCCTGCGCTTCAGTGAAGGGGCCCTCACGGTCCTCAAGGCCCGCTACCTGAGGAAAGACGAGAAGGGGGAGGTGATAGAGAGCCCTGAGGAGATGTTCAGGAGGGTGGCCTGTCATGTGGCCCGAGCCGAGAGGATCTTCTCCTCGGGGAGGGAGGAGGAGATGGCCGAGGCCTTTTACGAGCTGATGGCCTCCTTCGACTTCCTCCCCAACTCCCCCACCCTGATGAACGCCGGACGCCGTCTGGGGCAGCTCGCTGCCTGTTTCGTCCTCCCTGTGGAGGACTCCCTCCCCTCGATATTCGGGGCCCTGAAGCAGGCTGCCCTGATCCACCAGAGCGGAGGGGGGACGGGCTTCTCCTTCAGCAGGCTCAGGCCCCGAGGGGACGTGGTCTCCAGTACCCATGGGGTGGCCAGCGGCCCTGTCTCCTTCATGAGGGTCTTCGATATGGCCACCGAGGTGATAAAGCAGGGGGGCACCCGGAGGGGGGCGAACATGGGGGTTCTTAGGGTAGACCACCCTGATGTTCGGGAATTCATCACGGCGAAGAGAGACCCCCGGGAGCTCAATTCCTTCAATCTCTCGGTGGCAATAACAGATGCCTTCATGGAGGCCTTGAAAAAGGGGAAGGATTTTCCCCTGATCAACCCCCGCACAGGGGAGGTCGTGAGGAGGGAGAGCGCCCGGGAGCTCTTTGAACTCATAGCCGAATGTGCCTGGGAGAACGGCGAGCCCGGGGCCCTCTTCATCGACACCATAAACCGGTCGAACCCCACCCCTTCCCTGGGGGAGATCGAGAGCACGAACCCGTGCGGGGAGCAGCCCCTCCTGCCCTATGAGTCCTGCAACCTCGGCTCGATAAACCTCGCCCACATGGTGAGGGGAAAGGGGGTGGATTGGGAGAAACTGGGCAGGACCGTGGATCTTGCGGTCAGGTTCCTCGACGATGTTATAGAGGTGAACCGTTACCCCTTCTCGCGGATAGAGCGTATGAGCAAGGCCAACCGGAAGGTCGGCTTGGGAGTGATGGGGTTTGCCCATCTGCTGATCCTCCTCGGTGTCCCCTATGACTCGGATGAGGCGGTGAGGGTGGGGGGGGAACTCATGGCCTTCATCAACGAGCGGGCCCATGAGGCATCGAGGAAACTCGCCGAGGAGAGGGGTCCCTTTCCCAACTTCCCCAGGAGCGTGTATGCCTCAAGGGGAGAGCCCCCCCTGAGGAACGCCACCCTTACCACCATAGCCCCTACAGGCACCTTGAGCATCATCGCCAACTGCTCCCCGGGGATCGAACCCCTCTTCGCCCTTGCCTACACCAAGAGGATGCTCGGGGATGTGGAGGTCTTCACCATAGACCCGGTCTTCCTGAAGATGGCCAAGGAGGAGGGGTTCTGGTCCAGGGGGCTCGAGGAGACGTTGAAGGGCACCGGCACCTTGCCCCAGGGTCTCCCCATCTCCGAAGAGAAAAGGCGGTTATTCCTTACCGCTTTCGAGATCCCCCCTCGACGCCATGTCCAAATCCAGGCCGCCTTCCAGCGCCATACCGATAATGCTGTCTCCAAGACCATAAACTTCCCCTCCCACGCCACCCCCGAGGAAGTAAGGGAGGCCTTCCTCCTTGCCTACGAGATGGGCTGCAAGGGAATCACCGTCTACCGGAGCGGCACCCGAGAAGGGCAGGTGATAACCTGTGGGCTGGGGCAGGTCTGCTAAAGGAGGATCTGAGGGAACTTCCTCCGGTAGGCCTCCAAGATCAGTTCCACGGCCCCATCCCAGTCGTAGGTCCCCATGTTCAGGATCATGTCGTAGTGACGGGGTTCATCTATCTCCTCCTTGAAGAACCTCCTTATGAACTCCCTCTGTTCTTTATCCCACTCCTTGAGGGTCCTTTCTGCCTCTTCCTCAGGTATCCCGTACTTCTCCTTCAGGTATCTCTCCCACCCCTTGGGTCTCCCCACCAGCCTGACCCTCAGGGCCCTCTCCGGGGGGATGACGAAGTTGGCTCCCCTTCCCACGATGATCGCCCCACCCACCTCACCGAGCTTCTTGATGAAACGGCGCAGATAGAGGACGTATTCCTCTTGGGATGTGTTGGGATCTTTGACGAAGACGTTGGTGTACTCGAGCAGAATGCTCCTCTCCTTCTCATCGAGGATCTCCATTCGGGTAGGATCGGTCTTTAGGGCCTTGGCGATCTCCTGGATGATGTTCTTCCCGTAGTAAGGCCAGCCGAGCCGCTCCGAGAGCCTCCTGGCCACCTCCATTCCCCCCACGCCCCTCTGGCGAGAGATAAGGATGAGAGGTTTATGGGGCCGCGGCCTTTCCTGCTCTTCCCTGATGAACCACTCCCTTATGTGGGAATCAATGATCCTCTGCACGTTCGGGTTCCTTATCTTCATCTCCTCCCTCCTAAAAAGGTCTCCCGTTTTGACGGACTTTCCTCAACGCTCACACTCCTCGATCAGGCCCTCAATCTCTCTCTTCTCCGCCCCTCGGGCCTCCTTCATGGCCTTCCTGAAATGGTACAGGGCCATTCTCTTATCCCCTTTCCTTAGGAAGAAGAGGCCGAAGTTCTTATGGGCCAGGACCCTATCCCCTTTCTGGGCGTAAAGTTCTCCCAAGGAGCGGTAGAGGGCTGGACACATCTCCTCCTTAAGCGCCCTCTCATAGAGCAGCACTGCCTCGTCCCATCTCCCCTCCTTCCGGTAGAGGAGGGCCAGGGCGTCTATCAACTCCTCATCGAGGGGGAAGGCTTCGACGGCCTTCTCCAAGTAAGGGCAGGCCTTTCGAGGGGCTCCCCTTCTGTAAAGGACCAGGCCGATCTCCCGGAGGATATAGGGGTCATCTGGGGACTTGGAGAGGGCCTTCTCGAAACAACTTAAGGCCCCTTCCTCCCTCCCGCTCCCGAGAAGCGCTATCCCCAACCCGTAAAGGAGGTCCGGATCATCACCTGTGAGCTCACCGAATTGTTCCAGGGCGCCAAAGGGCCCCTTCTCGATGACAAACACCCTCTTCTGGACCTTCTTCAGACCGCCCAGGGTATGGGACCGGACTACGTCAACGGAAGGGTAGGACTGAGAGAGGTAGGCGATCCTGTCGCTTATGGCCGGATGGGTCCTCAGATAGGTGGGGACATCGGGGGAGGTCATCCTCTCCCACTTGTAGATCTTCTTCAAAAACCTGACCATAGCCCCTGGCCGATAGCCGGCCCTCGTCATCAGCTTCACACCAAGTTGATCGGCCTCCACCTCGTTCTCCCGGGTGTACCGGAGCATGAGACTCTGGGCCATGGCGATGGCGCTGGTGCCTATGGCCTCTGCCCCCTTGGCGTTGCGGGAGAGGAAGGCCCCGGCGATTATCGCCGCCAAGGTGGCCAGGGAGATCCTCTTGGCCCTGTCCATCGCCTTAGAGATATGCCGGAGGATCGAATGGGCCACCTCATGGGCCAGCACCCCGGCGAGCTCGTCCTCGTCCTCCACCATGCGCAGCAGGCCGCTGGTCACATATACATGCCCTCCGGGGATGGTGAAGGCGTTGGGTTCCGGTTCCTTCACCACGTAAAAGCGATACCGGAAGCGGGTGTCCGAGGCCTCCTTCACGATCCTCTTGCCCACTCTCCAGACATAGAAGTTGATCACGGGATCTCTTACGATCTCCAGCTTTCTGGCAAGTTCCTTGGCGAGCCTCTCTCCGAGCTTTTTCTCCTCAGAGGTACTGAGAGCGAGCCCCCTAAGGGGGGAGGAGATGGTGAAAAAGATGATAAGGACGAGGGTAAGGATCTTCATTTTCAGTCCTCGATCTGAAAGAGCCTCCTTATGAGCTCCATATAAAGCCCTTCCTCAGGGGTCCCGGAGACCTCTTTCAACATCTTTATGGGGCCGTGGAGCACCTTTTTGATGATCGCCTCCGTTAAGGCCTCCACCGCCTCTCGTTCCTGAGGGTCAAGGCGAGAGAGCGCCCCCATGCTCTTTCGGAGCTCCCCCTCCCTTATCCTCTCCATCCGCTCTTTTAGGGAGACGATGGTGGGGACAACATCGAGGGTCTCCTTCCAGCGATAGAACTTGTCCACCTCCTCCTCTATTATCGCCTCGGCCCTCTGTGCCTCCTTCAAGCGATCCTTCACGTTGGCGTCCGCTACCTCCTGCAGGTCGTCTATGTCATACAGGTACGCATTATCGAGGCTATTTACCTCAGGGTCTATATCCCGGGGTACTGCTATATCTATGAAGAAGAGGGGACGCTGCTTTCTCCTCCTCAGCACTGTGGCCACTTCCTCTTTCCTTACCAAGTAGTGGGGTGATCCCGTTGAGCTGAGCACGATGTCCGCCTCCATGAGCCCATCTAACAGATGGGAGAAGGGTATCGCCTCCCCTCCAAACCTCTCCGCCAGTTCCACCGCTCGCTCATGGGTCCTGTTCGTTACCTTGATCCCCTTGACCCCCGCCCGCACAAAGTACTGGGTCGCCAGTTCACACATGTCCCCCGCCCCGATCACCAAGACCATCTTCTCGCCCAGATCCCTGAAGATCCTCTTGGCCAGCTCCACAGCCACAAAGCTCACCGAGATGGCCTTATCCCCTATGGCTGTAGTGGTCCGTACCCGTTTGGCTACTGAGAAGGTCTTCTGGAAGAGGCGATGCAGAAGGAGGCCCAGACATCCCTCCTCGGCCGCCTTCCGGTAGGCATCCTTTATCTGACCGAGGATTTGGGGTTCTCCCACCACCATCGAATCGAGGCTTGAGGCCACACGGAAGATGTGCCTCACCGCTTCCCGCCCTGTATAGGAGTAGAAGAAACGGGAGAGCTCATCGTCAGACAGGCCCGATCTCTCACCGATGAACCCCCTTATTTGTCGCAACCCCTCCTCAGGGGCCCCTGTTGCCGCATAGATCTCTACCCGGTTGCAGGTGGAGAGGATCGCTCCCTCCTGCACCTCGGGGAGGGAAAGGAGGTCCTTCAATCCCCTCTGCAGCCCTTCCCCCTCGAAGGAGCACCTCTCCCTCACTTCCACCGGTGCTGCCTTGTGATTTGTCCCGAAGAGGACGATTTCCCTCATCGATCTCCGATCCTTCAGGAGGTAAAGGAATGGAGGCCTCCGAGGATGAGGTTCACCCCGAGGAAGGTGAAGATCACCGCCCCGAATCCCACGATGGCCATTATCGCTGCCTTCCTTCCCCTCCAGCCGATGGTGAGGCGCTGATGCAGCAGGGCAGCGTAGATCAACCAGGTTATGAATGACCATGTCTCCTTGGGGTCCCAGCTCCAGTAGCTTCCCCATGCGTAACGGGCCCAGATGGCCCCGGTGATGATCCCCACGCTCAGGAGGGGGAAGCCGATGGTGAGGCAGCGGTAGTTTATCTCGTCGAGGACCTCCAAGGAGGGGAGCTTTCTGCTCAGCGGGCCAAAGCGCTTGTTTTTCAGGAGGTGCTCCTGAATCAGGTACATCACGCCGGCACAGAAGGCAAGGGCGAAGGCCCCATCTCCAGAGAAGGCAAGGATGGCGTGGATTGGGAGCCAGATGCTCTGGAGGGCCGGAGGTAAGGGGACGATCTCCTTCGGGGTGAGGCAGGCCCCGAGGAGCATCAGGAGGGCGAGGATTCCCACAAAGGCCCCGAGGACGTCTACCCTTTGCCTTTTGCGCAGGAGCAGGAACACCCCCATCAGTCCCCAGGCGAAGAAGGAGAAGGATTCATGAAGGCTCGCACAGGGGGCATGCCCCCCTTCCCACCACCTGATGAGGAAGGTGGCCGAATGGAACAGGAAGCCCAGGAAAAATGCCCTTGCTCCCCAAGGGAGGAACCTGCTGAAGATGGACGAAAAGGAGAGGAGGAAAAAGAGGCTTCCTCCTCCATAGAGTATCAGGGTGACGCGAAAAAAAATAAGGTTCATCTTTTTCTCATTTCATCACATAGCCATGGGGGTGTCAACTTGCGGCCCCTGGGGCTCGTAGATAGGTATGGAGATACTGAACACTTTTTGGGGAGGATATCCCGTCTTTTAGCCGCTTAAATTCTCTTTTCCTTCTTTAGGGATGTTGGGACCCCCAGGGACCTCGAATTCCTGATCCTCTTGGAGGCCAAAAGGACAGGCTACAGGTACCGCAGACTCTCTGCCCACCTGCTGGGGCGAAGCACCTTTTGGGGGTGATAGAGAATGCCCATAGGCAGGATGATGAGGCATTTCTGATGGTACATGTCGAGAGGTGTCTCCATACCTTAGCCTTCATAGAGAGGGCCCAGAGGTGGCAGGACACATGGAATTACCTGAGGCCCCATTTTGGGTATGGGATGGGAGGGATGACCCCTTTGGAGAGATTAAGAAGCTCTGGATCTTTATTGGCAGATCGGATATTGCGGTTTCCAGTCCTTTTGCTTGAGGGGGTAATGAGGCCCTTGGGAAGCTTCGTCAGCTACCTGAACCGATTTAAAGGTGTTCAGTATGTCCTTACCAAGTGCCTGTCAGGGAAAGTTCACATGGAATAGAGCTCCTCGTTCAGCATCTTCACCCAGTTCTTTTTGAGGACCGCTATCGCCTCCTCCATCTTGTCCACGTGAACTACCTTTACACCTGCCTGAGCAGAGGGGAGAACGCGGTCCTGATCGTCGACGTTGATGTTCGCCTCCTTCAGGGGTTTGAGTACGGCGTTCAGCCCCCCGGGATGGTTGGGGGCTTCCACGGCCAGCACATCTTTCACCTTTACCGAGTATCCATGGCTCTTGAGGACGTTTATCGCCTTCTGGGGATCATTGGCCACAAACCTGACGGCGCTCAGATCCGTTGCCTCAGCCACACTGATGGCGATGATGTTTATCCCGTTGGCTCCCAGATATTCGCTGACCTCCGAGAGCTTCCCAGGCACGTTCTCCAGACTGACCGAGATCTGCTTAACCGGCATCTTTTCCCCTCCTGTTGTTATCGAGATAGGAGAAACCCTTCATAAGCGCCCTCTCGTTCATCTCGAGAAAAGCGGGGTTTTTGGTGAGGAAGACCTCCTTGACCGCGGTCTTCACCGTCTCCAAGGAGACGAGGCCCATCCTCTTCACGAAAGCCCCGAGCATCACCATGTTGGTCGCCCTCTCGTTCCCCAGTTGGAGGGCCAGCTCGTTGGCCGGGACCTCACACACCTCTATGTCGCCCCGAATGGGCCTCATGTCCACCAGGCTGGTATTGATGAAGATCATTCCCCCGGATTGGACCTGATTCTGGAAGCGTATCAGAGAGGGTTTATTCATCACGACCACATATTCCGGCTCCGAGGCGATGGGCGAGGCGATCTCCTCATCGGAGATGGCCACCGTGCAATTGGCCGTCCCCCCCCTCATCTCCGCTCCGTAGGAGGGAAGGTAGGTGACGTTTTTCCCCTCCTGCATCCCTGCCACCGCCAAGAGATATCCCATCATGAGCACCCCCTGTCCCCCAAACCCTGCGAAGATGGTTTTTATCAACATGGGCTTATTCCCCTCTTGACGTCCTTGATTACCCCTAAAGGGAAAAACTGGGTCATCTTTTCCTCGACCCAGCGCCATGCCTCAGGGGGCCTTAATTTCAGGTTGGTGGGGCAAGGGGAGAGGACCTCCACCAGAGTGAAGCCGAGTCCCTCCATTTGGATCTCGAAGGCCCGTCGGATGGCCCTCTTCGTCTCCATGATCCTCTTCGGCCCGGTCACCGCCGTCCTCACCAGATAGGCGACCCCCGGGGAAAGGGCCACCATCTCGCTGAGCTTCAGCGGAAAGCCATCCCGGGAGTCACTCCTCCCTCCTGGGGTGGTCGTCGTTTCCTGGCCGAGTATGGTGGTCGGAGCCATCTGCCCACCGGTCATCCCGTAGACCCCGTTATTGACGAAGATGGTGGTGATCTTCTCGCCCCTGTTGGCAGCATGCACTGTCTCGGCAGTTCCTATGGCGGCTATATCGCCGTCACCCTGATAGGTGAAGATGAGCCTGTCGGGCAGGATCCTCTTGAGCCCCGTGGCCACAGCCGCTCCCCTCCCGTGGGGGGCTTCTCCCATATCTACGTCCAGATAGTTGTAAGCGAGCACCGCACATCCGGCCGGAGGGACCCCTATGGTCCGCCCCTGCATCCCCATCTCGTCGATCACCTCAGCGATGAGGCGGTGGATAATGCTGTGCCCGCAGCCGGGACAGTAATGAAAGGCCGCTCGTTTCAGGCTCTTTGGCCTCCCGAATACCCTCTTGAAGTCCATCTCAGCTCAACCTCTTCTGATAGTAGCGGCTGGTGATGACCCTGCTCCTCTCCATTAGGGTCACCCCCACCCCCCCTGGCCTTCCGTAAAAGGAGATCTCCCCTCGACCTTCCAGGGCCAACTTTACATCTTCCACCATCTGTCCAGCATTCAGCTCGAAGACCAGGAAGTAACCGATCCTCTTTGAAAGTTCCCTCAGTTCCTTTGCGGGGAAGGGCCACAGGGTTATGGGGCGGAAGAGCCCCACCTTCAATCCCTGCTCCCTCACCCTCTTTACTGCCCCCTTGGCGATCCTCGCCGCGGTTCCAAAGGATACCACCGCCATCTTGGCGTCTTCGAGCCAAAAGGTCTCGTACCTCACTTCATGAGAGACGATGATGTCGTGCTTTCGGGCAAGCTTCCAGTTGTGCTCCTCCTCGGTGGGCGGGTCGAGCAGGAGGGATTTTATTACCCGGGAAGGCCTCCCCTCAGCCCCTCGTAGGGCCCAGTCCTTAGGGGGAAGATCAGAGAGGGGGATGAAATCCGGGAACTCCACCGGCTCCATCATCTGACCCAACATCCCATCTCCAAGGATCAGGGTGGGTATTCGATACCTGTCCGCGAGGTCGAAGGCCAAAATCGTCAGGTTCACGATCTCCTGAACGGAGCTCGGGGCAAGGACGATGGTCCTGTAATCGCCATGACCCCCTCCGCGGGTGGCCTGAAAGTAGTCGGACTGGGCAGGGGCGATGTTCCCCAGGCCGGGTCCCCCACGGGTCATGTTCACGATCACCGCGGGAAGTTCCATGCCAAGAGGTAGGAAATTCCTTCCTGCTTCAGGCTTATACCGGGGCTGGAGGAGGAGGAGGTCATCACCCTTGCCCCAGCCATGCTCGCCCCTATCACCATGTTGATGGCCGCCAGTTCGCTTTCGGCCTGCAAGAAGATCCCCCCTATCTCATTTAAGCGCTTGGCCATGTATTCGGTCAACTCGTTCTGGGGGGTTATCGGGTAGCCGAAATAGCACCGACAGCCAGCCCTGACCGCTGCCTCCCCAAGGGCGTGATTCCCGCTCATCAAGACCTTCTTACCCACGATAAACCTCTATGGCCACCTCTGGACAGACTATCCCGCAGAGGGTGCATCCGGTGCACCCCTCAGGATTTCCCTCTCCACCCTTGAACTCTGCCGGGAAATAACCCCTTATGTTCAACTTGTCGGAGAAATCGATTAACTGATGAGGGCACACCTCCACACAGAGCCCGCATCCTTTACAGAGGGATTGATCTATGACGATATAGCCCCTCTTCATCCTCGTGAAAGAGGAACTATGCCAAAACGCCGGCCAAAGGTCAAGCAGAGAAGAGCCCTAAAGGGTAAATGGGACTGTCCCGGGAGACGTTAATTTATCCTTTCCGGTGGGGGAGGAAATTTTTACCTACTGGCGATCAACTGCT
>CAYRAR010000008.1:0-24325 GCA_964422255.1 uncultured Thermodesulfobacteriota bacterium | reverse complement strand
TAACTAATGCTTTGAATTTCTATTTAGCAGGAGGAACAGGAATTGCTCTCCATTTAGGCCATAGACATTCAGTGGACTTAGACTGGTTTCGACAGAAGAAGTTAGAAGATCCGCTAAGAATGGCCAAACACATAGAGGAGAAAGGTCTTAGTTTAAGAGTGAGGGATTTTTCCGCTGGCACTCTTCACTGCTTGATGGGAGGCGTTAATGTTAGCTTTTATGAGTACTTATATCCTCTTCTTTCCCCTCTTGTTCGGTGTGAGATCTACGGCTGTATGGTGGCCTCCCTTGACGATATCGCCTGCATGAAGCTTGTGGCCATTGCCCAAAGAGGTTCTAAAAAGGACTTCATAGATATATACGCTATCTGTACACGATACAAACCGCTTCCCGAGCTGATAAAGATGGCCCAAAGGAAGTTTAAATTGGATGATATTTCGCCCATCCTCTATGGATTAACCTATTTTGACGATGCCGATGGAGAAAGGACGCCTCGGATGCTCTGGAGGGAAAATTGGAGGGAAGTAAAAAGCCAAATCAAAAAGTGGGTCAAAGAACTATAATAATCGCCGATGCTTGTTGACTTGTCATTGTGAAATGTGTTACTTATCTTTGGCCTTAAACGAAGGTGGATCTTGGCCCCCAAGACCCCCCGCATAAGGATCCTGGAGCAGATCCTCCGGTACAGCACCCTGGGGCTGGAGATGGGGCTGGCAGTGGCGGTGGGGGTGGGAATCGGTTATTATCTGGACAGATGGTTGGGCACCGAACCGTGGCTTATGATCGTCTTCCTCTTCTTTGGGATCGCTGCAGGGTTCAGGAACCTCTTCCGGGCCCTGAAGAGGATGGAGAAAGAGGAGAGAGAGGAGTGATCTCCTCGATCGAGAGGACCAACCTGATCCTCATGGGGATTTTTCTGGCCGCAAGTCTCCTCTTTCGGGATCTCCGCGTAACTGCAGGGGTCTTTTTCGGAGGGGCAATAATGGCCCTTAACTTCTGGCTCATGAGGCGGATCCTGGAGAAGGGCTTCTCCGAGGGGAAGGTGAAGAGATCGGTGGCGATAAAGTACGCCGCCAAGTTCCTGGGCCTCGTAGGGGCGGTGGTAGTGGTGGTCGTCTTTCTGAGGGAGTGGGTAAACATCCTTGCCTTCATGGCGGGGCTCTTCACCATCTTTCTGGCCATCTGTATAGAGGGCATAAAGGGATACATGAGGGAATAAAGGAGGAGAGAGGATGGCTGCAGAAGGACACGGCTCTTTCAGCTTCGTCGACGTCATCCCGTTGCTAAACCAGCTTCCTCACCATGTCTCCAATGCTATCGTGGTGATGGTCTTCCTCCTGGTCCTCGCCTACGCCGGGCTGAGGAAGATGAGGAAGGACCCCGAGAAGTACATCATTCCCGAAGAGAAGGTGACCCTGAGGAACTTCTTGGAGCTGGCCGTGGAGGGGATACTGAAGTTCGTCAAGGACAACATGGGTCCCCGGGGGCCGGAGTTCATGATGATCATTGGCGCCCTCGCCTTCTTCATCTTCTTCTCCAACATCTGGGGCCTGATCCCGGGCTTCCATTCCCCCACCGAGACCCTGAACACCACAGGGGCCTGTGCCCTTACGGTCTTCTTCCTCACCCATTATTACGGGATAAGGGAACACGGGATAAAATACGTAAAGCACTTCTTGGGGCCGGTCATCTGGCTTGCCCCCCTCTTCGCCCCCATAGAGATGATAAGCCATCTGGTCCGTCCCGTATCCCTGTCCATCCGTCTCTTCGGGAACATCTTCGGCGATCACTATGTGCTGGGGATCGTCTTCGGCCTGATCCCCCTGCTGATCCCCCTGCCCATGATGTTCTTAGGGCTCTTTGTGGCGTTGGTTCAGACGCTGGTCTTCATCCTCCTCTCGATGGCCTACTTTGCCGGAGCCATTGAGGAGATGCACGAAGAGGAATAAGCGGGGAAAGGAGGTGAAACGATGAAGAGGGTGGCCCTTTTTCTTCTGGTGGCGGTCTTTGTGGCAGGGATAGCTGCTGTGGCCCTGGCCGCTGAGGAGGGGGCGGTGAAGGCCGGTTTAAGCCCCGATGTGAAGAAGGTGATAGCCATCGCCGCTGGCTTCGGCATCGCCATAGCGGCCTTCGGCGGGGCGATCGGGCAGAGCCGCGGCATAACCTCGGCCCTGGAGGGGATAGCGCGAAACCCTGCCGCCTCGGGTAAGATCGTCACCCCGATGATCATCGGCTTGGCCATGATCGAGTCGCTGGTCATCTACAGCTTGCTCGTATCCCTCCTTCTGGTATTCAAGCTCTGATAAGGTCGGGGTATCCCGACCCCTGAATTCCCTTCTCGGTCAATTTGGGCAGGCCCAGCGCCTGCCTTATTTTTATCCCTTTGCCGCCCGGAAGGCCTTCCTGAGGGCCTCCAGCGTCTTGGAGAGGTCCTCCTCGGTGTGGGCGGTGGAGAGGAAGGCGGCCTCGAACTGGGAGGGGGCAACGTATATCCCCTCCCTCAGCAGGGTCCAGAAGTAGCGGCTGTAGGCCGCGGTGTCGCTCCTTCGGGCGGATTCATAGTCCCTCACCGGACCAGGGGTGAAGAAGACGGTAAACATGGAGCCCACCCTGCTGAAGAAGAGGTCAAGCCCCAGTGAGCGGGCGATCTTTGAGGCCTCCTCGCAGAGGTATAAGGTCATCTCCTCAAGACGCCCGTAAGGGTCCTCCTCCTTCAGGATCTGGAGGGTCTTAAGCCCTGCAGCCATCGCCAGGGGATTTCCCGAAAGGGTCCCGGCCTGATAGACATTCCCTACCGGAGCGAGCCTCTCCATCACCTCCCTTCTGCCGCCGAAGGCCCCAACGGGAAGTCCACCGCCGATTATCTTCCCCAAGCAGGTGAGATCGGGCTTCACTCCGTAAAGCCCCTGGGCCCCTGACCAGCCCACCCTGAAGCCGGTTATCACCTCGTCGAAGATGAGGAGGCACCCCTCCTCGTCGCATACCCTTCTTAAGCCCTCGAGGAACCCCTCCTCCGGAGGCACAACTCCCATGTTCCCCGCCACGGGCTCCACCACCACGCAGGCCACCTCCCCCCGGTGCTCCTTCATCAGGGCCCTCAGCGCCTCCAGGTCATTGTAGGGGGCGATCAGGGTCAGGGAGGCGTACCCTTCGGGCACTCCCGGGCTGTCCGGGACCCCCAGGGTGGTCGCCCCAGAGCCCGCCCGCACCAGCAGCCCGTCGGCGTGGCCGTGATAACAACCGGCGAACTTCACCACCTTGTCCCGACCGGTGAAGGCCCGGGCAAGCCTTATCGCCGACATCACTGCCTCGGTCCCCGAGTTGACCATCCGGACCATCTCCACCGAAGGGAGGGCGGAGCAGATCATCCGGGCCATCTCCACTTCAAGGGCCGTGGGCGCTCCGTAGCTGGTGCCCTTCTCTGCCGCCTCCTTTACCGCCTCGATCACCTGAGGATGAGCATGGCCCAGGATCATCGGCCCCCAAGAGGCCACGTAGTCTATGTATTCGTTCCCGTCCACATCCCAGACCCTCGATCCATTAGCCCTCTCAATGAAGGGAGGGGTTCCTCCCACGGCCTTGAAGGCCCGTACCGGGCTGTTCACCCCCCCGGGGATAAACCGCTTCGCCTCCTCAAAAAGCCTCGCTGAACGCTCCATCTCTCCTCCTCCTTTCCTCCCCTCACCAGACGGTGGCTACCGGATACTGGACGATCAGCTTATCAGGGGTGAGAATGGTCATTCCGTGATTTATGGCCTGACAGATCAGCATCCGGTCAAAGGGGTCATTGTGAAACCTGGGAAGCCGTGAGAGATACAGAACAGCCCCCTCCTCTAACGGAAGGGGCTCTATGCCGTGCCGCTCCCTCTCGGCCGGGATGAACCCCTCGGGCGGCTCGGGCAAAGGGAGACGCCCGAGAGAATGCTTGACCATCATCTCCCAGACAGAGACCGAACTGAGATAGACATCGTTCGAGGGGTCCTTAAAAAGGGAACGGGCCCGTTCCGATAGCTCAGGGGCATCGGTTATGATCCAGAGAAAGGTACAAGTGTCCAAGAGGATCTTCAACCTCTTCGCCCCTCAAAGGATTCGATGACCTCAGGAGGCAATGGCTCGAAGAACTCGGGCGGCACCTTGAACTTTCCCTTGGCCCGCCCTAAAGGACGCTCCGCCCTCCTCTCAGACCGAAGGGGACGGATCTCAGCTACAGGGACATTCCTCTTGCACAGAAGAATCGTCTCCCCTTTCTCCACTTCCCTGAGATACCGGGAGAGATGGACCTTTATCTCGTGTATGTTGACCTTAATCATGGTTAGATTGTAAACCAAGAAGTGGATCAAGTCAATTCTCCCGTCGGCACCTCACTTTCTCCCTGATCCTTATGCAGCGATTGCAGGATATGCACTCGGAAGGGCGTCTGTCTCCTCCCCGCCACCTCCTGGGGAGGTGGGGTTCTGCCAGCAGGGGGCGGCAGAGGGCGACGGCGTCTATCCCTTCTGAGAGGACCTCCTCGGCCACCTCCACACTCCTTATCCCTCCCACCAGGATCACGGGAAGGGAAGGAAAGGCTCCCTTTACCTTTCGAGCTACATCGAGGTTATAGGCCTCGTTCTGGTGCGGGACAATCCCCTCACGGATGATCTCCTTGGCATCGGTGGCCCCCCGGCTTATCTCCACCCCATCGAGGCCCGCTTCAAGGAGTTCCCCTATGACCTCGATGAGGTCCTCCTCCCCCATCCCTCTATCCCCCTTGTCCACCCCCATTTTGACGATTACAGGAAACCCCTCCCCTGCCCTCTCCTTTATCCCTGTGATTATCCTCTTGAGGACCCTCACCCCTCCTCGGATGCCTCCGTACTCATCTTCCCTCTTATTGATCATGGGGGAGAGGAACTGGGAAAGGAGGTAGCCGTGGGCGGCATGAAGCTGCACCCCGTCAAAGCCCGCCTCCCAGGCCCTCCTTCCCCCCTCGACGAAGGAGGCGATCACCCTCTCTATCTCCTCCCGGGTCATCTCCCTGGAGCCGCGTCGGGAGTGAGGCCCCATCCTGGAGCCTGAGAGGGGACGGGCGATCATCCCCGCGTGGGCGAGCTGCAGAAAGATCCTGGCTCCGGCCCGGTGAGAAGCCTCAGCGAGCCTCGCCAGGCCCGGGGAGAGGAAGTCCTCGTGGACCCCGATCTGGCCTTCATTTGCCCTGCCCTCTGGGCTCACGAAGGCATGGCCCGTCACATCCAGTCCTATCCCCCCTTCGGCAAGCTCCCTGTGGACCTCGATGAGCTCCTCGGTGATCTCCCCCCGGGGGCCGGCCATCCTCATATTGGTGGCCGAGCGGACCAGGCGATTCCTGAAGGTGACCTCCCCGATCTTCCACGGTGAAAAGATCATCCTTCCTCCCTGTAGAGTCCCTTTTCCCTTATGAACTCCTCCACTGAAGGGGGCACAAGCTGCGAGATGGACTCCCCCCTCTTCACCTTCTCCCTCACCTGGGTCGAGGATATCCCCTTGAGGGACGGCGGCAGGTCAAAGAGATGGATCCTTTCGGCATAAGGGCGAACCTCTGGGAGGGAAAGGAAGGCCCGTGCCTCATCCCTCGTGACCTCCCCCCTCAAGCCGACCAACAGATCGGCCCCTTCGAAGAGCTCCCTCAGTGCCTTTCCCATATCCTGATAGTAGCGGGGATCAAAGAGCCTCACCAGGGTATCATATCCCATGATAAACCTCACCTTCGCCTCAGGCGTTAAGGCCCGCAGGGCCTTCAGTTTCCCCACAAATAGTCCCTCGTTGCATATCCCGATGGAGATATCCCTCCTTTTGCCGAAAAGGCCAAGGAGCATGAGCACCCTCTCCTCCAAGGGAGCCCCGACGATCTCCTTGTCCATGGGCCTCGTGTCGAGGAGGAGGGCGACCCCCTGGAGGGAAAAACCCCTTTTCGCCTCCTCTATGAGGCGGAGGTGGGCCAAGGTGGGGGGATTGAAGGAAGCGGGGAAGACTCCGAGGGAGACCTCTTTGACCTGGGGCTCCTTCACCCATAGGATGAGGGGGTCCTCCCTCCCCTTTACCCGTTGGATGACCTCCCTTATCTCGCTCCTTGAGTACTCCTTGTAGAAGCCCATCCCTCCCAACTCCTCAGTACCTCCTCTACCTCCCGGAGGCTGTGAACCACAGGGGCAGGGGGGAGGTTCTTCAGGAAGATCCGTCCATAGGAGCGGGTGAGGAGGCGATTATCGAGGATGCAGAGGACCCCCCTGTCATCCCTGCCCCTGATGAGCCTGCCCAATCCCTGACGCAGGGTGATGATCGCCTCCGGAAGCTGGTACTGTGAGAAGGGGTTACCTCCCTCCCGGGATATCCTCTCACAGCGCGCCTCCAGGACCGGATCGTTGGGGGGATCGAAGGGGAGCCTGTCTATGATCACACAGCTCAGTGCCTCCCCCTTCACATCCACCCCCTCCCAGAAGCTGGAGGTGGCAAAGAGCACTGAGGAGATCTCACGGCGAAAGCGATCAAGCAACTCCCTCTTCGAGCGTTCCCCCTGAAGGAGCAGGGGGAAGGGCACCCTCCCCTTGAGCAAGGAGTGGACCCGGTACATGTGATCGTAACTGGTAAAGAGGACGAAGGCCCTTCCCCCTGTCAGCCGAAGGATCGCCTCGATGGCCGTTGCCGCCTCCCTGACGAACTCGGGGGAGTTGGGGTCAGGTAGCCCGGGGGGTATGTATATTACCGCCTGGCGGCGGAAGTCAAAGGGAGAGGGGATGAGGAGCTCTGTCGATTTCTCTATCCCGAGCCGCTCCTTGAAGTGGTCGAAGGTTCCCCCTGTGGTCAGGGTGGCCGAGGTGAAGATCAGGGACTTAACCCTCGGGTAAAGCCTCCTCTTCAGCTCCTTGGAAACGGTGAGGGGTGAGGCGTGAAGAAAGACCCCTTTTCCCCTCACCTCACACCAGAAGACATAATCGGGATCATCTCCCTGAAGGACGAAGTCGAGGGCCCCCTCAAGCTCAAGGCTCCTTCGCAAGAGGGCCTCGAACTCAGGCCCCTCCCCTCGCCTCAGACGACCTCTTAACTTCTCCAGATGGCCCTGAAGGGCGCAGAAGGCCTCCTTCGCCTCAGGGGGAACCCCTTCGATGCGGTACCTCTCTCTCCCCCTGAGGAAGGCAGAGAAGATCGCCCGTGAGGTTTCGGATATATGGGTAAGGAGATCCCTTGATGACTCGGAATCCTGAAGCCCCACCCTCGCATCCCTCACCAGCTCCTCCCACTGGTAGCTGCTCACCCTTACCCCGAAGTACTGGGTGGCCACCTCCTCCAGCTGGTGGGCCTCGTCAAAGACCACCCTCAGGTAACGGGGAATCACCTCAGCCCCCACTTCCCTCACGGTGAGGTCAGCGAAGAGAAGGTGATGGTTCACCACCAGGAGGGCCGCCTCAGCCGCTTCCTGCCTCATCCGCGTGATGAAGCAGGCCTTAAAGTAAGGACATTCTGTCCCGAGGCAGTGGTCCCGATGGCTGCATATCCTCTTCCAGAGGGGGAGCTCCTCGGGCAGATTGCCAAGTTCGCTCCTGTCTCCCCGCTTCGTCTCCTCGGCCCATTTGATTATCTCCTTGAGGAACCTTTCCTCCTCGGCGAAGGCGAAGGAGGGCTGACGCAGGAAGGCCTCCAGGCGCCTGAGGCAGAGGTAGTTCTCCCTCCCCTTCATGTACACCGCCTTGACCCCCTGGGGGAGGATATCCTGGAGGAGGGGCAGATCCTTGAAGAAGATCTGTTCCTGAAGGTTCTTGGTCCCGGTGGAGACCACCACCCTTTTCCCGAGAAGGATCGAGGGGACCAGATATCCAAAGGTCTTCCCCGTGCCAGGCCCTGCCTCAACGAGGAGCGTCCCCCCTTCCTCAAGCGTCCTCCCCACCGCTTCGGCCATCTCCAACTGCCCGGTCCTCACCTCATAAGAGGGGACCCTTGAGGCGAGAAACCCTCCCCTCCCGAATATCTCCTTGAGGCCCACCATTCCCATTTTTACCTTTAAGCTATCACAAACACCCTCCCACGGAAAACCTTTGCCTGAAGGGCCTTTTATGTTAAAAACTCAAAGGCCATGGGAAAGAAGAGGGGATGGAGGAAAGTTGAACGGGAGTTCCGCTATCTGATAGGGGCCATCGGCTTTCGAGCCATCGTGAGGGCGACCCGCATCGTCCCGATGGGCTTGAGCCGCCTCCTCTTCGTCAAACTCCTCTCCCCCTTGGCCTGGCCCTTTGCGGGGAAATACCGGAGGAAGATGCTCGATAACCTCGACCTCTCTTATGGGGACGACCTCACCCCCCAGCAAAAGGAAAGGATAGCGAAGAGGGTCCTTAAGAACATGTTTCAGGGGTTCTTGGAGACGATCTATTCCACTTATTCCCTGCCCAAGATCATGTCCAAGTTGCGCTGGGAGGGGGAAGAGCATCTCAGGGAGGCGATGAGGGAGGGGAAGGGGGTCATAGCGGTGAGCGCCCACCTGGGGAACTTCACCCTGATAGGGGGAGTGATGAGGAGGAGGGGGTATCCCTGCTGGGTGATCATCAAGGACCCGAAGCATCCCCGGATGGCCCAGGTCTTCGAGAAATTTCGCCGGATTCAGGGAACCCGCTCCATCCCCACCGATCCCCCCATGCGGTGCCAGATGGAGATCATGAGGGCCTTAAGGAGGGGGGAAATCGTCCTCTTCATCTCCGATGAGAACCAGAAAAAGGGGGGGATCCTGATCGATTTCATGGGAAGGCGGATGGCCATGCCCCCTGGGCCGGCTTTCTACCATCTTAGGACAGGGGCACCGATCCTCCCGGTCTTCCTGCTGCGGGAGGGAGAGGACAGCTTGAGGCTCCTCGTCGAGCCACCCCTTCAGGTTCCCTTACAGGGGGATAAGGATAAAGATCTCTATACCATCACCCGGGAAGTGACCCGGAAGATCGAGTCCTTCATCCGCCGGTATCCGGATCAGTGGCACTGGGTGAGCAAAAGGCGCATCAGGACCCGCACCCACCGCCCCTCCTTCGAGGAGGCGCCTCAGAGATAGCCCTTCTTGTAGAGGTACTCGGCGTTCAGGATGGCGGCCCCTGCCGCCCCCCGGATGGTGTTGTGGCTGAGGACGAAGAACTTGTAATCGAGTACCTTACAGGAGCGAAGCCTCCCCACCACGCAGCTCATCCCCCTCCCCTCGTCCCTGTCCCGACGGGGCTGGGGGCGATCCTGCTCTTCCCGGTAGACGATGGGCCGCTCCGGAGCAGAGGGGAGCCCCAACCCCTTGAGGGGATTGTACTCTGTCCAGGCCTCTATGATCTCTTCCCGGGAAGGGGTCCTGGAGAAGGCGAGGCTCACGCTCTCCGTATGCCCGTCCTTCACGTTCACCCGGGTACAGGAGGCGCTTATCTTTATGTCGGCGGGGAGGAACTTCTTCCCATCCCATCGGCCCAGGATCTTTAAGGGCTCGCTCTCCACCTTCTCCTCCTCTCCGGAGATGAAAGGGATGACGTTATCTATGATGTCGAGGGAAGCAACCCCGGGGTAGCCCGCCCCGCTCAGGGCCTGCAGGGTAGTGACGATCACCTCCTTTATCCCGAACCTCTTATGTAAGGGGGCAAGGGCGAGGACCAGCCCTATCGTGGAGCAGTTGGGATTGGTGATGATGTATCCTCCCTTCCCCCAACGGCTTCTTTGAACCTCGATCGCCTCCGTGTGCTCGGCGTTCACCTCGGGGATCAGAAGGGGCACATCCGGGTCCATCCTGTGGTTGCGGGCGTTGCTGCTCACCACATATCCCGCCCGGGCGAACTCCTCCTCTATTGGCCCTGCCACCTTGGCATCGAGGGCGGAGAAGACCAGGCGACAATCGAGCTCTGGCACGCACTCCTTGACCTGAAGACCGGCGGCCTTCTCGGGTATGTCCCCCTCCAGTTTCCATCTGCCCTCCATCACCTCCCGGTAAGAGCGGCCAGCGCTCCTTTCGGAGGCCGCCACCTCTACCAGCTCAAACCAGGGGTGATCCTCAAGGAGCTGGACGAACCTCTGACCCACCATCCCCGTGGCCCCCAGGACTCCTACCTTGACCTTCTCCATCTCTTCCTCCTCTCCGTAAGGTGGACTACTAAATAACACAGTTTCCTTCTGAGGGCAAAGTCCTCCCTTGCCTTCCCTGCTTTTCCTCCTTTATGATTGGGGGGAATGAAAGAGAAGGAAATAGAGGAGAGGATAGCTGCAGCTCTGGGGGAGGAGAAGGCGGACCTGGTGATCGCCGATGCCACCCTCCTTAACGTCCTCACCCGGGAGATCCAGGAAGGGATATGGGTGGGGGTAAAGGGAGGATGGATCGTGTATGTGGGGGAGGAGGCCAGGGACCTCATAGGCCCCCATACCGAGGTGATAGAGGCCCGGGGGGCCTACCTGTGCCCCGGCTTCATAGACCCCCATGCCCACTTAGATAGCGTCTATCAGTGTGCCGAGTACGCCCGCTGGGTGGTCCCCCGGGGGACCACCACCACGATATCGGAGACCGCCATGGTGGCCAACGCCGCGGGGGAGGAGGGCGTCAGGTGGTTCATAGAGGACACGAAGGGGCTCCCCCTGCGAATATACGTCCTTTCCCCATCCATGATCCCCCCCTTCCCCGAGTTCGAGACCAGCAAGGGCTTCCCTTATGAGGCCTTCGAGGCCCTGATTGAAGAGGATTTCTGCCTCGGCCTGGGAGAGACCTACTGGCCCAGGGCAGTGGATAGGGATCCCCGGGCGATGAGGCGTTACGCCAGGGTCATCTCGCTGGGTAAGACCTTAGAGGGACATTCGGCCGGGGCAAGGGGAAGGAAGCTCATCGCATACTGCGCTGCGGGGACCACCTCCTGTCACGAGGCGACAGGGGCAGAGGAAGCCTTGGAGAGGTTGAGGCTGGGGATGGGGGTGATGATAAGGGAGGGGTACATCAGGAGGGAACTCGAGGCCATCTCCCCCATAGCCAGGATGGGACTTGATATGAGGGGGGTTATGCTCTGCACTGATTTCGCCGATCCCCGGATGGTGATGGAAGAGGGGTGTATGGACGAGCTGGTGAGGAGGGCCATAGCCTATGGCTTTGATCCCCTGACCGCCATCCAGATGGCCACCATCAACCCGGCCGCCTACTTCGGACTGAGGCGCCTCGGGGCGATAGCCCCTGGGCGGTGGGCCGATATGGTCCTCTTCGAGGACCTCAAGGAGATCAGGGTGAGGAAAGTGATCCAGGAGGGGAGGCTTGTGGCCGAGAACGGAAGGCTCCTGGTGGAGATCCCCCGCCATCGTTACCCCCCAGAGGCATACAGGACCTTTGCCCTCCGAGGAATCAGCCCCGATGACATGAGGGTCCCTTATCCGGGAAGGGAGGCAGTGGTGAGGGTCATCGAGGTGATCAACGAGACCATAACCAAGGAGGGAGAGGCGAGGCTTGAGGCCGAAGGGGGTGGACTTCGGGCCCGGCCCCAGCAGGACATCGTGAAGATCGCCCACATATCGAAGCACTCCCCCGAGCCAAAGCTGGCCGTGGGGTTTGTGCGCGGTACAGGGCTTAGGGAGGGGGCGGTGGCCACAAGCCTCATCTGGGACACCAACAACGTCCTCGTCCTGGGGGCCACAGACGGAGAGATGGCCTTTGCGGTAAGGAGGCTCCTGGAGCTACAGGGAGGGCTTGTCGCGGTGAGGGGGAAGAGGGTGGTGAGCGAGCTCCCCCTCCCCATCTGCGGGATCATCTCCGACCGTCCCATGGAGGAGCTGGCAGAGGGGATCTCCCGCTTCGAGGAAGGCTGCAGGAACTTGGGAATTCGCCTCCAGCGTCCCTTCCTCACCTTCCAGACCTTGGCTTTCACCGGCCTTCCCTTCTTACGCCTCACCGACCGGGGGCTTGTGGACATCAGGGGAAGGCGCTTCGTTAACCTGATCATCTCTTAACGATGCCCGAGGTCTCGGTCATCATCCCCACCTACAACCGAAAGGAGATGGTTCAGGAGGCGGTGGAGTCCGTCCTCTCCCAGACCTATCAGGATTTCGAGCTCATAGTAGTGGACGACGGCTCAGAGGACGGCACCGGGGAGGCCCTCAGGGAGAGGTTCGGGGAGAGGATCGCCTACCTCTACCAAAAGAACCAGGGGGTGAGTCGGGCGAGAAACCGCGGGATAGAGCTGTCGCGGGGAAAGTACATCGCCTTCCTCGACTCCGACGACCTGTGGCTGAGGAAGAAGCTCGAGCGCCAGGTCCAGTTCATGCAGCAGAACCCTGAAGCGATGATCTGCTACACCGACGAGATCTGGATCCGCAAGGGGGTGAGGGTAAACCCGAAGAAGAAGCACGCCAAGCACTCGGGATGGATCTATCCCCAGTGCCTCCCCCTCTGCATCATCAGCCCCTCCTCAGCCCTGATGAGGAGGGAGCTGCTGGAGGAGGTTGGGGGGTTCGACCCCGAGTTTCCCGTCTGCGAGGACTACGACCTCTGGCTGAGGGTAGCCCTCCGGTACCCTATCCACCTGATACCTGAAAAGTTGATAGTGAAACGGGGAGGACACCCCGATCAGCTCTCCCACCGGAGCTGGGGCAACGACATCTGGAGGGTGAAGGCCCTGCTGAAGGTACTCCGGGAAGACCTGCCTCCCTACTGGAGGAAGCTCACCGTGGCTGAGCTTCACAGGAAATGCTCCATCCTGATAGGCGGTTTTGAGAAAAGAGGGAAACACGAGGAAGCGTCCTATTACCGGGAGATCCTCAGGAGGTTTCCGCTGGAAGGCTAAAGGGGCGGGGCCTCTATCACCTTCACCTGATACTTGGCCACGTTGGGAGGGGGGGAGAAGAAGATGATGGTAAAGGGGAAGGACTTATCGGGGGCTACCGGCGTAACCCCGGTCGGCTCGGGGTTCAAGAAGAGGTTCTCCAGCAGTGGAAGGGGGGTATCCCTCATGTTGCGCAGGGATATATGGCGGCCCGAGTAGCCGATCCCTTCTGCCACCTTCTCCCCCTTCCGGTCGTAAAGGATCCCCTTGAGCTTGACGAATTTGACGGTCTTCCTCCCCTTGTTCGTCACCATCCCCTGAATGACGAAGACCTTCTTGCCATCCACCTCCGTCACGTAACCCTTGAGATGCATCAGATTGAGCTTGCGGATCTCCTTTCCCCCGATCAGGGAGGTCGCCTTATCGATGATCCCCCCTATGACCGGGATCGTTCCCCCCTTCATCTTGTAGATGTACAGAAGGGCAAAGACCAAAATGATGGCGAATAACAGGACAAGAAAGACGTTGAGGAGCTTGGACTTTGGCTTGGCCTCGGCTGCCTCCTCGATCCGCTCCTGAAAGAAGGGAAAGATATCCTCTTCCTCTGCCCCCTTTTCCTCCTCGGGAGTTTCGACCTCAAAAAGGGAGCCTGTTCCCCCAACCCCTTCCTCGACCTTCTCCTCTACAGCCGCCCCTGCCTCAGCCCTTTCTTCCCCCAAAACCCTCTCCTGAAGCTCGGCCGCTGGCCTCTCGACCTCAGGAAATACCCGGAACACATATCCACAACGAGAGCACCTCACCTTTACGCCCTCAGGCTTGACCTTCGAATCGTCCAGCCTGTACTTAACGCCGCAGTTTTGACACTCAACTATCATCACGTTCCTCCTTTGATGGATGATTTCTTCCCAATTATTCTACAACCGTCCCAAAAAATCAAGGTTTTTACCAAAAATTTTTAATCCACCTACCTTTCGATGATATTTGACATTTTCATCCCTTTCTAAATAAAATTCGGATAAAAGATCTGAATTCTTGAGGAGACCTCTTTGAGGTCTCCTCAAACGTAATGGGGGATGAGGACGGAGGAGTTCGATTACGAGCTGCCGAAGGAACTGATCGCCCAGTATCCCGTAGAGCCGAGGGACAGGGCGAGGATGATGGTGCTTGAGAGGGGATCGGGTGAGATCATCCATTCCCGCTTCTCCGAGCTGCCCTCCTTCCTCGATGAGGGGGATCTGATAGTGGCCAACGACACCCGGGTCATTCCGGCCAGGATCTGGGGGAGGAAGAAAACAGGGGGAAGGGTGGAGATACTGCTATTGCGCCAGAGGGACGGAGGAGAGGTGTGGGAGTGTCTGGCAAGGAAGGGGAGGAAGATCCCTCCAGGAACCCTCCTCACCTTCTCCTCCCGCCTCAGAGGGGAGATCCTTGAGGACCTCCCCGAGGGAAAGAAACTCATCCACTTTCTCCCCGACGGGGACTTCTTCAGGATCCTGAAGGAGGTGGGACATGTGCCCCTCCCCCCTTACATCCGGGGGGGAAAGGACGAGGATGTGGATCGGGAGGCCTACCAGACTGTCTTCGCCCGTAAGGAGGGGGCAGTGGCTGCACCCACCGCAGGTCTCCACTTCACCCCTTCCCTCATGGAGAGGCTGAAAGAGAGGGGGGTGAAGCTTTCCTTCCTCACCCTTCACACAGGCTGGGCTTCCTTCAGGCCCCTGAGGACCGAGAGGGTGGAGGAGCACCGTCTCGATGAGGAGTACTTCGAGATACCGGAGGAAACCTCTGAGGCCATCGAGGAGACGAAGAGAAAGGGGAGAAGGGTCATCGCCCTCGGCACCACCACGACCCGGGCCCTGGAGGAAGTGGCCTCCCGGGAAGGGAGGGTTAAGGCCACCCAGGGCTGGGCCTCCCTTTACATTTACCCTGGATATAGGTTCAAGGTCATAGATGCCCTGATCACCAACTTTCACCTCCCCCGCTCCAGCCTCCTGGTGCTGGTGGCGGCCTTCGCCTCCAGGGAGCTGATCATGAAGGCTTACCAGGAAGCGGTGAGGAGGCGGTATCGGTTCTTCAGTTACGGAGACGGGATGTTGATCCTATGAAGGGCTTCTCCTTCAAGTTGCTCAAGGTATCCTCCCGCTGCAGGATTGGGGAGATCACCACCCCCCATGGGAAGATCCGCACGCCGGTCTTCATGCCGGTGGGGAGCCTGGGGAGCGTAAAGTCCCTGAGCCCCAGGGACCTCGAGGAGCTGGGGGTGGAGGCGATCCTGACCAACGCCTATCACCTCTACCTGAGGCCGGGTGTGGAGGTGATAAGGGAGATGGGGGGGCTCCATTCTTTCATGGGCTGGGGAGGCCCTATCCTTACCGACAGCGGCGGCTATCAGGTCTTCAGCCTCTGCAAGTTCCGCAGGATCACCCCCGAAGGGGTTGAATTCCGCTCCCACATAGATGGCTCCCTCCACCTCTTCACCCCAGAGCGGGCGATAAAGGTCCAGGAGGATCTGGGGGCCGATATCATCATGAGCCTTGACGAGTGCCTCCCCTACCCTTCCCCTTGGGAGGAAGTGGATCGGGCGGTGAGGCTGACCACCGAGTGGGCCAGGAGGGGGAAGGAGGCCAAGAGGCGCGATGAGCAAGCCCTTTTCGGCATCGTTCAGGGAGGGGTCTTCGAGGACCTGCGTCGAAGGAGTGTGGAGGAGATCGTCGAGATAGGCTTCGACGGCTACGCCATCGGGGGGCTGAGCGTGGGGGAGGAGAAGTCCGCCACCTATGATATGGTGGAGCTCACCTGCTCCCTCCTCCCCGAGGAAAGACCCCGCTATCTCATGGGGATGGGGGCCCCTGAGGACCTGGTGGAGGGGGTGATCAGGGGAGTGGACATGTTCGATTGCGTCCTTCCCACCCGATGCGCCCGCACCGGCGAGCTCTTCACCCGTTTCGGAAAGATGAACATAAAGAACGCCCGCTACGCCAAGGACCCGAGGCCCATAGATCCGGAGTGCTCCTGTTACACCTGCAAGCACTTCTCCCGGGCCTACCTGCGCCACATCTTCCTCTCCAGGGAGCTCCTCTCCTACTGGCTTAACACGATCCACAACCTCCACTATTACCTCATCCTGATGAAGGAGCTGAGGGAGGCCATCGAGCAGGGAAGGATTGAGGAGTTTCGCCGTCACTTCTACTCCCAGAGGGCTTTGCCAGAGCAGGGTTAATATGGTATGGTAAAATCCAAAAACCGAGACAGGAGGTGGAGATGTTCTTGGAGATCGCCCATGCCATGGCACCGGCCGGAGAAGGTCAAGGAGGGGGAGGAGGTTTTGCCGCCTTCATCCCCCTTATCTTGCTTTTCGCCATCTTCTACTTTATACTGATCAGGCCCCAGCAGAAGCGGGCTAAGGAACACAGGATCATGCTCGAGAACCTGAAGAGGGGCGATCGGGTGGTGACCGCGGGGGGGCTTTACGGCACCATAACCAATCTGGAAGGGAACGTAGTCACCCTCGAGATAGCCGATAAGGTGCGCGTCAAGGTAAGCAAAAATTCCATAGCAGGCCTGGCCAGAGAGTAAGCTAAGGAGGTACCTCCTTGCTCTGAGACGATCAGGGCCAGAGGCCGAAAGGAGGTAAGATGAGAAACTATGAGTCGATGATCGTCCTTAGCCCTGATCTCTCCCCTGAAGAGGCGAAGGCGAAGGTCGACGAGATAGGGCAACTGATAGCATCGCGAGGTGGGGAGTTCGTGAGGTTTGAGGAGTGGGGGTTAAGGGATCTCGCCTACCCCATCCAGAAGAAGCAGAAGGGGTATTACTTCCTCCTGTACTTTCGCGCGAAAGGCGATTTCATCAAGGAGTATGAGAGGAACCTGGAGTTGAGGGAGGATGTGCTGCGATACCTAACCCTGCGGCTTGAGGGAGAGATACCCCCTGAGAGCAAGAAGGGAAAGAAACGTTGATCTACCTGAACCGCGTCTTTTTGGCCGGAAGGATAAAGGAAGGACCCGAGGTGAGGTATACACCTGCGGGCAAAGGAGTGGTCTTTTTCACCCTCCAGTTCCCCTCCGATTCCCTTCCAGGGGTGGAGATCCCTAAGGAGGATGTGACGGTGAGGGTGGTGGCCTTGGAAGAGAGGTGGAAATGGGAGGGTATTAGTGAAGGGACGAACCTCTTGGTTGAAGGGGGGATCATCCAGAGGCGATGGGAAAACGACGAGGGGGTTAAACGCCGGCTTGAGGTGATAGCCCACAGGGTTACCCCTCTTGAGAAGATTCCTTGATAAGGAGGAAAAGATGGGCAGACCAGGTGCAAGATCCTATTATCGCAAGAAGTTCTGTCGGTTTTGTGCAGACCCTTCCCTGGTCATAGACTACAAGAACTATGAGCTCCTGAAGGGGTTCCTCACCGAGAGGGCGAAGATCGTCCCGAGGAGGATCTCAGGAAACTGCGCCAAGCACCAGCGCCAGCTCACCAAGGCGATAAAGAGGGCGAGGCACTTGGCCCTTTTGCCCTTCACGATCATCCCTGATTAAAGGAGGCACTGATGGAAGTGATCCTGATGGAGGACGTTCCTTCCCTCGGGAAGGCGGGGGAGGTGGTGAAGGTGGCCGATGGCTATGCCCGCAATTACCTCATACCCCTGAAGAAGGCGACCCCGGCCACCAAAAAGGGCATTAAGGCCTTGGAGCACCATCGCCAGATGATAGCCCTCAAGCAGAGGAGGGAGCTGGAGCGGGCCCAGGCCCTGGCCAAGGAGATAGAGGAGGTAAACTGCACCATCAAGGCCCCTGCTGGCGAGGAAGGGAAGCTCTTTGGAGCCATCACCAGCAGCGACATCCAGGAGGCCCTCGGGAGGATGGGGATCGAGGTGGACAGAAAGAGGATAGAGCTTCCCGAGCCCATCAAGGAGATAGGGGCCTATAACGTCACCGTAAAGCTCCATCCCGAGGTGACCGCAACGCTTAAGCTCTGGGTGGAGAAGGCGGAGCAATAGATGGGCGCTCCCACCGGGGCGGAGGTCGCATCGGTAAGGGTTCCACCCCACAGCCTTGAGGCCGAGCAGTCGGTCCTCGGAGGAGTACTCATCGATAACAACGTGATCAACAAGGTGCTGGAGATCCTCAGGGAGGAGGACTTCTACCGGGAGGCCCACCAGAGGATCTTCAGCGCGATGATCTCCCTCTACGAAAGAAATGAACCCCTTGACCTGATAACCCTGACCAATGAGCTGAAGAAGCGCAAGTTGCTGGAGCAGGTGGGGGGGGCAAGTTATCTGGCGCAGCTGGTCGATACGGTCCCCACCGCCGCCAACACCGTCTACTATGCCAAGATTGTGAAGGAGAAATCGCTCCTGCGAAAGCTCATCTCCACCGCCACCGAGATCATAACCCAGTGTTATCAGGAGGGGGAAGATGTGGAGGAGTTCTTGGATGAGGCCGAGCAGGCGATCTTCAGCATCTCCGAGCATCGGGTAAAGCCCGCCTTCTTCCCCCTCAAGGAGGTGATAAAGGAGAGCTTCCGCACCATAGAGCGGCTCTACGAGAGGAAGGAGCTGATCACCGGCATCCCTTCCGGCTTCAAGGACCTGGACAGAAAGACCGCCGGATTTCAGCCCTCGGACCTGATCATCGTGGCGGGAAGACCCAGCATGGGGAAGACCGCCTTCTGCCTCAATGTGGCCCAGTATGCGGCGGTACATGCCAAGGTCCCTACCGTCATCTTCTCCTTAGAGATGTCCAAAGAGCAACTGGCCTTAAGGATGCTCTGTGCGGAGGCGCGGGTTAACGCCTCGCGGGTGAGAAGCGGTTTCCTCTCCGAGAGCGACTGGCCCAAGCTCACCATGGCCGCCAGCACCCTCTCCGAGGCCCCCATCTACATAGACGATACCCCTGCCATGTCGGTCCTGGAGCTCAGGGCAAAGGCCCGAAGGCTTAAGGCGGAGAACAACCTGGGGCTCCTCATCATAGACTACCTGCAGCTGATGAGGGGAAGGGGAGGCAGCGAGAGGCGGGAGCAGGAGATCTCCGAGATATCCCGTTCGCTTAAGGCCCTGGCCAAGGAGCTCAACATCCCGGTGATCGCCATCTCCCAGCTCAGCCGCCGGGCGGAGGATCGCCCGGGGAGGCGCCCCCAGTTAGCGGACCTCAGGGAATCCGGGGCCATAGAGCAGGACGCCGACGTGATCCTCTTCCTTTACCGGGACGAGGTCTACAACCCCCACACCGACAAGAAAGGGATCGCCGAGGTGATCATCGGCAAGCAGAGAAACGGCCCCACAGGGGTGGTCGAACTATCCTTCATCCCCGAGTACACCGCCTTCAAGGACCTCTTCCGCGGGGATTACGAAGGATGAACCTGCCCAATTTTCTGACCATCGTGCGGATCCTCCTGGTCCCCGTCTTCGTAATCCTGCTGCTTTACGGGAACAGGTGGGGGGCCCTCTTCACCTTCGTGGCCGCCGGGGTGACCGATGCGCTGGACGGGCTCCTGGCCCGGTTATGGAACCAGAGGACCAGGCTGGGGGCCTACCTCGACCCCATAGCCGACAAGATCCTCCTGGCCACGGCCTTTGTGGCCCTGGCCGCCATAAGGGAGATGCCCATATGGCTGGTGGTGATCGTAATAGCCAGGGACGTAATCATCCTCCTCGGTTTCCTCATACTGGTGCTCGCCTCCTATCGGGTGGAGGCCTCCCCCACCGTCACGAGCAAGGCCACCACAGTGGCCCAGGTCCTCTCCGTCTCGCTGGTCCTCTTCAACCGGCTCCTTCCTCTGCCCTACTGGCTTCTGCAGTTCTTCTTCTGGAGCGTCGCGGCCCTCACGTCCCTCTCCGGGCTGCAGTACATATACCTGGGGACGAAGATCCTTGAAGAAGGAGATTAAAGGAGAAAGGAGGGTTTGCCATGTCCGTCATCTTGGAGATAACGGGTCGGGAGATACTGGATTCCCGGGGCAATCCCACCGTTGAGGTCGAGGTCCTGGTGGAAGGTGGTTATATGGGGCGGGCGGCCGTCCCCTCCGGGGCCTCCACGGGGGAGCACGAGGCGATAGAGCTGAGGGATGGAGATCCGAGGAGGTACCTGGGAAAGGGGGTCAGGAAGGCGGTGGCCAACGTGAACGACCGGATCGCCCCTGAGGTCGTGGGGATGGACGTGCTCGATCAGATGGCGATAGATAAGCTACTGCTGGAACTCGACGGGACCCCCAACAAGTCCTCCTTGGGGGCCAATGCCATCCTGGGGGTCTCTCTGGCCTGCGCCAAGGCCGCGGCCAACTACCTGGGTCTCCCCCTCTACCGCTATATCGGCGGTCTGTACGCCCATCGCCTCCCCGTCCCCCTGATGAACATCCTGAACGGGGGAAAGCACGCCGACAACAACGTGGACATCCAGGAGTTCATGGTGGTACCTTGGGGGGCCAAGACCTTTGCTGATGCCCTGAGGATGGGGACAGAGGTCTTCCATCACCTGAAGGCGGTCCTCAAGGAGAAAGGCTACAACACCGCCGTAGGGGACGAAGGGGGGTTTGCCCCTGACCTCTCCTCCAACGAGGAGGCCCTCTCCCTGATCGTCACCGCGATAGAGCGGGCGGGGTACGCACCGGGAGAGGAGGTAGCTATAGCCATAGACGCAGCGGCAAGCGAGTTCTACCAAGAGGGGAAATACCGCCTTGAGGCTGAGAGAGAACCGGAGAAGAGCGCCTCGGAGCTGATCTCCTTCTACGAGGGGCTGCTCGATCGCTATCCCATCTGCTCCATCGAGGACGGCCTCGCCGAGGACGACTGGGAAGGGTGGAAGGAGCTCACTGAGAGATTGGGAGGAAGGGTACAGATCGTGGGGGATGATCTATTCGTGACCAACATCGAGAGGCTGAGAAAGGGGATAGACCTCGGGGTGGCCAACTCCATCCTGATAAAGCTCAATCAGATCGGAACCCTTACCGAGACGCTGGCCGCAGTGGAGACGGCAAAGAGGGCCAGTTACACCACCATCATCTCCCACCGTTCAGGGGAGACAGAGGACGTGACCATCGCCGACCTGACGGTGGCGGTGAACGCGGGGCAGATAAAGACGGGTTCTGCCTCCCGGACCGATCGGATCGCCAAGTACAACCAGCTCCTGCGAATAGAGGAGGAGCTGGGAGAGGAGGCCGCCTTCGCCGGGAAGGAGGCCTTCGCCCCCCTCAAAAGGTGAAGGCGCTCGGGACCCGGGGACCTTAAAGCAGCTCCTCAGGGAAGGCGAGGACCTCACTCAGGAGCACGGTGGCATAGCCCCCTGTGGGAAGGAAGAACCTGATCCTGACCTGATCGTCTTTGGCCTCAAGGGGGCGGAGGTTCTGGACCTTGCAGATCAGGTTTCTCTCCCCGGGAGCGAATACCTTCAGGCCCAGCACCTCTGCATCCAGCTGTTCCATGATCCCCTCCTCATCCATCACCCTGAGGACCTCCTCCTTAAGTCCTGCGGGTCCCTCCCATCGGAGGGCCTCCTCGCTGATAAAGGGGACGCGAAGCCCTTCCCACTCCCTGAGCAGAGGGCCTGGATCCACGTAGAACCACAGCTCCTCCCCTCTGATGAAGGGGATGGGAAAGGAGAAGGTGCTGCGTCGGATAAAACGCCCCACGGCCCTGTTCCAGAGGAGGCTCTGATAGGAGAAGAGGAAGAAGAGCTTTATGGGTTTGGGCAGGGCCCTGAAGGCCCTTTCCGCATCGCCCTTCCTGATGAAGACCCTGAGGGCCGCCCTCTCCGCCATCGAGAGGTGTCCTGCCTCACGGAGGAAGGCCCGCCAGCGCCCCCAGAGCCTAAGGAGCCGCCCTCGGGACGGGGAGTGCTGGACCAGGTACTCCTTCAGGGCGGTTTCATAGTCGCCGTCGAGGAAATAACGGACGATGGGATGTTCCATGAAGAGGTCCGAGGCAAACCTCTGTCTGCCGAAGTAGTTGACAAAGCCCACCCTCTCGACCACCTCGAGGGCTCGAAGGACTCTCTTTACTGGAACGGACCTCAGGGTCACGGTGAAGACGTTCCCCTGGGCCTGACCGATCTCCAACGGGACCTCACCCTTGCCAATGAATGTGAGGCGGAATCCCGTCTCTTCGAGATCCTCCTCAGGCCCCTCGCGGATGGAGATGTACTGGGTGGTGATGGCACGCTTGTCCTTCAGACCGCAGAATCCTATCCGGTCCCGCGTCACCCCCCACCTTTCACAGATGGCCTCGATGGCGGCCATGGTGTTCAGGTCCCTCTTCCAAAGGCGATAGTAGCTGTAAGGACCCTGGGGACTGAACTTGAGCTCCAGGACTTCCTCCACCTGGAAGTCCTCGGGCTTCACCTTCACCCTCCCCTCAAGCATCATCCCCTATAAGTCCCTTTTCAGTCATCGCCTTCAGTCTCTCTGAGGCAGGCGGCCTCGCGATGCCTTCGCCTCCTTGAGGGCCTCTATGAGCCTGGAGTTCTCCTCGGCCTTCCTCACCGCCACGCGGATGAAATCCTCCCGAAGCCCCCTGAATCCCCTCCCCTCCCGTACCAATATGCCCTTCTGCAGGAGAAAGGAGGCAAGGATCCAGCTTGGAATCCCCGTCCGAACTAAGAAGAAGTTGGCCTCAGAGGGAAAGACGTCGAAGAGCTCCTGTAGCTTTTCCTTGAAGATCTGTCGCTGCCCGAAGAGCTGAGGGAGGCCCTCCTCGAAGGCCCTCCAGAGCTCCCCCAGGTGCTCAAGGACCAGCTGGGCGAAGATATTTATGGGCCACGGGTCAGAAACCCCTTCAACTCGTTCCACCGCCCTCTTAGGGCCGATGATATAGCCGAGCCTGAGTCCCGGGATGGCGAGGACCTTGGTCAGGGAACGAAACAACAGGACCCTCCCTCCGCAGGCATACCGCTCAAGGGACGGCTTCTTCTCAGGGGACACGAAGTCCACGAAGGCCTCGTCCACCAAGAGCCAGATCCCCCTCCTCTCGAAGGTCCTGTGGAGTTCTACGAGCTCTTCTTGGGAGAGGAGGCCCCCTGTAGGGTTGTTGGGGTTACAGAGAAAGACCGCCTCGGTCTCATGGCTGAGGGCATCAAGGAGGAGTTGAGGTCTCAGCCGAAAACCATCCTCCTCTAATTGGAGAAAGGAGACCTTTGCCCCCGTAGCCAGAGCTGCCCTCTCGTATTCAGAAAAGGTAGGAATGGGGATCAGCACCTCCCGGGGCTTCAGGGCCTGCAAGACCAGATATATGAGCTGACTGGATCCGTTCCCCACCCAGAGGTTGGAGACGGGGATCTCGAGGAAGGAGGAGAGGACCCTGCGGCTTCTCTCCAGGTCAGGGTAAAAGGTCAGCCAATCGAGGCTCTTCCTCAAGAGTTCCCTTACTCGATCCAGATCGAAAAAGGCGTTGATGTTGCTTGAGAAGTCGATGATCTCGGTAAGGGGACGGCCGAGCTTCTCAGAGGCTTCAAAGACCCTGCCGCCGTGCCTCATCATTCCCTTCAACGCCCTCTGTGAAGGCCCAACTCGCTTCATGATTAAGGGAGCTTACAATAGGACGGATTCCTTGACAAGGAGAAAGCGGAAGTGATAGATAGGCTGTCACCTGCGCCTTGACCCTGGAGGCGTCCTGAGGTGGAAATCTACTTCCTCATATGGGCCGCTTTGTTTCTGGACCTTCTCTTGGGGGACCCCAGGGGATACCCCCATCCGGTGAGGGTCATGGGCTGGGCCATCGAGCGGCTCGAAGGCCCCTTGAGGCAGTCCTTCCGTCCCCGCTTGGCCGGTGCTGTCCTCTGGGCCGTCGTCACGGGGTCGAGCTTCGTCGCTGCCCAGGGGCTGATCCTCCTCGGGGCGACGATCCACCGATGGGTGGGCCTGGGGATTCACCTGCTGCTCCTCTGGACCGCCTTGGCCCTCCGGGATCTGGACCGGGAAGCCCGCGATGTCTACGAGGCCCTGAAAGACGGCGATCTCCTCCAGGCGAGGCGGATGCTCTCCAGGATCGTGGGCCGTGATACAGAAGGCCTTCCCTGCTCGGAGGTGATAAGGGCGGCGGTGGAGTCGGTGGCCGAGAACACCGTGGACGGGGTCCTCTCCCCGATCTTTTACGCCCTTCTGGGAGGAGCTCCTTTTGCCATGGCCTTCAAGGCCGTAAGCACGCTGGATTCAATGGTGGGCCACAGGGACAAGCGATACAGGGAATTCGGCACCGTCTCCGCCAGGGCGGACGATCTGCTGAACTTTATCCCAGCTCGGGTCTCCGCCTGTTTGATCCCCGTAGCTGCCGCCCTTCTGGGAATGAAGGGACGGGAAAGCTGGCGGTGTATCCTGAAGGATCGCAAAAACACCCCCAGTCCCAATGCGGGAATCCCCGAGGCGGCCTTCGCCGGGGCCCTCGGAATCGCATTGGGAGGTCCCATCAGCTACGGAGGAAAAGAATACGTGATACCCACAATTGGCGTTCCCCGTAGGGACCGGGAGCCAGAGGACATCCTGAGGGCCATAAGGCTTGCCTACCTCACCACCTTCCTGTTCCTCCTCGCGGCCCTTCCCCTCTGCCTTTTGGCCTCATAGCCCCCTGCTTACGCCGGCCGAGGAGAAGGTGG
>CAYRAR010000007.1:0-24893 GCA_964422255.1 uncultured Thermodesulfobacteriota bacterium | reverse complement strand
TATGACGTCCTGCATACTTGCAAAATTTACTCCCCTCCTCCAAGTGCTTCGTAGCCCATCCATAAGAGGCCCCCGTACCAGTAGCTGCTCCGAGACTGACCTTCTGCAAGACTTCGTAAGTTTCACTGCGAGCTATACCGAATATGAGCCTTTGTTCGAGGTCAAAGAAAAAGGGCAGAAGTCCCCTTCTCAGGGGATCATAGGTCTCCTCTTCTCCTGCCCTGAACTCCAATATCCTGCCCCTAACCACAAACCTGGAGCCAAAAATCCGGCCAATTTTGTCTATTGCCTTAGCATCTAACGGAGCGAACTTCTCCTTAGGGGGTATAAGCTCATTTCTCTTTCTCAATGAGAGCGACTCCTCCTCATACGAGAGGGCAAGATTATGTCTGAGGGCATCTATCAGCTCATCTTTCATCGTCTTTGACCACGGCCCTTTCAGTTCGTGAAGGATTATGTCAGACCCTGCAGTAATCTCTGGGGGTTCAAGGATTTGCAATTGCTTCACGATACCCATCTTCATTAGGAGGGTATATACCTCTTCCTGAGGGGCAGGCATAAATCCATACCTATAAAACTCATCCTGCAAGGCTTCCGATACCAAGACATTTCTTCGCCAAGCTTCGTAGAGGGTGGAGCTTCCCGTATAATCGGCCAGAGGCAAAATCACCACTCTGTGCCACTCGCCCTCGATCGGCTCAGGTTTAACGGGTGTTATTACGTGCTGCACCTTGTGACCACAAGCTCCTCCTAAAAGCAACAAAGAAACCAAAAAGGAGAAAAACAGGAGTTGAGAAAAACGCCCTCTTTCCATCTTTCTCCTCCTTCGTCTATTTTCCACCTTAATACAATAAGTAAAAAAAGCAAGAAAAAAAATCAAAAAGTACATAAATTTTGTCACAGAAGAGGACGAATGTTTGCGGGAAAGCTAAAAAGAAGGGAGGTTTATCTTGAGAAGTTAAATAATCGTTATCATCTATCTAATTGTTCATTAAAGGCCGGCTCTCTTCAGGATCAGGCAAGACAAGGGCGGTAGGGTCAGATTCAGGGAGTAAGGGAAGCCGTGCCATGGTAAGGGGTCAGCGGCGACGTACCCCAAGTTCCCCAGGTCGCTCCCCCCATAATGGTGGGAATCAGAGTTAAGGATCTCACGATATATCCCCCCCTCCGGGGCGCCAATCCGATAGTTGAAGCGGGGCACAGGGGTCAGGTTGAGCACACATATGAGGAAGTCCTTTCCCGCTCGCCTTATGTAAGAGAACACAGAGTTGTCGCTGTCACGGCAATCCACCCACTCAAACCCGTGAGGGTCATGGTCCTCTTGCCAAAGAGGGGGCTCTTTTAGGTATAGCCTTCCCAAGTCCTCCAAAAAACGGCTGAAGGCCCGCCGATCGGGCTCCTTCAGGAGATGCCAATCGAGGCTCTCCTTAGAATTCCACTCCCTCTCCTGGGCAATCTCTGAGCCCATGAAGAGGAGCTTTTTCCCAGGATGGGTGTACATATAGGCGAGAAGGGTCCTCAGGTTGGCCATCTTCTGCCATCTATCTCCTGGCATCTTGGAGTAAAGGGAACCCTTCCCATGGACCACTTCATCGTGGGAGAGGGGCAGGATGAAATTTTCGCTCCAGGCATAGAGCATGGAGAAGGTAAGATCGTCCTGATGCCACTTACGGTGTACGGGATCTTTGCTGAAGTAACTCAATGTATCGTGCATCCACCCCAGATCCCATTTGAAGCCGAACCCCAGGCCTCCGAGATATACCGGGCGAGATACCCCTGGCCATGCGGTGGACTCTTCAGCGATGGTGAAACATCCCGGAAAACGGGCGTATATCACTTCATTGAGTTGCTTCAGGAACTCAATCGCCTCCAGGTTCTCGTTCCCCCCGTATTTGTTGGGCCTCCACTGGCCAGGACCCCGGCTGTAATCGAGATAAAGCATGGAGGCCACCGCATCCACCCTCAATCCATCTATGTGGTACTCCCCAAGCCAGAAAAGGGCGCTGGAGAGGAGGAAGTTCCTCACCTCAGGGCGTCCGTAGTTGAAGATGAGGGTGCCCCAATCAGGATGTTCCGCAACCAGGGGGTCGTCGGGTTCGTAAAGAGGCGTGCCGTCGAAAAGCCTGAGGCTATAGTCGTCCTTGGGGAAGTGGGCCGGGGGCCAATCGAGTATCACCCCTATCCCATTTTGGTGGCAATAGTCCACAAAATACTTGAAATCTTCAGGGGTCCCATAGCGACTGGTAGGGGCATAATAACCTGTGGTCTCATATCCCCAGGATTCATCAAGGGGATGCTCCATTATGGGAAGGAGTTCCACATGGGTGAATCCGTAACGCTTCAGGTGCTCGACCAGAAGGGGAGCGATCTCTTGATAGGTGAGCCAACGCCCGCCCTCTTCGGGAACCCGCTTCCAAGAACCGAGGTGAACCTCATAGATGTTGAGGGGCTCTCTGTAGATGTTCCTTTCCTTTCTCCTTTCCATCCACTCATTATCGCCCCAGCGGTATCGGCCCAAGTCCCAAATGATAGAACCCGTCCTCGGGCGCACTTCGTGACAGAAGGCAAAGGGGTCCGTTTTTATGCGCAGCAGTCCCTTGCGGGTCTTGATTTCATATTTGTAAATGGCGCCGGGCGAGATCTCCGGTATGAATATCTCCCAGACCCCCGACTCACCCAGCGCCCTCAGGGGATAGATGCGGCCATCCCATCGGTTGAAGTCCCCAACGACGCTCACCCTCCTGGCGGTGGGGGCCCAAACGGCAAAGGCTACCCCCTTCACCCCCTCCAGCTCCATCGGATGGGCCCCTAAACGCCGGTAAAGCTCGAAGTGGTTCCCCTCACCGAAAAGATGAAGGTCCACCTCCCCCAGCGTTGGAGGGAAACGGTAAGGGTCGTCCCTCTCCCATGAGGTTCCATCGGCGAAATGAAAACGGAGCCTATAAGGGGAAGGAACCTCTTCCTCCACCAGAGCGGCGAAAAGCCCGCCTGGATGGACCTTCTCCATAGGGAGGACCTCTCCTGCCAAGATCAAGTCCACCTGGGCGGCCTCAGGGTGGTAGGCGCGGATTATCACCCCTCCATCCCGAGGATGCGGTCCCAGCAGAGCATGGGGATAGGCATGCTCCCCCGCGAGGAAACTCCCTATTTCCTGATCCGATATCCCCGAAAGCAGATCTTTGGATAACATAAGCCCATAACAATTTTATAGTAAAAGAGGGGCTTTGACAACGCAATTTTCTTGACTCATTGGGGAAAAAGTGTATTATGGGGAAAATGAAGGTACTGCTCGTCTCCTCGGAGTCTTTTCCCTTTGCTGGGACAGGGGGTTTGGCTTATGTCTGCCGCTCCCTCGCCCAGGAGCTTCAAAGTTTAGGAACTGAGGTGACCTTGATAATGCCCCTCTATCGGGAGGTGATGGAGGGGGGATGGATGCTTCACCCCTTCAGTAGTGGCCTTCGGGTGGAGTTGGGGAGGGAGGCATTGGAGGTCGAAGTCTACAAAGGGGAGCTGAGGGAGGGGATAGAGGTCCTTTTCGTTCGCAGGGACGAGTATTTCGATCGCTCCCATCTCTACGGTACCTCTCGGGGAGATTATTTCGATAATGCCCAGCGTTTCACCTTCTTCTCGAAGGCGGTCGTTGCCCTGGGCGAGGCCCTCGGGTGGCCGTGGGAGATCGTGCATTGTCACGACTGGCAGACGGCGTTGGTGCCCGTCTATCTGTGGCTGAGAAGGGAGAAGGTGAGGTGTGGGACGGTCTTCACCATCCACAACCTGGGCTATCAGGGGATATTCTCCCCGGAGGCCTTTGCCCTGACAGGGCTTCCCGGAGAGCTCTTTCGTCCTGAGGGGCTCGAGTTCTGGGGCAAGCTCAATTTACTGAAAGGGGGGATCTATTTCTCCAGGGTCGTTACCACGGTAAGCCCTACCTACGCCCAGGAGATCCAGACGCCTGAGTTCGGTTTCGGCCTCGATGGAGTTCTCAGGGCATGCGCCCATAAGCTGGTCGGCATCCTCAACGGGGTGGATTACGAAACCTGGTCCCCAGAGAGGGACCCCCATATCGCCGCCCACTACAGCAGGGAAGACTTGGGAGGAAAGAGGAGGTGCAAAAACGAGCTCATAGAGCTAAACGACCTCTCTCCCTCCCTCATGGGAGCCCCCCTCTTCGGGATGATAAGCAGACTGGTCTCTCAGAAGGGGATCGAAATCCTGATCCCCGTCCTGAGAAGGCTCCTGATGAAGGGGGCAGGCGTTGTGATCCTGGGCGAGGGGGAAGGGCGATATGAGGAGGAGCTCCAGAGGCTTGCCCAAGGGTTTCCCGGACGGATGAGGGTGGTGATCGCCTTCGATGAGTCCCTCTCCCATAAGGTCCTTGCGGGATGCGACATCTACCTCATGCCTTCCCGCTACGAGCCCTGTGGCCTTGCCCAGATGCGCGCCCTCAGGTATGGGACCGTACCCGTCGTGCGCCATACAGGAGGACTTGCCGATACCGTCACCGACCCGAAAGAGGGAAGGGGGACGGGGTTCAGCTTTCACCTTTACCGGTCCGCCTACTTTTGGAGGGCGACGAGGAGGTCCCTTCGGCACTTTGCCAGAAGGGGGAGCTGGAGAGCGATGATGCGCCGAGGGATGAAGTGTGATTTTTCTTGGAGAAAGGCGGCCGAGGCCTATCTGCGGGTTTATGAACGGGCAAAGGGATGAGGCGATACGTATGCATCCACGGGCATTTTTACCAACCTCACCGAGAGGATCCCTGGTTTGAGGAGGTTCCCCATCAGGGAAGCGCCTCCCCCTTCCGAAACTGGAACGAGAGGATCACCCGCGAGTGCTATACCCCCAACACCGCGGCGCGGATACTCAGACGAGGTCGAATAGGAGAGATCATAAATAACTACGAGCATATTAGCTTCAACTTCGGACCGACCCTTTTGGGATGGTTGCGAAAGAACGCCCCCTGGACCTACAGGAAGATCCTGGAAGCTGATGCCTCAAGCCTCAAAAGGAGGGGGTTCGGGAACGCCATGGCCCAGGCCTACAACCACATCATCATGCCGCTGGCGACAAAGCGGGACAAGCTCACTCAGGTCCGTTGGGGAAAGAGGGCCTTTCGCTTCCACTTCGGCAGGGAAGCCGAGGGGATGTGGCTCCCTGAGTGCGCGGTGGATAACGAGACCCTGGCCATTCTGGCCGAGGAGGGGCTAAAGTTCACCGTTTTGGCCCCCCATCAGGCCTCCAAGATCCGCCGCCTGAGGACGGAGGGGTGGACTCAGGTGGAGGGGAGAGACCTTGAGGTAAATCGCCCCTACAGATGTTTCCCGAGCTCTGGGTTGAGCATCGATGTATTCTTCTACGATGCCTCCATCTCCTATGCCATCTCCTTTGGGGACTTATTGAAGGATGGAGCTCGACTGGCAAAGGAGATAGAGGGGGCTTTCAAAGGGGGTGAGGGAGGCGAGATCGTCACGGTGGCCACCGATGGTGAAACCTACGGGCACCATCACCGATTCGGTGAGATGGCCCTTGCCTTTGCCCTAAAGGCGCTGGAGGGGCGACCCGACATCGAGGTCACCAATTTCGCCTACTTCCTGAGACTTCACCCTCCCCAAGATGAAGTAGCGATCAGGGAGAGGACCTCTTGGGGGTGTGCCCACGGGGTGGATAGATGGTTCAGGGACTGCGGCTGCCGGATCGGGGCTCATCCGGAGTGGAGCCAGAGGTGGCGCACCCCCTTGAGGGAGGCCATGGACTGGTTAACGGAGGAGCTGGTGAGGGTGCTCGAAAGGGAAGGGGAAGCCTATTTCCGTGACCCATGGGAGGCGAGGGACGAGTATATAGATTTGGTGCTTGACCCATCAGAGGAGGTGAAGGAGCGTTTCTTCTCTCAGTTCGGCAAAAGGGAACCCGAAGAGCGGGAACGCACCTCTGCCCTCCTCCTTATGGAGATGGAGTATCATCGCCTTTTGGCCCTAACCAGTTGTGGCTGGTATTTTGACGAGCTCTCCCGTATTGAGACTCGACAGAACCTCCTTCATGCCGCCAGGGCCATACAGATAGCCAAGGCCTTCGGCTGGAATAAGGAGGAGGAATTCATAAAGATATTGGAAGGGGCAAAGAGCAACCTCCCCCAATATGGGGACGGAGCCCGCATATACCGGGAAAGGATTCTCCCGAACCTCTTTTCCCTTCCCGAAGTAGGCGTTCATTTCGCCATCGAATCTGCCCAGGACTCCCCCTCTCTCGGGGAAAGGCGCTACTTCTCTGTGGAGATCGATCTTCTGGAGGAGGAAAGAGGGCCCACTCCCGAAGGGATAACTATTGAACAGAGGCAGAGCCTTCGCCACCTGAGGACTGGGCAAAGGCTTGAGCAAAGGGTCAGGGTGTATTGGAGGGGCGGTTTGGACCTCGAAGGGGAGGCGGACTCCGAAGGGAATGGGCCTCCTTGCAAGCTGGAGTTCAGAGAACTTTTTTCCCCTGTTGCTCAAAGGATCGCAGAGAGATTTGAAGGGGGGTTGCGCAGGGAGTACCTCAGGTTTTGGGAGGGGTTCCTGCAAAGGAACGGAAGGCTTTTAGAGGATCTGAGGGCATGGGGCATTTCCTTACCTGCTTCCTTCCGGGAGTCGATGGCCGACCTCCTTCGCTTGCGGCTGACGAGGGAGGTGAAGGAAGGGATGAGGAGGGAAGCCATCGATGCGATCCTGAAGGAGGCTCGCCTCTGGAAGGTGGAGGTAGCTTCAGGGGAGGTGGAGCGCGCCCTGCAAGGGAGGCTGAAGGAAGAGATAGGGAGGATTTCCGAGGGAGACCCAAAGGCCCTGGAGAAGGCAGAGCTGGCCCTTTCACTTTACAGGAGGATCTTTCCCCATCCCGATCTGTATGAAGCCCAGAACCTCCTTTGGGACATATTGAAGTCGCAGAAGGAGGAGAGGCGGATCTGGCGCCTCGCCAGAAAGATGGGGTTTTCTCATCCCCAGGTGACCAATGCCCCCAAGGAGTAATAGGTGGGGAGGAGACGCGGGTGAGAAGGGGTGATGCGGCAGCGGTAGGCGAAACGGCCGCTCTGCTGGCACACAAGCTCGCCCTCGAAGAGGTAATCTCCTTCCCTCTCTTCTGCCAACTTCATGGGAAGCACATCTCTCTCCTTCATTTTCCCCCAGGGATCAAGGGGGCCGTAATAAAGGTCCACCTTTACGTCCTCAGGGGTCAGCTCCCCGAGGGAGACCACCGCCTTTATCCTTAACCTCTCCCCCACGCTCAGTGTCCCCTTGCTTTCGTGAAAGACGTCCTTTACCCTCACCCCGGACCAATGTCGCTCTATTCGATTGTACCAATCGGCAAGTTCCTTAACCCCTTCCTTTCCCCCTGAAGTGAGATCCTGAAGGTAGCGAAAGGTCTCGAGGTAGTAATCTTCCATGTACCTTTCCAACATATTGTGGGAGTTGTAATAGGGGCCGAGCTTGGCCATCGAGCCCTTTATCTTCGCGATCCACTCCCTCGGCAGCCCATCGGGTCCCCTCTTGTAGAACAGGGGTATGACCTCGTTCTCCAAGACATGGTAAAGGGAGTTGCTGTCCACCTCGTCCTGATAATTGAGGTCCTGATATACGTCCGCGTTCCCTATTACCCACCCCACCTCTCGGCTGTAGGCCTCGTCCCACCATCCGTCCAGGGTGCTCAGGTGCAGGGCGCCGTTGGCCACGGCCTTCATGCCGCTGGTGCCACACGCCTCGTTCGGACGCCTCGGGGTATTGAGCCACAGGTCCGCTCCCTGGACCATATAGCGGGCCACATCCATGTCGTAGTCCTCTATGAAGACGACTCGACGCCGGAACCTCTCGCCCCTGGCGATCGTGATGATCTTCCTGATCAGCTCCTTCCCCTCCCGGTCGTTGGGATGGGCCTTGCCGGCAAATATGAGCTGGACAGGCCTTTCGGGGTCGTTGAGTATCCGTCCTAAGCGGTCAAGATCTTTAAGAATCAGGGTAGGACGTTTATAGGCAGTCACCCTCCTCGCCCAGACCATCGTCAGGGCCCGGGGGTCGAGGACCTCGTTCACCGCTTCGATTTCCTTCAAAGGGGCCTTGCGCCTGATGAGCTGTTCCCGCAGTCGACGGCGGCAGAAGGCTATAAGTCGCGCCCTTCTCCTTTCGTGAATCGCCCAGAGCTCTTCATCGGGGATCTCCGTCGCCTTGCTCCAGACCTTCACGTTATCCGGATCCTCGGCCCAATTGGGTCCCAGGTAACGGAGATAGGTCTCGAACATCTCCGCTGAGATCCAGGAGGGGGTGTGGACGCCATTGGTCACGTAGTTTATGGGAACATCCCACTCAGGGACAGCAGACCAGAGGTCATGCCATAGCCTTTGGGAGATCTGCTGGTGGAGTCGGCTTACGGCGTTCACATTGGCCGAGAGTTTGATAGCCAAAACGTTCATACAAAAGGGCTCTGAGGAATCCTGGGGATTCCTCCGCCCCAGCCCGAGGAGCCTCTCCAGCGCAATCCCCAGGGAAGGAAGATGGGGTGAGAAGAACCGCTCGATCAGCCCCGGATCAAAGAGGTCTATGGCCGCTGGCACAGAGGTATGGGTGGTAAAGATGCTGCTCGCCCTCACCATCAGGAGGGCCTCATCGAAGCTCATCCCCTGTTCCTGGCGCAGGACCCTTATCCGCTCCAGGCCGGCAAGGGCGGAGTGACCCTCGTTCATGTGGACGACGGTCGGTCTTATCCCCAGAAGGGTAAGGGCCCTCACTCCTCCTATCCCCAAGAGCATCTCCTGCATCAGCCGCTGTCTTCTGTCATCCACATAGGGGCGGGAAGTCACCCCCCGTAGGTGAGGGGGGTTCTGAGGGACGTTGGAGTCCAGGAGGTAGAGGGGGACCCTTCCCACATCGGCCCTCCATATCTGGGCATAGAGCCTTTCCGCATCCAGTTGGAGCTCGACCATGACTGGCTCCCCCTCCTCATTCCTCTCGAGCTGCAGGGGCATGTGGTAGAAGTCGAGCTCCGGGACCCTCTCTACTTGCTCTCCCTCAAAGGTCAGCTCCTGGCGAAAGGCGCCGAACTGATAGAGAAGCCCCACGCCTACCATCGGGATGTTGAGATCAGAAGCCGATTTCAGGAAGTCTCCGGCGAGCACCCCCAGTCCACCGTGGTAGAAGGGCAAACAGTCGGTGATCCCGTATTCGGCTGAGAAATAGGCGATGAGTAACCCTTCCTTCTTCTTGTAGGGGGCGAACTGGGGCTGCTCCAGATAGCGCCTGAAGCCCTCATAGACGCGCTCCATATAGGCGATGAAGGCCTCGTCCCCCTCCAGCTCTTCAATCCTCTCCACGCTCAAGCGGGCAAGCAGCAGGACCGGGTTATGGCCGGTGAGCTCCCAGAGATCAGGATCCGCCCTTCGAAAGACCGCCCTTACCTCCGAATTCCAGGCAAAGAGGAGATTGTATGCCATCTCCTTCAGGGGCTGGAGCCTCTCAGGCATCTTAGGGATCACTGTGAAATAATGATAATTTTCCATTTTTTTCTCCATAGGGCTGAATTTTGGATACTTAATACCAATTGGAAGGAAAAAGCAAGGATTATTTTCGATATTGTTGAAACTTCAAGGCCTTTTATGAGGAAAAGCGGCCTTTCTGAAGTCCTTCTGATCGAAGGTCCAGATCATCTCGGCTCTGATCGCCCTCGCCCAAGCGACCAGCAGGGCATCAGCCAATTTGATCCCCTTGCGATAAAGGCTCAAAGCCTCAACCAGTATGCCCTCCATCTCTACAGTAATCTCTGGAGCTGACAAAGTTGCCTCAAGGTAGGTTGCCACATCTCCACGAGGAAGACGGTAGAACTTCTCAAGGACCCATCCCAGCTCAAGGAAGACAATCGGCAACAGCACGAGCTTAATCTCACCAGCTCGTGCCTTAGCTCTTAACCGATCAAAGGCTTTGGCTCCTTCAGGGTCATCCCGGATGAAATAACGGAGAAGGACATTGGTATCGACGACAGTAATGGATCTGCTCATTTTGATACGTCCTCATGGGTAGCAAGGGCGATGGCCTGATCTATGGCCTTTTCCGACGAGATACCTTCTGGCAAAGGGGGAAGGGTCTCTCTTAGGGCATCAAGCGGAGGAATCTTTCGGACTAAAAAACCCTTTTTTTCAGGGATTGGCTCAAAGACGAGGACATCCCCTCGCTTCAGGCCGAGGTTCTGACGCACCTTTTTTGGGATGGTGATCTGATATTTGGGAAGCACCTTCGCCCTAACCTCCATTTGTCCTCCTTTTAGGATTTTTTCCTACTTTATCATAAATCGACTACTAATGGAAGAAAGACAGGATTATGAAATTTAAACCGAATCATGAAGAGTGGTCACCTTTTCTATGGCGTCATGGACGACTTCTATGAGCCTCTCCAGCTCCCCTTCGGGGATGGCGAGAGGGGGCATGAGGACGATCACGTCCCCTAAGGGCCTGATCACCACCCCCTGCCTCCTCGCCTCGAGTATCACCCTCTGCCCCACCTTCATCTGGGGCGGGAAGGGTTCTTTGGTCTCGCGGTCCGCCACAAGCTCCACTCCCACCATGAAGCCCCTCTGGCGCACATCCCCCACATGGGGCAGACTCCAGAACTCCTTTAACTTCTTGGCCAGAAGCTCCACCTTGGTCGCCATCCTCTCCAACGTCCTTTCCTCTTCGAAGACCTCCAAGTTGGCGCAGGCTGCGGCACAGGCCAGGGGATTTCCCGTGTAGGTGTGGCCGTGAAAGAAGGTCTTGAACTCGTGATACTCTCCCAAGAAGGCCTCGTAAATCTCTTCGGTGGTGAGGGTCGCGGCCAGGGGTAGATATCCCCCGGTTATCCCCTTTGCCACACACATGAGGTCCGGGGCCACCCCCTCGTGCTCACAGGCGAACATCCTGCCCGTGCGGCCAAAGCCTGTGGCCACCTCATCGGCGATCATAAGAACCCCGTACTCGGTGCAGAGCTCCCTCACTCTCTTGAGGAACCCCGGGGGCTGCACGATCATCCCCGCCGCCCCCTGGACCACGGGCTCGATGATCAGGGCGGCACATTCCCGGTGATGCCGCTTCAGGGTCTCCTCCAGATCCCTCAGACAGGCGAGTTCACAATCCGGGTACTGGAGCCCCTCAGGACAGCGGTAACAATAGGGGGCCTTCACCCTGTAGGTGGGGAAAAGAAGGGGGGAGAAGATCCGATGAAAGAGATCTATCCCCCCCACGCTTACCGCCCCGAGGGTATCCCCGTGGTAGGCGTTCTCGAAGGAGATGAAGCGGGTGCGCTGCCGCTCGCCCTTGTGCTGCCAGTACTGGAAAGCCATCTTCAGGGCCACCTCCACGGCGGTCGCCCCGTTGTCGGAGTAAAAGACCCGAGTGAGCCCTTCTGGGGCGATCTCCACGAGCCTTTTCGCCAGCTCGATGGCCGGGGGGTTAGAGAGACCGAGAAGGGTTGAATGAGCGACCCGCTCCAGTTGTTCCCTTACGGCCCTGTCAATAGAGGGATGGCGGTGACCGTGGACGTTCACCCAGAGGGAGGAGACCCCATCTATGTACCTGCGTCCGTGGATATCCACGAGATAGACCCCCTCGGCCCTCTCGACGATGAGGGGCTCCTGGGCCTCATAGTCCTTCATCTGGGTGAAGGGATGCCAGAGGTAGCGTCTGTCCCATTCTTCAAGCCTTCTCTCCCTTTCCATTGGGCCTCCTTTCAGATCAGCCTCAATTCCTCCCCCACCTGGCGGAAGGCCTCGAGGGCCTCCTCTATCTCCTGATCGCCGTGGGAGGCGCTCACCGAGACCCTCAACCTCGATGCCCCTTCGGGAACCGTAGGGGGACGTATCCCCTGGACGAAGACCCCGAGCTCAAGGAGCCTCCTTGATGCCTCCATCACCAAGCGGTTATCCCCTATGAGGACGGGTATGATGGGGGTCTCTCCCCTTACCCGAAAACCGAGTTCTCGGAGCCCCTCTCTGAGCCTCCTCGTGTTCTCCCAGAGACGTTCCCTTCTCCAGGGCTCTTTCCCCATCACCTCAAGGGCGGCCTTGGCCATCGCCACAAGGGGTGGAGGCGGAGCGGTAGTGTACATGAAGGGGCGACAGCGGTTAATGAGGTAGTCTATCAACGCCCTCTCCCCTGCCACGAAGGCCCCCATCACCCCCAGGGCCTTCCCGAGGGTCCCCATCTGGACCTCTATCTGCCCCAGGAGACCGAAGTGCTCGGCCGTCCCCCTTCCCTCTTTCCCCAGCACCCCGGTGGCGTGAGCATCATCCAGCATCACGAAGGCGCTGTACCGCTCGGCAAGCTCCTTTATTTCCCTCAAGGGAGCGATGTCCCCCTCCATGCTGAAGACCCCGTCGGTGACGATGAGACGGCGCCGGTGGTTAGAGCGCCGCAGGAGTTCTTCCAAATGCCCCATATCGCCGTGACGGTATATCCAGACCTCGGCCCGCGAGAGCCTGCAGCCGTCAACGATGCTGGCATGATTGAGTTCGTCGCTCAAAATAAGGTCTCCTTCCCGGAGCAAGGTGGTGAGAAGCCCGATATTGGCCATGTAACCTGTACTGAAGAGAAGGGCAGAGGATGTCCCCTTGAGCTGAGCGAGCTCCTCCTCCAGTTCCCTGTGAATGAGGAGACTCCCCGCGATGGAGCGGGATGCCGGTGCCCCGCAGCCCCACTTCTCCATGGCCCCCTTCGCCGCCTTCGCCAAGGCAGGGGACCGGGATATCCCCAGATAATCGTTAGAACAAAAGAGGATCACCTCCCGCCCCCCCATCTTTACCCTGGGCCCCACCGGCCCCTCTATCCAGGGGAGCCGCCGCAGGAGTCCCTTCTGCCGCAAACTGTCGAGTTCTTCCCTCAGATACCCCCACTCAGCCATTGGCGACCCTCAATCCCAGATCCTCGATCATCCTGAGGTCTGCCCTCCAGTCCCTCCCCTTAGTGGTGAGGTAATTCCCGATCATTATCCCGTTGGCCCCGGCGAAAAAGACCAGTGGATGGAGGTCCCTCAGGCCGAACTCCCTCCCCCCGCAGATCCTTATGTCCTTATCCGGGAGGAGGAACCTGAAGACGGCTACCGAACGGAGGAGCTCCAGGGGCGGGAGGGGCTTCTGGTCCTGGAGCTTGGTCCCGGGAATGGGATGGAGGAAGTTTATGGCCACCGAGTCCACTCCGATCTCCCTCAGGGTGAGGGCCAGCTCCACCCTGTGGCGCCTCTCCTCCCCCAGGCCGAAGATGCCGCCGCTGCATACCTCAAGCCCCGCCTCTTTGGCGTAGCGCAGGGTTTGGGTGTCCTCTTCATAGGGATGGGTGGTACAGATCCGGGGGAAGAAGGAGGGAGCGGCCTCCAGGTTGTGGTGATAGCAGTGGAGGCCCGCCTCCTTTAAGGCCCGAGCCCTCTCGGGAGTGAGCGTCCCAAGGGAGGCGCAGGGGATGAGATCGGTCCGGTCCCTTATCAGACTTACGGCCTCAAGGACCGTTTCCATCTCCCTATCCTTCAAGGTCTTTCCGCTCGTGACGATGGAAAAGCGCCGAGCCCCCATCCCCTGGGCCTCCTCGGCCCGGAAGAGGATCTCTTCAGGCTTCATAAGGGGATAGACCTCGATCTGGGCGCGATGATGGGCCGACTGGGCGCAGAAGGCGCAGTCCTCAGGACAGCGCCCCGATTTGGCGTTGAGGATGGCACAGAGCTTTACCTCATCCCCTTTGTGACGACGCCTGAGGGCCGTCGCCCCCCAGAGCAGATCGGAAAACTCCTCCTCGAAGAGGAAAAGGGCCTCCCTCTCACCTATCCCCCCCTTCAAGGCCTTTTTCACCATCCCCTCGATCCCCTTCACAGCCCTATGTGATAACAGCGGGAACTTCTTTTGTCAACCTGAGATTGCTAATGGTTTACTAAAAATGGGTATTGACTTTTTTGTGAAGATGGGTAAGCTTAAAAAGGAGGTAGGATGATGGGATCTTATCGGTATTTTTACTTTTACTTTAGGAGGGCTCACCCAGGCCCCTGAGGTAGGTACATACCGAAGGGGAGCCATGGGTGAGCGGAAAGCCCCCATGGCTCTTTTTTTAAGAGGCCATGGGGAAGGAAGAAGGACCCATGGCTTTTTTGTTTATCAATAATGGGAGGAGGGTATGAGATGGCAGTGGCAGAGAGGATAAGGGAGATGACCGAGGCCTCCTCCTGGGTGAGGAAGATGTTCGAGGAGGCGGCCCAGCTGAAGAGGGAGCTGGGAGAAGATAAGGTCTGCGACTTCACTCTGGGGAACCCGATCGAGGAACCTCCCCTTTCCTTCAGGGAGGGGCTTAAGAAGTTGGCCTCGGATCCCCTTCCTGGAATGCACCGTTATATGCCCAACAGCGGCTACCCCGAGACTCGGGCCTTCATCGCCGAACAGCTCCGGCAGGAAACGGGGCTCCCCTTCACCGAGGATCACATCGTGATGAGCGTGGGGGCTGCTGGAGGGCTCAACGTGTTGCTTAAGGCGATCCTCAATGAGGGGGAGAAGGTGATCGTCCCCTCCCCCTTCTTCGTGGAGTTCCAGTTTTACATCGCCAACCATGGGGGAAGGATCGTGCTGGTGGACACCCAGGATGACTTCTCCCTCGATGTAGAGGCCATCGCTCAGGCCATCGACGAGGAGACCCGGGCCATCCTGATCAACTCCCCCAACAATCCCACGGGCGTCGTCTACTCGGAGGAGGAGCTGAGGGAGCTGGGCGAGGTGCTGAAGGAGAAGAACAGGGGCAGGGAGAAGCCCCTCTACCTCATCTCCGACGACACCTATAAGACCCTCGTCTATAACGGCCGCCCTCCCCTCAATGTCTTCGACTTCTACGAGGCGACGGTCTCCGTCTTCTCATATTCCAAGTCGCTGAACATACCGGGAGAGCGGATCGGTTACGTGGCCGTAAATCCCCTCTTTCCTGGCGCAAGAGAGCTGATAGACGCCCTCATTTTCACCACCCGGATCCTCGGCTTCGTGAACGCCCCGGCCCTGATGCAGAGGCTTATCCCCCTGGCGGGCTATGACCAGGTGGAGATAAGAAACTATCAGCGAAAGAGGGACCTTCTGTACGAGGCCCTCATGGAATTCGGCTATGAGGTGGTGAAACCCGGAGGGGCCTTCTACATGTTCCCCAAGACCCCTATAGAGGACGATATGGCCTTTGTGGCCGATCTCCAGAGGAACTTCCATATCATGACCGTTCCCGGAAGGGGCTTCGGCCGCGGGGGCCACTTCAGGATCTCCTACTGCGTGGAGATGGAGGTGATCGAGAGGTCGCTGGAGGGATTTCGGGAGGCGGCTAAGAAGTACGGCCTTTACTGATGCCGAGGCGCTCAAAGAGGAGGGGCAAATTTATGTGCTCTTTCATCAGGGAGAGGAGAAAGGGCTGGATGGACTTGAGGTCCCTGAACTCCCCGAGGAAGGGAAAGGTCCCGAGGTAGGGAGCCGAGGTGAAGGAGGAGATAGAGGTGGGGTTAGACCCCTCGGAGGGATCGCTCAAGGAAGAGACCTTATTTAGGAGGAAGCCGACGACCTCTATCCCCTCCCTTTCGCAAAGGGAGAGCGACAGTAGAGTGTGATTTATCGTCCCCAGAGAGGACCTTCCCACAAGGAGCACGGGCAGTCTGAACTCCTTTATCAGTTCAGGGAGGAGCACCCCATCGGAAATGGGCACCATCAGCCCCCCTACCCCCTCAACCACCATGAACTGGTGCCTCGAGCTCAACTCTTGGAAGGCCTCCTTTATCCTCTCAAGCTCCACCCTTATCCCCTCTTTCTCTGCCGCCACCGCAGGGGCCAGAGGGGCCTCGAAGCGATAGGGATTTATCCGATCTATGGGATCCTGCACCTGGGAGATCTCCTTCAGGTAGAGGGCGTCCTGGGGGATGAGGGTCCCCTCAAACCCCACTGCCCCGCTCTCCAGGGGCTTCATCACCCCCACATCGAGCCCCTCTTCCTGGAGGGCCAGAACAAGGGCAGCGGCCACCACCGTCTTCCCCACCCCGGTATCCGTGCCGACGACGAATATCCCCCTTTTCATTAGCCCCTTTTGAGGAAGTCCTTGACCAGCTTTATGGCACAGAACTTCCCACACATTGTGCAGACCTCATCGGTACTGGGGGGACTCTGTTCCCGGTACTTCCTCGCCTTCTCGGGATCGATGGAGAGGCGGATCTGGGTATCCCAATCGAGGGCCTTTCTGGCCTGGGACATCTCAAGGTCCCTCTGCCAGGCAGAAGGCCTCCTCCGGGCCACCTCAGCGGCGTGGGCGGCGATCCTCGTGGCGATCACCCCCTCGCGCACGTCCTCAGGGGTGGGAAGGCGAAGGTGCTCTGCGGGGGTCACGTAGCAGAGGAAATCGGCGCCCCAGTAAGCGGCTATCGCCCCGCCGATGGCGCAGGCGATGTGGTCGTATCCCGAGGCGATGTCCGTCACCAGGGGGCCGAGGACGTAGAAGGGGGCCCCTTTGCAGATCCTCTTCTGAAGCTGAATGTTCGCCGCCACCTGATCGAGGGGGACATGACCTGGGCCCTCTATCATCACCTGCACGTTCTCCTCCCAGGCCTCCTCGGCCAGCTCCCCCAGAAAGATCAGCTCCTGCAGTTGGGGCCTGTCGGTAGCATCGGCCACAGAGCCTGGCCTGAGGCCGTCCCCCAACGATAGGGTCACGTCGTAACGGGAGGCGATCTCCAGCAGCCGGTCAAACTGCTCGTAAAGGGGATTCTCCTTACCGTGGTAGATCATCCAGGTGGCGAGAAAGGCCCCTCCCCGGCTGACGATATCGGTTATCCTCCCCTGCCTCCTCAACCTTTCCAAGCTCGCCAGGGTGACCCCGCAGTGGACCGTCATGAAGTCCACCCCATCCTGGGCCTGTCGCTCTATCACCTCGAAGATGTCGTCGGGGGTCATGAAGATTATCCCACCCTTCCTCTCGGCCGCTTCGATCGCCGCCTGATAGATGGGGACCGTTCCCAGGGGCAGGGGGCAGCGCTCCAGGATCTTCCTCCTGATCTGATCCAGGTCACCGCCGGTGCTCAGGTCCATCACCGTGTCGGTCCCCGCCTCAAGGGCCGCCTCGAGCTTCTTCAGCTCCTCCTCCAGATCGGTCTGATCGGAGGAGGTGCCGATATTGGCGTTCACCTTCACCCTCAACCCCTCCCCGATCCCCCTGGGAGTGAGACCCCGGTGGTTGACGTTGGCAGGGATCACCACCCTCCCTGAGGCGACCTTCTCCATGAGAGCCTCGGGCTCAAGCCCCTCCTGGAGAGCCACCGCCTCCATCTCCGGGGTCAACTCCCCCCTCTTCGCCTTGGCCATCTGGGTATCAGCCATCTCTCCTCCTGTAGATCTCTATTGCCTTCTCGACCACTTCCAAGGGGTCGTGGCCGAGGATGCGGACCATCGGCTCCTTGCCCCAATCCCCCCTGTCGTAGATCACATCCGGAACCGGCCCCCTACCTATCGCCTCCCTGACGCCCCAGGGGATGGACCTCCCCTCCTCAGCCTTAATCTCCGGGGGCTCTTTCCTCCGGTCAAACTCCCTCACCGAAAGCCCTGAACGGAGGCAGCCCCCTATGACCCCCTCCGAGTACCTGATGTTCATCGCCGAACGGAGAGCCGGATCGTACTGCATCACCGCCAGGATCAGGGAGGCGATGTGCCGGGAGGCACCGAAGCGAGGGGAGGCCACCTTCCCCACCCCCTCCTCAAGCCGGACGATCCTCCCGGGGAAGGCCGCCACTTCCTCAGGAGAGGAGGCCAGGGGAAGGGCATAGCCCAGGTTCGTCCCCACCTCGGGCAGAAGCCACCCGATCCCCTCCTCGGAGGAAAACCTCTCGAACGCAGTCTCAAGCATCTCCAGGACCCTCCCCCTCTCAAGCTCCCTTTCCGTGAGGGCATAGGGGTCAATCACTGCCCTCCCCTTCCCCACCTCGAGGGCACCTTTTATCCCTGCAAGGACCAGATCCCTGGCAGCCCCGACCGCCTCAAGGAGCCCCCGCCCCTTGGCGAGCTCCGCTGCAATGGCTGAGGCCAACACGCACCCTGTGCCGTGGACCTCCCCTTTGGGCAGCCTCGGATGGCGGAAGAAGTGGGGCTCCCCGTCGTAGAGGAGGTCCACCGGCTCCCCTTCCAGGTGTCCGCCCTTTATCAGGACCGCCTTCGGCCCCAGGGCCCTTATCCTCCTTGAGGCCTCAAGCATCCCCTCCTCCCCTTCTATCCCCATCCCAGAGAGGACCTCTGCCTCAGGTACGTTGGGGGTGACCAAGGAGGCCAGGGGAAGGAGCTTCATGATGAGGGCCTCCTGGGCCTTCTCCTCGAGGAGCCTCTCCCCGCCCTTGGCCATCATCACCGGGTCCACGACCACCTCTCTGATCCCGTAACGCTGTATTGCGTCGGCCAGGACCTCGATTACCCCCTCGTCCCAGAGCATCCCGGTCTTGACCACCCTTACGTCCATGTCCGAGAGGACCGCCTCAAGCTGCCCCTTGACCACCGAGATGGGGAGGGGTTCAACCCCTTCCACCCCCTGGGTATTCTGGACGGTGATGGCGGTGATCACCGAGGCGGCGAAGGCCCCGGCGAGGGTGATCGTTTTGAGATCGGCCTGAACCCCTGCACCGCCTCCTGAATCCGATCCCGCAACGGTTAGGACTACCGGCCTCCTCATCCTTCAGATCTCAGGCGCTCAGAGATGAGCTCCGCCGCCCTCTTCCCCGAAAGCAACATCCCTCCAAATATGGGCCCCATCCTGAAGGAGCCAAAGGTGGCGTTGGCGCACATCCCCGCCACGAAGACTCCGGGGTAGACCTCCTTGGTGTTCTTAAGGGTCATCTCCTCCCCTACCTCGGACCAGAGGGACCTCTCGCCCATGATCTTCCCCGTAGGGGTGAGGAGCCTCTCCCCCTTCCGCTCTATCACCCTCACCACCTCCGCATCGTGTCCGGTGGCGTCTATCACGTAACGGGAGCGAATGGCCAAAGGGTCCACATGGAGCTCGGCCCTTTGGACCGCCGTCCAGTTTATCACCAATCCCACCACCCTCCCCTCCCTCACCATCACGTCCTCAACGCTCATCAGGTTGAAGATGGTGGCTCCGGCCCTCAGGGCCTCAGAGCAGAGGACCGAGGCGGTCTCCACCGCATCGGCCGTATAATACCCCTCTTTGTAAGGAACGGTCCTTACCCCCACCTCATCCAAGACCCTCTTCCCCTCTTCCTGGACCACGATCTCGTTGAACATCATCCCCCCTCCCCAGATGCCGCCGCCCACGCTCAGGCGACGCTCAAACACCGCCGCCTTAAGCCCTTCCTTTGCGAGGGTGTAAGCGGCCACAAGACCTGCAGGCCCTGCCCCCACTATCGCCACGTCCACCGAGAGGTTGTCCCTCAACTTCTGCCAGAAGCGGTCGAGGATGGCCTGAGAGATCGTTACCTCATCGAGTCCCATCTCACTTCTCCTTCGGACGATATAAGAAAAGCCCCCCTCGAGGGCTTTCCCAAAACACATGATATTATCAGCCTCTGTTTCTGTCAACCTTGACATCCCCAGGGGTTTCCGATAGATAGGTAGTGCGTAAAAAGCCGTTTGGAAGAGGGGGTTGAGGAGATGGACGATGGGGCCGGGGTGAAGAAGAAGAGCATGCTCATGGGGAAAGAGATCCTTCTGGGGGTGACGGGAGGGATCGCCGCTTACAAGGCGGTGGAGCTTCTCAGGGAGATGACCAAGAGGGGAGCAAACGTCCACGTGATCATGACGGAGAACGCCAAGCGGTTCGTCACCCCCCTGACCTTCCAGACCCTCTCGGGGAACCCGGTGCTTCACGAGATGTTCCGCCTCTTGGAAGGTTCGAAGATAGGCCATGTGGCCATGTCAGATATCGCCGATCTGATGGTGATCGCCCCGGCCACGGCCAACATCATCGGGAAGATAGCCAATGGGATCGCCGATGATCTCCTTTCCACGATGGTGATGGCGATGGATGTGCCGGTGCTCTTCGCTCCCTCCATGAACGTGAAGATGTGGCAGAGCAGCTTCGTCCAGTACAATGTGGAACGGCTCAAGGCCTACGGTTACCATTTCGTCGGCCCTTCTGAGGGAGACCTCGCCTGTGGGAGCAAGGGAAGGGGGAGGCTCGCCGAGATCCCTGAGATCCTGGAGAAAATAGAGGACATCTTCACCGAGAAGGACTTTAAGGGGAAGAGGGTGCTGGTGACCGCGGGCCCCACCCTGGAGCCCTTGGACCCGGTCAGGTATCTCACCAACAGGTCCACGGGGAAGATGGGCTTTGCTTTGGCCAAGATGGCTCGCCGCCGGGGGGCCGAGGTGCTGCTCATCACCGGACCTAACTACCTAACTCTCCCCAGAAACGACATAAAGATCATCACTGTGAACTCCGCCAGGGAGATGTACGAGGCGGTGATGGACAACTTCGAGGACTACCACGTGATCATCAAGGCGGCTGCGGTCGCCGATTTCAGGCCCAAAGATACCCTGGCGGAGAAGATAAAAAAGACGAACGGGACCTATCTGCTGGAACTGGAACAAAACCCCGATATCCTTAAGGAGCTGGGGAAAAGGAAGGGGAAGAGGATCCTCGTCGGGTTTGCCGCCGAAACGAGCAGCCTGATGGAGCATGCTGAGGCGAAGCTCCGGGAGAAGAACCTGGACCTGATCGTGGCCAACGACGTCACCCAGCCGGGGGCTGGTTTCGGGGTAGATACCAACATCGTCCGAATAATAGACTCCCGCGGGAAGATCCGTAACCTTCCCCTCCTCAGCAAGGACGAGGTGGCGAATATAGTGCTCGACCAGGTCTTAAAGATCATCAAAAAGAGGAAAAAGACGGAGGCCTGGCCCACTAACTGGTAACCTAAGCCTCACCCCATATCTCCTCGTTGCCCTGAAGCTCCTTCCTCAGCTTCCGTAAGGCTACACCTTCTATCTGCCTCACCCGTTCCCGAGAGATGTTGAAAAGATCGCCCAGCTCCTGAAGGGTCGCCGGCTCCTCGGCCATTATCCTCTTCTCAATGATCACCCTCTCCCTTCCGTTGAGCTTCTCCAGAGCTCGCCTGATCTCCCTGTGAAGGAAATCCTTCCTCTCCTTCTCGGCGAGGGCCTCCTCCTGGTTGGGAGTCAGGTCAACCAAAAAATCGAGAAAGGTAGTCTCCTGCTCATCTCCCACGGGGGCATCTAAGGAGAGATCGCGGGCGGTAAATCGCTCCGCCATCCTCTCTATCTCCTCCTCATCTATCTCCAGTTCGCTCGCCAGATCATGCAGCTTCTCCTCCCCCTGCTCTTCATCAAAGGATATGTCCTTTATTTTCCCCATCTTGTAGAAGAGCTTCTTCTGCGCCTGGGTGGTCCCCACCTTCACGAGACTCCAGGACTTCATGATGTAGTTCTGGATATAAGCCCTTATCCACCAGATGGCGTAAGAGATGAACCTGTAACCTTTATAGGGATCGAAGTGCTTCAGGGCAACGATCAGACCCAAGTTCCCTTCCTGGATTAGATCGAGGAGCTTCATCCCATACCCCCTGTACTCCAGGGCCACCTTTACCACGAAACGGAGGTTGGAGGTGATGAGCCTTTTCCTCGCCTCCTCATCCCCGTGCTCATGATAGAGGATGGCAAGGCGCCGCTCCTCCTCCGGGCTCAAAAGGGGATAGGAGCTTATCAAACTCAAGTACTGGACCAGATTTTCCCTTACCTCACCCTCCATTATTAGCACTCCTCTTAATTGAGTGCTAATAAATTAGCACCATATTTTCCTCTATTGCAAAGGTCAAAAATGTATTGTAGAATTAGAAAAAATTTAAAAGATCAAAAATGAGAAGGAAATACTGAAGCTAAATGAAGTTAAAAGGGATTTTTGGAAATTTTGAGGAAAATTCCGGAATTCTTGAGGAAGGCCTTCCCAAGGGGCTCAGGGTCAAAAGGGTGATAGACCGTTGGTATGGAAAAGATCATGTATATTTGAAGGTCATCGGGGAGGAAGATGAGGTCTGGATCCTGAGGAGGAGGAAGGGGGAAGGATGGCGGATCATCCTATACGAAGCACCGGAGGCGAAGGACTTGCAGGATCGGTTCCCCCTCCTCGGTAAGAGGAGGAAGAAGGGAAAAGAAGGAAAAACGGTCCTGCATTGAGGTTGAGATGCTGGGTGGCCAAAAGATCTTAGCCATGGTTTTGGCGGGGGGAAAGGGGAAGAGGCTTTACCCCCTCACCGCGCATCGGGCAAAGCCTGCCGTTCCCTTCGGTTCCATCTATAGGCTCATAGATTTCGTCCTGAGCAACATGGTGAACTCGGGGATCCACCAGATATACATCCTGACCCAGTACAAGTCCCACTCCCTCCTGCGGCATTTGCAGCAAGGCTGGGTAGGCACCCATCCCTTAAACGGCTTTTTCATCATGCCAGTTCCCGCGGAGATGAGGACAGGTGAAACGTGGTACCTGGGGACGGCGGATGCCGTCTTCCAGAACGCTTATCTGATAAGGCGTCTGAAACCTGATTTAGTGCTGATCTTCGGGGCCGACCACGTCTACCTGATGGACGTCCGCCAAATGATCAGGTTCCACTTAGAGGAGGGGGCGGAGGTGACGGTGGCCGCCCTCCCCATGCCCCTTTCCCAATGTCACCAGTTCGGGGTCACGGTAATTGATGAGGAATGGCGGGTGAAGAGATTTGAGGAAAAGGTGCTCAACCCCACTCCTATTCCCCGACGCCCTGACCAGGCCCTGGTCTCGATGGGAAATTATGTGTTTGACACAAAGGTGTTGCTCGAAGAGTTAGAGGAGGACGCGGAGGACGAGAGAAGTTCCCATGATTTCGGCAGGGATATCCTCCCCCGAATATGCCAGAGGAGGAAAGTTTACGCTTATGACTTCCGCACCAACCTGATTCCGGGGAACGAACGCTCCCCCGGGTACTGGCGCGATGTGGGAACCATTGAGAGCTATTATCGAGCAAACATGGATCTAAAGGACCCCTTGCCCCAGCTTAACCTTTACAACAACCATTGGCCGGTCAAATCGGCCAAATACCATGATCCTCCCGCCAAGGTAGTGGTGGATAATTGGGGAAAGATGGGGTATGTGGAGAACTCCCTCCTGGGCGGAGGGAGTATCGTATGCGGAGGTTACGTAAGGGATTCCATCATCGGGAGAAACGTCTTTGTCTCGAGCGATGCATGGGTGGAGGAATCTATCATCCTCGGCAACGTAGTGATAAAGGAAGGAGCGAGAATTTACAGGACGATCGTCGATCATGGGAATGTGATCGAAAGGGGAGAGGAAGTGGGCTATGACCGAGAAAGGGATGCCTCAAGATACTATGTCGATGGTTCCGGAATTGTGGTCATCCCCCGCAATCCCTCCTATTAGGGAAAGAGAACATGAGGGTGAGGGACCATTCTATCCTTCCCCCCTTAAGTTCCCTCACCAAGGTGAGGCAACTCCCTTGATATGTCTTCTGAGCGCCCTCCTCCGTCAGGTTAACGGTCTCCACCGGATATAACCACAGGGAGAAAGGCTCGCTGCAAGAGAGCTCTCCCCGCCACCCTTGGGCTTCATCGACGAGGGAAAGGGTTTTTATCCCTTTCCACTCGCCGAAGTGCCCCGCTGCGATCCTCTTCCCCCCTATCACGAGATAACGCCTTGGGTCTTCCGGAGAGAGGAGATTGAAATTCATCTCCCAACCGAGCAGGGCTGAAAGGGAAGAGTGGAGCAGGAGGCTTACTTCCATTTGAGGGGGATCGTCGCCGAGACGGTAGATCTTCTGGGCCTCAAACTCCTCCCCCTCAGCCACCATCTTTAACTCCACCCTGCCTTTCTCTCTTCTCCAACCAGCTATCAAGTAATGAAAGGGCTCATGGATCGCCACGAAGGTCTGCCTCCACATCTCTTCCCATCCGGTTCCTTCCCTCAAGAGCCGCTCATAGAAACTGAAGCGGGGGAAACGATCGTAAAGGAGATGGCGAAAAAGGTCCTTCTGCTTAACCAGAAAGGTCTCATGTATCGATTTTACTCTTCCTCCTTCATCGACGGAGACTGAGGCAGCGATCTTCTCATGGTAGGCCTCTTTTTGGCGGGTAAGTACGCTGGTAAGATTCACCCTCGGTGGCAGGAGATCCAGCTCATAGACCGCTCCTCCCCAATGGGGTTTTATATGGAGGTTGTAAAGGGGCGAGTTGTAAAGCCACTCTTCGTAACCGTCACAGTCGACATCCTCCACTCGCACCTCAACTTCATGTTGAAGAAAGGACTCGGCGGTGAGAAGGTGTCTGTATACCGCATGACGCAGGTGGTTCATGTAGAGTCCCCCGAAGAGGCCATGCCAGTAAGCACAATTGCACTGTCCCTTCCACAGCTCCCTCAAGGCCTCGCGGTGGGGGGCTTGCCTTAAGCGACGGCTCACCTGAATCATCTTCTTGTGCATCAGGTTCGCCTCCTCGTACTTCCGGAGGAAACCATCCCAGCTCCCCCCTCGGAGGAAGGCCCGATACCTACTCCACTCTCCCTTTCCCTTAAGCTCTTCAATAAATTGAACAAAGGCCCTCTGGTCATCGGGCATGAGGGACCATTCGGTGAGCTCTTGATAGGAGGCGGGGGGCAGATAGATCCTACCCTCGGGGGGGAAGCGCTTCAGGCAATCCCCCAAGGGCAAGACCTCAATGAGATCTTGCTTCTCTTTCAAGAATCTCAAAAATCTCCTGAGCCACCCCTTCTCATATACCCACTCCCTTGTCCCGGGCCATATCCCGAACTTCTCCCCATCGTCCCCATAGGTAAGGCAAAGTCCCTCCTGAGAGGGGAAGGAGCGGAAGAGATCGAGCACTTCTCCCGGTTCACGGAAGGGAATGAGGTATCGCAGCTCCTG
>CAYRAR010000006.1:24464-25313 GCA_964422255.1 uncultured Thermodesulfobacteriota bacterium | reverse complement strand
TGGGCATCTCACGTAAGACCGTCAGAAGGGCAAGGGAAGGCCCCCTTGAGGATCTGTCCAGAAGGCCCAAAAACTCACCGAGGAGGATCCAGGCTGATTTTGAGCAGTTGATCCTCAGTGAGGCCAAAAGGACAGGTTATGGCTACAGAAAACTCTCCAAACTCCTAACTTTCCCCTTCCACCCCAAAAGTGATACCAATGTCCATACCAGTTACCCGTTTGCGAGCTTTTTCACCTCACCCACCAATTCTTGTCCACGTAGTTTACCGCCCTAGAAACAAATCCTCCTTTCTCCACGTCGTAAAGTTTCTGTAGCGTCGGTAAAGGCTCTCCTTTGGCAATCTTAAAGATTTCCCCCTTTTTGATGGCGTTTACCTTACTCCTTATCCTTTCTTTTAGCATCCGCAGCAAGAAGGTCCTCTCTGCCGGATCTTCTGCAAAAACAAACGCAACCTCTAACCTCCTTGTAGGATAGTCCCAGGTATAGTCGAGCGTTTCCTTTTCTTCCTCCTCGTAATAGATAATTTTCCCTGGCGCATTCGTGATATATACCAATGAGGGGTGGATCTGATAGATGTGGCAAAAGGCCTTAACCAGTTTGCTGAAAAACGGCCAGCAAAGTTCCCAGCCAGGGAGGTTCCTATCCTTCTCACCGGGAGCCAGGACTTCAAGTTGTACTCCATCCTTAGAGAGCTTCAATCCCTTCATCCTGTACGCAATCCAGCGATCTTGAGTCTCCAGTATTATCCGCCATACCTTATCGGAGGAAGCGAAGAAAAATTCAATGCTTCCGATAAAAAAATGAGAAGGATGGAGCTTTTCTACTTCGGCATACTTGGGTGTCCCAGT
>CAYRAR010000006.1:6773-24454 GCA_964422255.1 uncultured Thermodesulfobacteriota bacterium | reverse complement strand
CATCCCCCAGGCGCAGGACCTGCTCAAAAATGGAAAATTTATTGAAGACCTCTTCATCTGGGTGAGGAAAGTATCTCAGCACAGTTCGTCCCCAGTAGTGTGCTTCTTTCCCTTTTTTTGTCCGCGGGGAAATGGTTCGGCCCTGAATAATCTCCAATTCATAGGCTCCCTTTCTATCATTGACCCAGAGGAACCAACCTGGTAGATCACGCATGGAAGTACTGATCTTTTCAAAGCCCACCGCAACCCTGAAGTCCTCATCCATGAAGGACCTTAAAAATATGTCTTCAATTTTCCAATGAAGCATGGAAATGATATCCACCGAACCTCCTTCGGAGATCCCCGCCAACTGATTTATTTCAAGGCTTGTGCCCTCCGTGATGCCTGAGCTGAGTTTTTACGTCGCAGAGGATGGGGATCTGTCAGATCTGGAAGGAATCCGGAAAGACGCGAATATAGATACCCTCCCTTGGGAAAAAAGAATTCACGTCTCTTTTTTCCTGCTAACTGGTGTCCTTTGGATGTCCCGGCAAATCCTTGAGATCTATGATGGGGATGAGCCTGACGCTTCACTCCATGCAGCCCATCCCCATCCATCCTGCCCGCTTGTCTTCTCAGGCGGCTTTGAACTCAATGGTGTCACTATTGCCAAGATAGGCTGTGTCCTTAGAGCGGTATCGAGCTGTACCCCTCACTACCGGGTAACCGGCCTCGATGAACTTTTTGGCTGTGATAATCCCGGTGCAGTGATTACATCCGATCTTCTCAAAGCCATATTTCCCTAAGGAAATGACTAAATCGTCATACTTAGGATCCCAATCCTCAAAAGGTGATATGTGCAAACCGCCATAAACCCCATGGAGCTTTTCGTATTTTATCTCTCGATACGCAGTTTCCGCAAAGCGGATAATACTCTGATGGCAGCACCCGGTTACACAGACCAATCCAGCCCCTTGGACGTTGAAGTAGAGGGACAGCTCACCGTAAACCCGACAGATGATCGGGATCGGGAATACGTACATAGCACAGCCGGGGAAGAGGGGATGCAGTCCGGGTTTAACGTAGTAGACCTTGCCCCGGTGTCCACTGTCCTTTATGTATTGACGTCCTTCAGGGTAAAACGAATCTGGAGCGTAGATTGTTATTTCCGGATCGTATCTCAAGGTCACCGGTAAACCCCAGAAGTGGTCAAAGTGCTCATGGGAGATGAACAAGCACTCGATTTCCTTATTTTCCAGCATTTTATCAACGCCTTCCCGCTTGAAACATTCATCCGTCCAGGCATAAGACCATCCGGAGTCCAGCAGCAGTTTCTTACGGGTCCCATCAAGGAGTTCCACCTCAATAAGAGCAGAATATCCACCTGCATTCTCGGGATTCACGGCATTTTCCATTTGAAATTCCCACGCCTTCTCCAAATTGTCAGGAAGATACTGCTTTATGTGTTTAATCCCGTTTTCGTAAGAACCCTTGCCAAGTTTTCCTTTCACATCAGCAAAGGGAGGCCAGTTGTACGTATACTGATTGACGAGCAATCCACCTGCTCCCTTGATGTCATTCATTAAGGTATCATTATCGAACCAGCTCGTTTCCGAGACGCACGTGATCTTCACGCTCTTGCACTCCCCAATGTCCTTTTCACCCCGTTTCACAGGGGGAAAATGGCGCTTACGCCAGGGCGAATACGAATATACGCCCATAGTTCCAATAGCCCCTATAGCAGCTCCGACGGTTAAACCTTTTATAAAATCACGCCGCCCAACGGCTTCTCCTCCCTTTTTAGCCATCTCTTACACCTCCTTTCTTAGCTGTTCTGAGACCTTGAAGTACAGAACAGCATCTTTTAAGATTACTCTAAGTGTAAATCCACGTCAGTTTCGCCAAAACTGGAAGAAGCTCGACCGTGATGAAGTAGATTACCACTCCCAAGATTATTCCTATGATCAGACCTGCTTTGAAACCCATTTTACCCTCCTTAAGGCTTTTTGCTCACTTGACCTTTTTCCATCCCGGCCAGTTATCCATGAACCAGTGGTTGATCAGCATAAAGTTGATGAACCAAATGGTGGGGATCATGGGAAACTGCTGAGGATGGGAAAACCCTTTCTGAGTTCCGAGCGTCAGATGGCTGATGTTGTAATAGATCCAGTAGACCAGCATTCCTCCAAAGAGAGCAATGAGGGTGCGGATAAGCCAGTTGACGGGCATGCTGAATTTTGTGGGCCAATTGCCGCAGTAGAATGTGAGGAACAAGGCCGGAATCAAAAAGAAGACCATGGTTTCTCCCACATGCAACCATCGCCAATCGGGGGCAAAGAGCCTTCTTGTACCACGGATCGCCGGACCCCACCACAACTCCTGGGCGAAGTAAAGGAAGAAGAAGAAACAGAAGGCAATGGCTATGATTCCAAAAAAAGTAGCAAACCCTCGTAGAACAGGCCTCTTAATGACTTTGAAAGGATAACGCTCCCAGATAGACTCTGTCAACCACACCGTGATGGTGCAGCACATAATCCAGGCTACATGAAAATTTCCACTGACCGTGTTTGCAAACTTCTCCCAGTAAGGCGGTGCAATAGAGCAAAAATACTGCCAAGGGTAGTAGAGGATTCCCATATGGGGGTGCATGGTGCAAAAGTAAATGATCGTACAGAGGAAGAAGGTGAACATGAGTACCGTAAAGCCCTTGGCCGGTTGCTTGAGATCTTGCCAGGGCCACATATTATCAAATGACACTGGCCAAGCAGGACTCAACCAAGATGCAATAGCCGCAAACATTAAACATGCCAATGACGCATACTCGATGGCGAAAAACTCCGTTATCCCCGGAAGCTTGGAGGACTTAGCTGGGTTGAAATAAGCCATTGCAAAGTTGCCCAAGATCCCCTCAAAGAACCCCTTGATCAAGACCACCAATACCCCCACGGTTATCGCCGTCATCACAATTCCCTTAAGCACCGGGTGCCAGTTTTCAATCTGATGACGTCTAAAGGGCCAGTAGTGGAAGATATAAACTTGCCAGATGAGCACAATAAGAATCCATCGGGTGTACATATAACCAAGATAAGGGGTGTACATCCTCAACCATCCCCGCGGATCTTGGAAGATCCACCAACTGACATAGAACACCGCCAACAGAAAGATCGTATTTACGATCTGGGGCAACGGGGCTGGCCACCTGGGAACTAACTTCCTCTCCTCCAAATAACCCTCTCCATATAGCTCTCTCCCTTCAACCATCTCATATCCTCCTTTTTTAAAACTTTACAGAAACCCAAAAAGCTCCCTTCCCGGGATTAAAAATATTTCACCCCCTTTCCCCGGACTTCTTCCTTATATACTGTTCTGACTCAAAAATCTCTCTCGCAATTTCCAGCTTGCTCTTCCCCTCGACTTCAATCCCCCTCTTTAGCGCTTCTTCCACAAGCAATTGGCCAGCTTCAGAAAGCAGAGGATAGCAGCTTTCAAAGGAGTCAAAATAACCCTCCTCGTGATCTCCCATGTGAGAGAGTAAGGTTTCTTTCTCATGCAAGCCGAACAGCTCTGAGAAAAATCGCACACTTTCCCTCCAGACATCCCTCACTAAAAAATCCCTTCTGCCTTTATCAACCATTCTTTTAAAGTTTATAATATGGATTTGAGTATTGTCAACCCCGCGAGTTGCCTCATTTGGAATCTACCCAAAAGGGGTTATCCTCCTCCCCAAAATCAGGACATCGAAGAACCACCTACGGCCCCAGATCCTCGGCCCTCTGTAGTGAGGCGTCAGGGCATTTCGTCCGGGACAGCACTTTTTCCCACAGGAGGAAGAAGGAAAGGAGGAAGAGGCCGACGTCGCGAAGGAGGAGAACCAGGGATAGCTCCTCCCCCTGAGGGGATGTGGTGAAGCAGCCGCAGGAGATCTCAGCCCCCCTCACCAGATTCACTCCTATAGCTATGGCGAAGAGGAGAAAGAGGGAAGAAGAGAGAAGGGCTGCCCCCCTGAGGAGCAGGCCGCTGAGGAGGGCCGCTCCCACCAGAACCTCGACCCAGGGGAGGAGATGGGAGAAGGGGGGGACTAACCCTCTGGGGAGGATCCTGTAAGCCTCAACCGCGCGGGCAAACCCTGAAAGGTCGGCGATCTTCACCGCCCCGGCGTAAAGGAGGAGGAGGCCGATTCCCCAGCGAACGAGAAACAGAAAGGCCCTCTTCATCACCAGCCACCCTCTTCCGGATAACCCGCCTCCCTCCACTCCTCAAATCCCCCCTTGAAGATCTTCACCCCCTCTATCTCTTCCGCTTCGAGGAGTTTCACCATCTTCCTCCCCAAGGAACAGAGGGGGTCTTCGCAGCAGATAACCACCCTCCTCCCCTGCGCCCTCTCCTTTATTTCCCTTATCTTCCACTCTATCTCCCCGGGAGAACACTGAAAGGCTCCTGGTATGTGCCCCTCGGCGTAAGAAAAGAGAGGTCGAGGGTCGATGAACAGTGCCTTCCCTTCCTCCCAAAGGGACCCCGCCTGCTCGAGCGTTATCTCTTCCGTTAAGAAGAGATGGGGACGAAATATCAGGGCATCCGCTGAGGCGAGTAGAGAGGCCGCCAGGAGAAGGAATACGGCCTCCTTCAGGAGCTTCCGCGTCACTTCCCTCATCTTCCCATCTCCCCTTAAATATGCCATAATCTTCCACCCTTTTGGAGAAAGAATGGGGGAGACACTGGCTCAGAAAATCATAAGGGATCATCTCGTCGAGGGGAGACCTGTTCCCGGGGAGCGGATAGGCATAAAGGTGGATCAGACCCTGACGCAGGATGCGACGGGGACCCTGGTCTACCTGGAGCTGGAGGCGATGGGCCTGGACCGGATAAGGACGGAGCTCTCCGTAAGCTATGTGGATCACAACACGCTTCAGACCGGATACGAGAGCGCCGATGACCACCTTTACCTGATGACCGTGGCGAGGAAGCTGGGGGCATTTTTCTCCCCCCCTGGCAACGGGATATGCCATCAGGTTCACCTTGAGAGGTTCGCAGTTCCGGGGAAGACCCTGCTCGGGTCAGACAGCCATACCCCCACTGCCGGTGCCCTGGGGATGCTCGCCATCGGGGCAGGGGGGATGGATGTGGCCCTGGCCATGGCAGGGGAGCCCTTCCAGCTAACGATGCCACGGATATGCCACGTGGAGCTTGAGGGGAGGCTGGCCCCTTGGGTATCTGCCAAGGATGTCATCTTAGAGCTTCTACGCCGACTGACGGTGAAGGGAGGGGTGGGCAAGATCTTCGAGTACGGCGGGGAGGGGATCAGGTCCCTTACCGTCCCTCAGAGGGCCACCATCGCCAACATGGGGGCGGAGCTCGGAGCGACCACCTCCATCTTCCCCAGCGATGATCAGACCCTCCGCTTCTTGTGCCAGCAAAGGAGGGAAGAAGACTGGAGGCCCCTTGTGGCCGATCCCGATGCCCGATACGATGAGGAGATAAGCCTTCGTCTCGACGATCTGGAGCCCCTGATCGCCTTACCACACAGCCCCGATAATGTCCGTCCGGTGAAAGAGGTGGAGGGAAAGAGGATCCATCAGGTGGTGATAGGTAGCTGCACCAACTCCTCCTACTATGACTTGGCCTTAGTAGCCGAGGTCCTCAGAAGGGAAAGGGTTCACCCGGATGTGAGCCTGGTGATCGTGCCGGGATCAAGGCAGGTGCTGGGGATGCTTGCTCAGAACGGTCACCTCGCCTCCCTGATATCGGCAGGGGCGAGGGTGCTTGAGCCTGCCTGTGGACCATGTATCGGCATGGGGCAGGCACCCCCTTCCGGAGGGGTGACCCTGCGCACCTTCAACCGCAACTTCAGGGGAAGGAGCGGGACCCCTGACGCGGAGATATACCTGGTGAGCCCCGAGACCGCCGTCGCCTCAGCCCTCGAGGGGAGGATATGCGACCCGAGACGATTGGGCGAGGAACCAAGAATTGAAGAACCCCTCCTTCCTCCTGAGGCGAAGGCCCTAATCCATCCCCCGGCACCGGGAGATGAGGCCCTGGAGGTGATAAGGGGGCCGAACATAAGGCCCCTCCCCCAATTTGACCCGCTGCCCGAGAGGATAGAGGGAAAGGTCCTCCTGAAGCTGGGCGATAACGTATCGACCGATGAGATCCTCCCTGCGGGGGCAAAGGTCCTGCCCCTCCGTTCCAACATCCCTGCCATCGCCTCCTATACTTTCAGCTCGATAGATCCCACCTTCAGCAAGAGGGCAAGGGAGGAGGGGGGAGGGATAATTGTGGGGGGGCAGAACTACGGACAGGGCTCCAGCCGGGAGCACGCCGCCTTTGCCCCCCGGTGGCTCGGGGTGAGGGCGGTGGTGGCCAAGGGGTTTGCCAGGATCCACCTGGCGAACCTCATCAACGTGGGGATCCTTCCCCTGGTATTTGCCCAGGACGAGGACTATGAGAGGATTGATCAGGGAGACGAGGTGAGGATAGCGACTAAGGGGCTTGAGGGCAACCTCTACCTCGAGGACCTCACGAAGGGGATCCATATCCCTCTCGTCCTTCCCCTGGACCGCCGGGAAAGGGAGATCGTCAAGGCCGGGGGGGTCCTCAACTTCCTGAAGAGGGGGAGATCATGAAGGAAGAGATCGACTGGAAGGGAGTCAAGGAAGAGGTTATCGAGATATTGAGGGAGTACATCCGCATAGACACGACCAACCCTCCGGGCAGGGAGGAGGCTGCGGCCCGCTTCCTCGCCTCGCGGATCGAAAGAGAGGGGATAAAGGCGAAGGTCTACCGTTCTGCCCCTGAGAGGGGGAACGTGATGGCCGTGCAGGAGGGAGGGGGAGAGCCCCCCCTGCTGCTGCTTTGCCATATGGACGTGGTTCCCGTAGAAAGGGACAAATGGAGCGTTGACCCCTTCTCCGCGGAGCTCAAAGACGGGTACATCTACGGGAGGGGGGCAATAGATATGAAGGGGGAGGGGGCGGCAAAACTTATGGCCTTCCTCTTGGTGCACAGGCTTCGCCTTCACCTGAAGCGGCCGCTGATCTTCCTCGGGACCGCCGATGAGGAGGCGGGAGGGAGATGGGGGGTCAAGTGGATGCTCGAGAACGAGCCCGAGCTCAGGAAGGTGGGGTTTGTCCTCAATGAGGGCGGGAACATCCGCATAAGGGAGGACGGTACGCTGCACCATTACGAGATCTCCACAGCCCAGAAGGTGGTCGCACAGTTTCGCCTCAAGGCCTCCGGCAGGACAGGCCATGGGTCCATCCCCCATGAAGACAACGCCGCCGAAAAGCTCATCCGGGCAGTGAACAAGCTGATAAGCTGGAAGGCCCCCTTAGAGGTGATCCCCTTAGTGAAGGAATATTTTGCTCGGCTCGCCGAACTCCAGCCCCCGGAGGAAGCCTCCTTTTACCGAGACATTGAGAAGGCCTTAAAGGACGATGGGTTCAGGAGGAAGCTCCTCGCCAACCCTCAGTACAACGCCATGCTGAGGAACACCCACACCCTGACGGTTCTGCGGGCCGGCCAGAAGGTGAACGTCATCCCCTCCCGGGCCGAGGCCCTATTTGACTGCCGACTCCTGCCCGGAACCTCAAGAGAAGGATACCTCAATAAGTTAAAGGATTTGATCAAGGATGAAGACGTAACCCTTGAATCTTTGGGGGATTTCGAGGGGACAGATGCCCTCCCCTCTCCTACGGATAACCCCCTCTGGGAGGCCATCTGCAGAGTAGCGGAAAGGAAGGATCCCGGATGTGTGATCATCCCCTTTCTGATCACCGGGGCCACGGACAGCCGCTTCTTCCGTCAGCTGGGGATCCCCTGTTACGACTTCACCCCTTTCCGTCTCACGCAGGAGGAGTTGAGGCTTGTACACGGGCACAATGAGAGGATATCGGTGGAGAACCTCCTCTTCGCCACCCAGTTCTTCTTCGAGATCATTCTGGAAATGGTCCTCTGAGCAGCTCTATCATGTCCTTTACCGCCCTCTCCATCCCCACAAGCACGGCCCGGGCGACGATGCTGTGACCGATGCTCAGTTCCTCTATCTCCGGGATGGCCGCTATCGGCTTCACGTTCCAGTAATTGAGACCGTGCCCTGCCCTTACCTCAAGGCGTAAGGCCCTCGCCTGCTTGGCGGCAAGCTCCACCTTCCGCAGCTCCTGGAGACGCTCCTCCTCCGTCTTGGCCTCGCAATAAAGCCCGGTGTGGATCTCCACTGCCTGGGCCCCTACCTCTTTCGATGCCTTTATCTGCTCTAAGACCGGGTCCACGAAGAGGCTCACCTTGATGCCCGCCCCTTTAAGCCGGGGAATGATTTCCGAAAGCCTCTCCTTGTCCTTTATCACGTCAAGCCCCCCCTCCGTGGTGAGCTCCTCCCGCCTTTCAGGCACTAAGGTGACCATGTCGGGCTTCACCTCCTGGGCGATCCTCACCATCTCATCGGTGGGGGCCATCTCGAGGTTGAGCATGCTTTTTACCACCTGACGGAGCAAGCGGAGGTCCCTGTCCTTTATGTGCCTCCGGTCCTCCCTGAGGTGGACGACAATCCCCTCGGCCCCGGCGAGCTCCGCCAGGGTGGCCGCTGTCACAGGATCGGGGTAAAAGGTCCTCCTCGCCTCCCTCAAGGTGGCCACGTGATCCACGTTTACCGCCAGCTTCTTCATCCTCCACCTCCTTCGCCGATCGCCTTCTTCACGAGGCTGGCCAGCTCATCGGCCATCGCCTCGATCTCCTCCTGGTCCTCCCCCTCCAGCATGATCCTGAGAACGGGCTCGGTCCCTGAGTAGCGCACAAGAAGCCTCCCCCTCCCTCTGAGCTTCCCGTCTATCTCCTTCCTCCTTTCCTCAAAACCGGGGATGGCGGAAAGGTCCCTCTTCTCCCGGACCCTCACGTTGCGCTGCACCTGAGGGAAGGGGATCATGATCCGGGCGAGCTCCTCCAGGGGCCTCTCCCTCCTGCAGAGGATGGCCAGAAGCTGAAGGGCCGTAATGATCCCATCCCCTGTGGTGTTATGGTCCAAGAAGACGATGTGCCCTGACTGCTCGCCCCCCAGGTTGTAACCCCCGGCCCTCATCTCCTCCACCACATAACGGTCCCCTACCTTCGTCCTCACCACCTTACCCCCGACCCTCTCCAGGGCCACTTCCAGCCCCATGTTGCTCATCACGGTGGCGACCAGGGTATTCTTGGCCAGCCTCCCCTCGGCGATCATCTCGGTGGCGCAGATGGCCATGATGGTATCCCCATCAATCACCCTCCCCTTCCCGTCCACGAAGATCACCCTGTCACCGTCACCGTCCAAGCAGAGTCCCAGGTCCGCCTCCTCCTCGAGGACCTTCTTGGCCACGGCCTCAGGATAGAGGGAACCGCAACCATCGTTGATGTTCAACCCGTCGGGCTCCACCCCGATGGATATGACCCTGGCTCCCAGCTCCTCGAAGACCAGGGGAGCCACCTTGTAGGCGGCGCCATTGGCACAATCCACCACCATCTTGATCCCCCCGAGGGTAAGCTCCGGCGGGAAGGTCTTCTTCAGGAAGACCACATATCTGCCAATGGCATCATCTATCCTGAAGGCCCTCCCTATCCCCTCCCCAATGGGTCCCTTATCGGAGAGATGGTCCGAGGCGACGAGCTCCTCTATCCTCTCCTCCATCTCATCGGGGAGCTTGAACCCGTCGGAGGCGAAGACCTTTATCCCGTTGTCGAAGAAGGGGTTATGGGAGGCGGATATCACCACCCCGGCATCGGCCCGCATATCCACGGTGATGAAGGCGATCCCCGGGGTGGGTAGAGGGCCCACCAGCAGAGCCTCTCCTCCCATGGAACATATCCCCGCCACCAGGGCGGTCTCGAGCATGTACCCTGAGAGCCTGGTATCCTTTCCCACCACCACCCTGCAGCTCCCCTTCTCGTTCCTGTACAGCCAGGCGGTGGCCTTCCCTATCCTCATCGCCACATCCACCGTCATCGGGTGGCGGTTCGCCATCCCCCTCACCCCATCGGTCCCGAAAAGCTTGCTCATCTCCTCTCCACCTCCACCCTGATCCTCACCTTCCTTAACGGCTCCCCCTTCAGGCGAAGGTCCGATATCTGAAGGGGGACTTCAGCATAAAGGCCTTCATCGATGCCCGATATGTCTATCTCCTCGGTCTTAACCTCCGTGAGCTCATCGAGCTCCTCAGGGTTCCCTCGCAGCATCACATAGGGGGGGTCCACCTTTATCTCCTTTATCATGAACCCCTCCTTGGGCCTTCCCTTAATAAGGGGCTTTATCCTCACCACCTTGCTTATCACGCGCGAAAGCCTCACCTCCACCTGGGAGGGGCTTATCTCGAGCACCTCCACCCCCCGGGGGATCTGGAGGTCGGTGCTGTGGAGCTTGAAGACATTAAGCCCCTGAGTAGCATCCCTCAAATCCACGATGATCCGCAGGTCCCTCAGTGAAAGGGTAGCAAGCTGGCTGAGGAGCCCCCTCAGCCGCAGGTTTACTGCCTCAGGCTCCACAGAGGTGACGATGAGGTGCGGAGGAACCTCCCGAAGTTCCACCACCGCCCTGGCATCCACCTCCTCCCGCATGCTCCCCTTCACGAAGATCCATAGGGAGAAGGCCAAAAAGAGGGATATGATCTTCAGCCCGAGGTTCTCCGTGAAGAACCTCTTTAACTTATCCACCATCGCCTCTCCTTCTTGGGCGGGGCCAGGAGATTGCCGAGCACCCTCCTGAGCCCTCCAGCGTCCAAGTCCCGGGTAAGGCGCCCCCCGAGGGCGAGGGATATGGACCCCCTCTCCTCTGAGACCACCACGACCACCGCATCGGTCTCCTCTGTCAGACCCAAAGCGGCCCGGTGTCGGGTGCCGATGAAGCGGCTCACCCTCGGGTTCTGGCTTAGAGGGAGAAAACAGCGGGCCGCCGAGACCCTCCCCCCCTGAATCAGCACCGCCCCATCGTGAAGGGGTGAGGAGGGATTGAAGATGGAGAGGAGGAGGTCCCTGGTCACCGTGGCGTCAAGCTCCACACCGACCTCCACGTGTTCCTTCACATCGGCCACCCTCTCCAGCACTATGAGGGCCCCATGGCGGTTTCTCGCCAGGATGGAGGAAGCCTCGGCCACTTCCTCGAGCAAACTGGGCTTGTAACTGACAGGGCTTACCGAGAAAAAGGGGTTCTTCCCCATCGTGGAGAGGGCGCGACGGATGTCGTTCTGGAAGATGACGATGATGATTATGATGATGGAATCTATGAAATTACGCAGGATCCAGTGGATGGTCACGAGACCCCATCTCTGGGCGATGAGGAAGGCGACGATGACGAAGGCGAGGCCAAGGAGCATCTGTACCGAACGGGTCCCCCGGATCAGCAGGAGGATCCAGTAGATGACGAAGGCGACGATGAAGATGTCCAGTATGTCCGGCCACTTTATCTGAAAGATCAGTTCCCACGTCCCCGCCATCCCTCCTTCAGCTCCCCGCTTCCATAATGGCATCCACCATGTCCACCACCTCGCGTACAGGCTTCACATCATGCACCCTCACTATGTGTGCCCCCCTCTCCACCCCTATGGCCACCGAGGCGAGGGTCCCGTAGAGCCTGTCCCCCACCTCTCGGTCAAGCACCGCACCGATGAAGCTCTTTCGGGAAGGCCCGATGAGGATGGGCCGCCCCAAGGAGGAGAGCTCACCGAGGCGATGGAGGATGATGAGATTGTGCTCCACCGTCTTGCCAAACCCTATCCCCGGATCCACGATGACCTTCTCCGGAGGAAGGCCCGCCTCCTCGGCCCTCCTGATCCCCTCCTCCAGATACGAGGATATCTCCCCCATCAAGTCGCGATATTGGGGTGAGGCCTGCATGGTCTTGGGGGTCCCCTTTATGTGCATGACGACCACCGGGGCCCCGTACTTCGCCGCCACCTCCCCCATCCGGGGGTCGAAGTGAAGCCCGCTGATGTCGTTGATGACGCTCGCCCCTGCCTCAAGGGCCCTAGAGGCCACCTCCGCCTTATAAGTATCTATGGAGATGGGGACATCGGTCCTCTGGGAAAGCTCCTCTATTACGGGGAGGACCCGCTTCAGTTCCTCCTCCAGGGGGATGGGGTCGGCACCGGGGCGGGTAGACTCACCCCCCACATCTATGATATCCGCCCCCTCCTCCACCATTCTCAGGGCATGGTCCACCGCCCTCTCGGGATCGAGAAAGAGGCCCCCATCGGAGAAGGAATCGGGGGTGACGTTCAGGATCCCCATCACCGCGGTCCTCCTCCCCAACCTCAGTGTCTTTCCACGGCAATCGAGCACGAACTCCCGCCTCATGCCTTGGCACCTTCAGCGATGATCTGATCCACCTCCTCCCCGGTGAGGGACTCCCTTTCCAGCAGGGCACCCGCCAGCTTGTGCAGGAGGTCGAGGTGATTCATAATAATCTTTTTCGCCCTCTCGTAGCAGTCGGTGACTATCCGCCTTATCTCCGCATCTATCTGTTGGGCCGTCTCCTCGCTGAAATTTCGCTGCAGGACCAGATCCTTTCCCAGGAAGACCTGCTCGTCCTTCCGGCCAAAGGTGAGGGGACCGAGCTTCTCGCTCATCCCCCATTCGCATACCATCTTCCTGGCGATCTCCGTCGCCCTCTCGATATCGTTTCCGGCCCCTGTGGTGAAGCGCTTAAGGACCACCTCCTCCGCCGCCCTTCCTCCCATAAGGGTCGTGATGTTGGCCAGGAGATAGTCCTTCGAGTAGATGTGCCTCTCATCCATGGGAAGCTGCTGGGTGAGGCCCAGGGCCTGCCCCCGGGGGATGATGGTCACCTTATGGATCGGATCGGCCCCTGGGGTGAACTTGGCCACCAGGGCATGGCCGGCCTCATGGTAGGCGGTATCCCTCCTCTCCTCCTCGCTGATTATCATGCTCTTCCTCTCAGTCCCCATGAGGACCTTGTCCTTGGCCGCCTCCAGCTCCTCCATGCCCACCCGGTCCCTGCCCTTGCGGGCTGCAAGGAGCGCCGCCTCGTTTATCAGGTTCTCCAGATCCGCACCGGTGAACCCCGGGGTGGTGCGGGCAATGACCCCCAGGTCCACGTCAGGGGCAAGGGGGGTGTTGCGGGTATGAACCTTCAGGATCTCCTCCCTCCCCTTCACATCGGGCAGGGGGACGACCACCTGGCGGTCAAACCTCCCGGGCCTGAGCAGGGCGGGGTCGAGAATGTCGGGACGGTTGGTGGCAGCGATCACGATGATCCCCTCGTTCACCTCAAACCCGTCCATCTCCACGAGGAGCTGGTTCAGGGTCTGTTCCCTCTCGTCATGCCCCCCTCCCAATCCAGCCCCCCGGTATCTGCCCACCGCATCTATCTCATCTATGAAGACGATGCAGGGAGCGTTCTTTTTCGCCTGCAGAAAGAGGTCCCTCACTCTCGACGCCCCCACCCCCACGAACATCTCCACGAAGTCCGAGCCGCTGATGCTCAGAAAGGGGACATCGGCCTCCCCGGCGATGGCCCGTGCAAGCAGGGTCTTCCCCGTGCCCGGAGGCCCCACTAACAACACCCCTTTGGGGATCCGACCACCGAGGCGGGTGAATTTCCCCGGATCCTTGAGGAACTCGATGATCTCCCTGACCTCCTCCTTCGACTCCTCTATTCCCGCCACGTCCTTGAAGGTGACCTTCTTTCCCTCCTCCCTGTTGAAGAGCCGCGCCCGGCTCCTCCCAAAGGAGAAGGCCTTCCCTCCCCCTGCCTGCATCTGCCGCATGAAGATGATCCAGATGACTATGAGGAGCAGGAAGGGAAGCCATGAGAAGAGGACCGAGTTCCAGAAGGAGGACTCATCCTGCGGCTTGGCCGCTATCTTCACCCCTTTCTGACGAAGTAAGGGGATGAGCTGGGGATCCTGAGGGGTGACGGTGCGGAAGGCAGTCCCGTCGACGAATTCGCCCTTTATCCTCTCGCCCTTGATCGTCACCTTCGCCACCTTCCCCGCCTCGACGGCAGCGATGAAGTCGGAGAAGATGATCTCCTTTTCCTTAGTTGAAGGGGTGAAGGAGTTGAAAAAGTAGATCATCAAGAGGGCGATAATGAGCCATATCAAAAGCCCCTTGGGGAGAGTATTTCTCATCCTACTCTTCTCCTTTCGTTGAAAAAATAATAACATCATTTGCGTTAAGTATCAACAAATTGCAATTCTGCTTGACGGAAAAATGGGGGAGGAGGAAAATAAGACCGTGCTGCAGAAAAGGATCAGAGAACTACTGGAAGACCTCAGCTCCCAGCGGATATCGGTCGAGGAGGCGATGGAGAAGCTCCGTCTCCTACCCTTCGAGCAATTGGAGGAGATCTGCATAGATCATCACCGCGCCCTGAGAAAGGGGTTTCCAGAGGTCATCTTCGGAGAAGGGAAGACTCCTGATCAGATCGTAAAGATTATGGAACGATTGTCCGAATTCGGTGAAAATGTTCTGGTCACCCGAGTGGACAGGAAGAAGGCGATGGCGGTCCTGAAGAGGGTCCCCCAAGCCAACTACCACCCTTTAGCGAGGGCCCTGACCTTGGAGCTTCATGAGGTGGAGGAAAGGGGGAAAGGGGAGATCCTCGTCATAGCCGCGGGGACGAGTGACCTGCCCGTGGCAGAGGAAGCGGCCCTTACGGCCACCATGATGGGGAACGCGGTGGGCAAGATCTATGACGTGGGGGTCTCAGGCCTCCACCGGCTCCTCGGGCACCAGGAGCGGATATACAGGGCCAACGTGCTCATCGTGGTCGCTGGCATGGAAGGGGCACTGCCCAGCGTGGTGGGAGGACTTGTGGCAAGGCCGGTCATCGCCGTCCCCACCAGCGTCGGTTACGGGGCATCCTTCAAGGGGCTTGCCGCCCTTCTGACCATGCTCAACAGTTGCGCCTCTAACGTGGCGGTGGTCAACATAGATAACGGTTTCGGCGCGGGCTACATAGCCAGTCTCATCAACAGGAAGGAAGAAGGTTAAAGGCCTTATGGCCCGGAGACCTGGGGCAGCTCCCATTCCTCTCCGTCGCCGTCAGAGGGGGTGACGTCGGGGAGAAAGACGGTGACCCTCCCGTCCTTTTCCCTCTTCATCAGGATGCAGTCGAGGCCCGTATAGATGTATCCCACCACTTCCCCTCTCGTGTTCACTATCTGGAGCGCTCGCGGAGGAAAAGAGAAGCCCCATATCCTCTCCTGGTATTGGTCCTCAAGGCGTCTGATGGCGTAAAGGATCTCCCCTTCGCTCAAGGGCTCCTCCCAGAACCGGCACGGCAGATGGTACTTATCCCCCCTCTTATCGAAGAGGAGGGCATGGGGCGTCTCCCTTACCCCAGCCGAGTAGACGTCGAAAGAGCGAATGAAGTCAAGATCAAAGGCCCTTATCTTCTCGGTAGCGCAGCGATCTACCGCGAGGTTCTGAGGGATGGAAGCCGAGGCAAGGAAGATTAAGGCAGCGATCAGGATCAAGGAAACCTTCATATTTAAAATTTAGCACTCTGAAAGAGAAGTTGCAATAACGTCTTGAGGAACCTATACTGATTGATCATCGACAATGATAAAAGGGGTGGGACTGGACGCGGTAAAGGTGAGCAGAATTGAGGAGGCCACCAGGAGGTGGGGGGAAAGGTTTCTCAGGAGGGTATTCACCGAAGGGGAGCTCCTCGTGGCAGGGAGGCGGGGGGAACGCCTTGCCTCCCGCTTCGCTGCTAAGGAGGCGTTCCTCAAGGCCTTGGGTAAGGGGATCTTTTCAGGGATATCCCTGAAAGAGATCGAGGTCGTGAGCCTCCCTTCGGGACCCCCTGCCCTTCGCCTTCACGGAAGGGCAAAGGAGGCGACCGAGGGAATAAAGGGCATTCATCTTTCCCTCTCCCATGAGGGGGAATACAGCTTCGCCATGGTGATCCTGGAGGGATGAGATGAAGGTGGTCACCGCCTCCCAGATGCAGGCTTTGGACAGGGAGACCATCCAGGGGGTGGGAATCCCGGGCGTGGTGCTGATGGAGAATGCGGGGAGAGGGGCGGCGAAGCTGATCCTCGAGCACTTCCCCGATGCCGCCTCTAAGGGGGTAGCGGTGCTTGCCGGAAGGGGAAATAACGGAGGAGATGGGTTCGTCATCGCCCGCTACCTTCAGGGTCAGGGAAAGAGGGCGAAGGTCTACCTCTTCGCTCCCAGAGAGAAGGTTGGAGGAGATGCCCGCGTAAACCTCGAGGTCTGGTTGAGGATAGGGGGAGAACTTAAAGAGATAACCTCGGAGGAGACCTTCCAGAGGATAAAGGGGGAGATCGCTGAAGCGGGGCTTATCGTCGATGCCCTCCTCGGAACGGGGCTGAGCTCGGAGGTGAGGGGGCTCCTGCGGGAGGCGATCGAGTTCGTAAACGGTCTGGGGAAGCCCGTGGTCGCGGTGGATATCCCATCAGGCCTTGACGCCTCCACCGGTAAGGTGCTGGGGGCAGCCATTAAGGCGTCCCTTACTCCCACCTTCGGCCTCGCCAAGCTGGGCCAGGTGATATCCCCAGGAGCGGAGCTGGTAGGGAGACTGGAGGTGATAGACATAGGGATACCCCCTTCCCTTGTGGAGAGGGCCGAGATAAAGACCTATCTCCTCGGTCCCGAAGAGCTCTTCCCCCGGATCTTTGCCCCCCGCCTTCCCGAGAGCCACAAGGGGACTTATGGACACCTCTTGGTTGTGGCCGGCTCCCCGGGGAAGACCGGAGCAGCGGCGATGGTGGCAGAGGGGGCACTGAGGATGGGGGCGGGGCTGGTAACGGTAGCTATCCCCCAGAGCCTGAATCCCATCCTGGAGGTGAAGCTGACGGAGGCGATGACAGAACCCGTGCCTGAGGAGGAGGGATTCCTCTGCCCCGATTCTCTCCCCTCCCTCCTCAGCCTCCTCGGGGGCAAAAGCGCCATTGCCGTCGGTCCAGGGATCGGTACAGGAGAAGGGGTGAAAGAGGTAATCCTCGAGTTTTTGAAGAAGGCCAACCTCCCCCTGGTGATAGATGCCGATGGTATAAACGTCCTCTCCTCCCGGCCTCAAACCCTCAGGGAGATAAAGGTCCCCTTCGTCCTCACCCCCCATCCAGGGGAGATGGCCAGATTGGTGGGGCTGAAGACAGCCGAGATACAGGAGCGGAGGGTCGAGGTGGCGATGGAGGCGGCCGAAGAGTACCGCTGCGTGGTGGTGCTGAAGGGGAACCGCACGGTGGTGGCCTCCCCCGAGGGGGAAACCTTCATCAACCCCACGGGGAACCCCGGGATGGCTTCGGGGGGAATGGGAGACGTGCTCACGGGGATGATTGGGGGGCTTTTGGCCCAGGGCCATCCCCCCCTTGAAGCGGCCAAGGCGGCCGTATATCTCCACGGCCTGAGCGGAGACCTGGGGGCCCGTGAGTTGGGAGAGCTCCCCCTCTTGGCCACGGACCTCCTGAAATTCCTCCCCCTTGCCCTAAGAGAGGTGGCGTCCGGTGTCGGAGTACACCTTCCTCTCGAGGAGTCCTGAGGAGACCGAAAGACTGGGAGAGGGCCTCGCCAAGAGGCTTCAAGCCGGTGATGTAGTGGCCCTTTCAGGAGAGCTGGGGACAGGTAAGACCACCTTGGTGAGGGGAATAGCCCGGGGGCTGGGGGTAAAAGAAGATGAGGTGGCAAGCCCTTCCTTCACCATCATCAACGAGTACCCGAGCTCTCCCCCCCTCTATCACATAGACTTCTATCGCCTG
>CAYRAR010000006.1:0-6673 GCA_964422255.1 uncultured Thermodesulfobacteriota bacterium | reverse complement strand
GGGATGGCCCTGATAGTCCAGAAATACGGCGGGACCTCGGTGGCGAACTTGGAGAGGATCCGCAATGTGGCCGAGAGGGTTGCGGGGACCTTTGAGGCGGGCCACCAGGTGGTGGTCGTGGTCTCGGCCATGGCAGGGGAGACCGACAGACTTCTGCAGCTGGCCTATGAAGCCTCGCCCCAGCCCCCGGAGAGGGAAATAGACGTAATCCTCGCCACAGGGGAACAGGTATCTTCGGCCCTGCTGGCTATCGTGCTGAGCTCCATGGGCCTTAAGGCTCGCTCCTACCTCGGCCATCAGGTAAAGATCGTTACCGACAGCGCCCATACCAAGGCAAGGATAAAGAGCGTGGGGGTGGAGAAGATCAGGGCTGATCTCGAGGAGGGGATAATCCCGGTGGTGGCGGGGTTCCAGGGGGAGGATGAACAGGGGGATATCACCACCCTGGGAAGGGGGGGATCGGACACGACGGCCGTCGCCTTGGCAGCGGCCCTCAAGGCCGATCTCTGTGAAATATACACCGATGTGGAGGGGGTCTATACCACCGACCCCAACATCTGCGAGAAGGCGAGGAAGCTTGACCGGATCTCCTACGAGGAGATGCTGGAGATGTCAAGCCTCGGGGCGAAGGTGCTCCAGATAAGGTCGGTGGAGTTCGCCATGAAGTACCGGGTCCCCCTCCACGTGCGTTCCTCCTTTTCAGAAGAGGAGGGGACGATAGTATGCGAGGAGGACGAGAGGATGGAAAGGGCAGTAGTCTCCGGGGTGACCTATGACAGGAACCAGACCCGAATAGAGATCGCCCGGGTCCCTGACAGGCCCGGGGTGGCGGCAAGGCTCTTCGATGCCCTCACCGAGGCGAACATCGTGGTGGACATGATCATACAGACCTCGAGCACGAAGGCGGGTTACGCCAACATGGCCTTCACCGTCTCCCGCGGGGACTTCTCCAAAGCCCTGGAGGTGGCCCGAAGGGTGGCCGAGGAGCTGGGAGCAGAGGAGGTTTTGAGCGAGGAGGAGGTGGCCAAGGTCTCCATCGTGGGGATGGGGATGAAGAGCCATACAGGGGTGGCCTCCCGAATGTTCTCGGCCCTGGCTAAGGAGGGGATCAACATCAAGATGATAAGCACCTCGGAGATAAAGATATCCTGCATAATCGATGACAAGTACACCGAACTCGCCGTAAGGGCCCTGCACGATGCCTTCTCTTTGGAGAAGGAAGGATGAAGGAGGTGAAGATCTACGATACCACCTTGAGGGATGGCTCCCAGGCCGAGGAGATCGCCTTCTCCCTCGAAGATAAGCTCCTGATCACCGAGAAACTCGATGAGCTGGGGGTCCACTACATCGAGGGGGGGTGGCCCTCCTCCAACCCAAAGGACCTCCATTACTTTCAGGAGGTAAAGAAGCTGAAGCTTAAGGGGGCTAAGGTCGTCGCCTTCGGGAGCACCTGCCGAAAGGGCATCTCCCCTGAGCAGGACGAAAACATCCAGGCCCTGCTCGCTTCAGGCACTGAGGTCGTCACCATCTTCGGTAAGTCCTGGGACATCCACCCGTTGGAAGCGATGGACCTCACTTTAGAGGAGAACCTACAGCTGATAAGGGACTCCATCGCCTACCTCAAGCGCCACCTCCCGGAGGTGATCTACGATGCCGAGCACTTCTTCGACGGATATAAGGCCAACCCGGAGTATGCCCTGAAGACCATCTTGGCCGCCGAGGAGGCGGGGGCAGATTGCATCGTGCTCTGCGACACCAACGGGGGGACCCTCCCCCATGAGATCGCTGAGATCGTCAGGGAAGTGAGGGGGAAGGTAAAGGCGCCCTTGGGGATCCACTGCCACAACGACACTGAGTCCGCCGTGGCCAACACCCTCATGGCGGTGAGGGAGGGGGCTACCCACGTTCAGGGGACGATAAACGGCTATGGGGAGAGGTGCGGTAACGCCAACTTATGCTCGGTGATCCCCAATCTCGTCCTGAAGATGGGGGTAGAGTGCATCCCTCGAGAGAGGCTCAGGAGGCTCAGAGAGGTATCCCGGTTCGTGAGCGAGCTGGCCAACCTCCCCACCAGCAAGCATCAGCCTTATGTGGGAGATAGCGCCTTCGCCCACAAAGGGGGGGTCCATGTGAGCGCGGTGCTCAAGGCCCCGAGGACTTACGAGCACATAGAACCGGAGCTGGTGGGAAACGCCCGAAGGGTCCTGGTATCGGACCTCTCAGGGGAGAGTAACCTCCTGGCCAAGGCCCGGGATTTCGGGATAGAGCTGGAAAAGGGAGCGCCTCTCACCCGAAAGATCCTCAAGACCTTGAAGGAGATGGAGTTCGACGGCTATCAGTTCGAGGGGGCCGAGGGGTCGCTGAAGCTCCTGATGAAGAAGGAAATGGGGCTGCACAAGCACTTCTTCGACCTGCTGGGATGGAGGGTGGTGGTGGAGAAGCGGGGCGACAGGGCCCAGCCCCTTTCGGAGGCCACCATTATGGTCAGGGTGGGGGACCGGGTGGAGCACACCGCCGCCCTGGGGAATGGGCCGGTAAACGCCCTGGATAACGCCCTGAGGAAGGCCCTGGAGAAGTTCTATCCGGAGCTGAAGGAGGTGAAGCTGATAGACTACAAGGTCCGGGTCCTGACCACCAAAGAGGGCACGGCCGCCACCACCCGGGTGCTTATCGAGAGCTCCGACGGCAGAGAGATCTGGGGAACGGTGGGGGTATCGGAGAACATCATCGAGGCGAGCTGGAAGGCCTTGGTGGACAGCATAGATTACAAGCTCCTAAGGGAGGAAGAGGAGGGGAAGAGATGAGATCGGATCTGATGAAGAAGGGAAGAGAGAGGGCCCCTCACAGGGCCCTCTTTAAGGCGATGGGCTATACCGATGAGGAACTGCAGAGGCCCATCATCGGAGTAGCCAACTCGGCCAACGAGCTCATCCCCGGACACATCCACCTTCGGCGGATCGCTCAGGCGGTAAAGGAGGGGGTAAGGAGCGCGGGAGGAACCCCCATGGAGTTCTCCACCGTAGGGATCTGCGACGGGATAGCCATGGGCCATATCGGGATGAAGTACTCCTTAGGCTCGAGGGAACTTATCGCCGACAGCGTTGAGGTGATGGCCATGGCCTATCCCTTCGACGGCTTAGTGCTGATTCCCAACTGCGACAAGATCATCCCCGGGATGATGATGGCCATGGCGAGGCTGGACATCCCGGCGGTGCTGGTGAGCGGAGGGCCGATGCTCGCCGGGGTCTTCCGCGGGAAGGCGGTCGATCTCATAACGGTATTTGAGGGGATCGGAAAGGTGGCGGCGGGGGAGATGACCGAGGAGGAACTCCAGGAGCTTGAAGGCTGCGCCTGTCCAGGGGCCGGTTCCTGCTCCGGGATGTTCACCGCCAACTCGATGAACTGTCTGGCAGAGGCCCTGGGGATAGCCCTTCCCGGAAACGGGACCATACCGGCGGTGGATGCCGCCAGGGTCCGTCTGGCCAAGGCGGCAGGGGTGAAGGTGATGGAGCTGGTGAGAAAGGGGATAAAGCCCTCGGATATCCTCACCAAAGAGGCCTTCTACAACGCCATCGCTGTCGATATGGCCTTTGGGGGATCTACCAACACCGCCCTTCACCTTCCCGCCATAGCCCATGAGGCAGGAGTGGACATCACCCTCGAGGACTTTAACCGAATAAGCGACCGCACCCCCCACATCTGTAATCTTTCGCCTGCAGGCCCCTATCACCTCGAAGACCTCCACCGGGCAGGGGGAATCCCGGCCCTGATGAAGGTGCTGGCCGAGGGGGGACTGATCAACGGTGACCTCCTCACCGTGACCTCCAGAACGGTGAAGGAGAACATCGAGGGGGCAGAGGTGCTCGATCCCGAGGTGATAAGGCCCCTGGATCGCCCCTATCATCCCACAGGGGGACTCGTCGCCCTCTTCGGGAACCTGGCCCCGGACGGGGCGGTGGTCAAGGCCTCGGCCGTCGCCCCCGAGATGCTCCGCCACGAGGGCCCTGCCCGGGTATTCGAATCGGAGGAGGAGGCCCTGGAGGCGATCCTGGGAAGGAAGATATCCAAGGGAGAGGTGATCGTCATCCGCTACGAGGGGCCGAAGGGCGGGCCGGGGATGAGGGAGATGCTCGCCCCTACTTCGGCCATCGCCGGGATCGGGATGGATAAGGAGGTCTCGCTTCTTACCGATGGACGCTTCTCAGGAGGAACTCGGGGGGCGGCCATAGGCCACATCTCCCCTGAGGCGGCGGAGGGAGGCCCCATCGCCATCGTCAAAGATGGGGATCCCATTCGGATAGACATACCGGGAAGGAAACTCGAGCTCCTCCTTTCGGAGGAGGAGATACAAAAGAGGCTCAAGCAATGGAGTCCTCCACCTCCAAAAATATCTAAGGGTTATATGGCCCGTTACTCCCGGATGGTCACCTCCTCGAGCACCGGGGCCGTCTTTCGGGAAGGATGAGGGCACGGCCTGCATGTATCCCCTGCCAGGTGACCTTCGCCTTAGAGATGGCCAGAAGGGCCACTGAAGATGAGGCGATGGTAGGGGAAATCCTTTTCGAATCTTTGAGGATAATAAGGGAATTCGGTCTCGACCTTCCTCCTCCCCGGGTGGCCAGGGAAATCATTCAGATGACCAAAAGGAGAACCGGTGTGGAGGATCCCTACAGGAAGGAGAAGGAGGAGCAGAACCGGATGGGGTTGAAGCTATACGAGATGCTGAGAGGAAAGGCCACCCTGGATCAGGCCCTGGCCTTCTCGGCGGCGGGAAACATCATCGACTCGATAGCGGTGAAGGAGGGGATAGATCCTGAGGGGCTCTTAGAAGAGCTACTGCGCTCTGAAGAGCGGTTCTCCTTGGACGGCCGCCCTCACTTCAAGGAGAGGCTCTCCCGAGCCTCCTCCCTCCTCGTCGTTGGGGATAACGCCGGTGAGATCGCCCTTGACAGGCTCTTGGTGGAGCGGATAAGGGAGGAGTTCCCTCACCTGAAGATCACCTACGCGGTGAGGGGAGGGGCGGCGATAAACGATGCCACTCTCGAGGATGCGGAAGAGGTGGGGATGAGGAAGGTGTGCGAGGTGATCACTACAGGAGACGATGCCCCTGGGGTGATCCTTGAGGACTGCTCTCGGGAGTTCAGGGAACGGTTCGCTCGGGCCGATCTCATCCTTGCCAAGGGACAGGGGAACTTTGAAACACTGGACGAATTGAAGGAGCCCAGGATCTTCTTCCTCCTTCAGGCCAAGTGCCAGACGATCTGCGAATACCTGGGAGTGAACAGATCCTCTCTGGTCCTCACCCAAGTCCTTTGACTAAAAGAGGCTCATCTGGGCCTCTTCCTTCTCTTCTTCGGCCCTCTCACCTCCTTCAGGGAAGATCTTTATCTTGCCAAAGACCCCGTCGTAGCCCGGGACGATCTGAAGCTCCCCCCTCCTCACCCTCATGATCCCCTCGTAAACCCGCTCAGGGGCTATCCTCCTTATCTCCTCCGGGGGGAGGTCCAGAAGGATGGCAAACTCCGATCCTCCTGCCTCAACCAGCCTCATGTACTCCCTCTCCACCCCCTTGGTCCCCGTCCCCGTACCCAGGGCCTCGGCGATGATCTCCTCCAAGGGAATCAGGTGAATGGAGGGGATCGCCGACGGGGGGACGTATCCCTCGGGCCGATCGGCCAGCTCCTCTACCCGGTGCATCACCCCCACGGTGAGCCTCCTGCCGCATCGGGGGCAGATGTAGTTGTGCTCCCGGGTCTCTTTCGGCGAGAAGAGGACGCCACAGGAACGGTGGCCGTCGTAATGGTATTTCCCTTCCTCGGGATAGAACTCGATGGTGAAGAGGAACCCCTTCGGGTCCTTCTCCTTGATGACCCGGATGATCTCCCCGTATTCCATCGGACAGCAGAAGGCGTTGGCCTCCCTGCCCAGCTTGTTCGGGGAATGGGCGTCGGAGTTGGAGATGAGGGTTATGGAGTCGAGGGCGGAAAGGCGCCAGTTCATCTCCGGGTCCGATGAAAGGCCCGTCTCGATGGCATAAATGTTCTTCGCTTCCTCCTCGAAGCACTCCTCGATGGAGTCGAAGCCGGAATTGGCCCCGAAGAGGGAGAACCAGGGCGTCCAGGCATGAGCGGGCACGAGGAGGCATCTCTCCGAGATATCGAGGACCATCTTCACAAGATCCTTTACCGGGAAGGTGAAGGTGGGACGTCCGTCGGCCTGCAGGTTCCCGTAGCGGGACAGCGCCTTATTTATCCTCTCCACCGTCTCCATATCCGGGGCGAAGATTATCGTGTGGATCCGGCGGTTCCTTCCGTCCTTGTCAAAGATATTGCTCACCTCGGCGGTCAGCATGAACTTCGTCCACCTCTCCCCCTGCTTCAGCTGATAGATCCCGTCGGCAAAGGGCTCGAGCTTGGACTTTATCTCCGCAAAGTAGGTGGGATGGGTGAAGTCGCCGGTCCCTACAAGCTCTATTCCCTTCAACTTTCCCCAACGGGCAAGATGTTCCAAATCCATCTCCCGGCTTGTGGCCCGACTATAACGGGAGTGAACGTGAAGGTCGGCGATGAAGCGCTTCATAGGAAGACCTCCCCCGGTTCCACCCCCTCGGCCCTTATCACCTTCCATCCTCCCCTCCCCTTCTCAAGGAAGATCACCACCTTGGAGGGCTCCT
>CAYRAR010000005.1:0-29485 GCA_964422255.1 uncultured Thermodesulfobacteriota bacterium | reverse complement strand
TCCCTGAACTTGGTCTGGATCTGGTAGAGGTTCAGGGGAAGCTGCTTGTAGGAGCGGATCTCCCTGCGGGCGAGATCGGTGATCACCTCCTCATGGGTCGGGCCGAGGCAGTAATCCCTTCCTCCCCGGTCCTTAAAGCGCAGAAGCTCCTTTCCATACTGGTCCCACCTGCCGCTCTCCTTCCAGAGGTCAGCAGGAAGCACCATGGGCATGAGCACCTCCTGGGCACCGGCCCTGTCCATCTCCTCCCGGATGATCGCCTCCACCTTCCTCAGGACCCTCAGTCCCAGGGGCAGGAAGGTGTAGAGGCCTGCTGCCAGCTTCCTTATCATCCCGGCCCGAAGCATCAGCTTGTGGCTGATCACCTCCGCCTCTGCCGGATCCTGTCTCCAGGTGGGAAGGAGATAGGTGGAGAAACGCATCCTCACCTCCAGGGACAATAAAAAAGGAGATGGCTTCCGCCATCTCCTTCCTCACCCCTTGGTGCCGAAGGCGGGATTTGAACCCGCACGGGATAAACCCACCACCCCCTCAAGATGGCGTGTCTACCAAATTCCACCACTTCGGCATCATACAAATATATATACCAAAAACCTCCTTTTTGCAACCCCTCCCGCCTCAAAAGGGGATGTCGTCCTCCTCTGGGGGAGGGGAGATCTCCTCCTCGGGGAGGGGTTCAGGCATCGCCTCCTCCCTGACCTGTTCTCCTGCAGCCCCCAACATCACCACATTGGTGGCGACCACCTCTGTGGTCCACCTCTTGTTCCCGTCCCTGTCCTCCCAGGAGCGGGTCCGAAGCCTTCCCTCCACGTAGACCTGTTTCCCCTTGGTCAGGTATTCGGCGCAAATCTCCCCCAGTTTCCCGAAGGCGACTATCCGGTGCCACTCGGTGCGCGTCTCCCTCTGCCCGTCCCTGGTGGTCCAGTTCTCGTTGGTGGCAATCCTGAAGGTGGTCACCGGGGTCCCCGTGGTGGAGTACCTCACCTCCGGGTCCCCTCCCAAATTTCCTATAAGGATGACCTTGTTTACCCCCAGCATGACCTTTCCTCCTTTCCCTATCCTTTTACCCGAAAGGGAGGGCTTTTTCAATACCTCGGCCCTCGATCAGGCGAATTCCCGTTTTGACAAAAAATCCCATCTCTTTTAGTATCTATTTTGTGATGGAGGGGGTCCTCAGGCTGATAGGCGATGAGCTTCAACGGGTGGAGGAGGAGTTCAAGAGGCGACTCAACTCCCATGTACCCCTCATCAATAAGATCGCCAATCACTTGGTGAGGAGTGGGGGCAAACGGCTCCGGCCGGCCCTCCTCATCCTTTCGGCCAGGCTTTGCGGCTATGAAGGCGAGGCCCATATTCCCTTAGCGGGCGCTGTGGAGTTCATCCACACCGCTACCCTCCTTCACGACGATGTGATAGACAACGCGGAGGTGAGGCGAGGTACCGCATCGGCCAACTCCATCTGGGGAAACGAGGCGAGTGTGCTGGTGGGGGACTTCCTCTTCTCCCGGTCCTTCTCCATGATGGTTGAAGTGGGAAACCTCAAGATATTGGAGGCGATGGCAAAGGCGACCACCGCCCTTGCCGAAGGCGAGACCATGGAGTTGGTGAAGACCGCTGATATCTCCATTACCGAGGAGGAAAATATAGACCTAATAATCCACAAGACGGCCAGTCTCATGTCAGCAGCAACCAGAATAGGGGCTATCCTGGCAGGGGTCTCTCCGGAGCGAGAGGAGGCGCTGGCCGAGTATGGGCTCCAGATAGGGATCGCCTTTCAGCTGGTGGACGACTGTCTCGATTACACCGGTGATGCCCAGAACATGGGAAAGGAAATAGGTGTGGACCTCCGCGAGGGGAAGATCACCCTTCCCCTCATCCACACCCTGAAGAATTGCTCCCCTTCTGAAAGGAAACGCGTTCAGGAAATCGTGCTCGCCGAGGTCTTTCCGACAGATGGCCTGAAGGAGATCCTCTTCTTAATAGACAAATATGATGGTATCCAGTACACCCTCAGGAGGGCAAGGGAGAGAGTGGAAGAGGGGAAAAGGGCCCTTCATCCTTTCCCCCCTTCCCCCGAAAGGGATGCCCTCCTGGAGCTTGCCGACTATATAGTTGAGAGAAACTACTGACCTGAAAGCACCCTCTTTGCATAGTCCTCTTTGACCCTTTCAGGATCAAGGCCTATGGTCTTGGCGTAGATCCTCAAGAAGCCCTTTAAGAATACCCATGGGGGCAGGTCCTCAAGCTTTTCCTCCTCTATTGCCTTCAGGGTGGACTTGCTCATCTTTGTGACCCTGGATAGCTCATCCAGCGATATCCCCATCGCCTCCCTCAACCGACGCAAGGTTCGGCCCCTGAATCCCCCCTCTTCCTTGAGCACGGACTGAAGGAGCTCCTGGTCAGGCCTTCCCAACGTGACAGGGGCAGGGGAGGTTTTCCCCTCCAGGCTCATGTTATACCTCCTCTTCCTTTTCTCATCACTCAACACCCGATAGGCCTCTTCGAGGTGCCTCTGGATCTCCTCGAGCTCCTCCTCGTTAAAGAGGGAGGAGATCCCCGGGGTGGAGGGGCTATAGAGGGCCTTGAGGCGCTCGTAAGCCCTCCTTATCTCCTCTGTCGATGCCTCGGGGGATACCTCAAGGAGCTCATAGTAGTTTTTGACGAAGATGAGGCTCATATCAAGCCCACCTCCCTTCGGGTGAGAAGGCGCTGGGATATCTCGCGGAAGCAAAGGGCGGTTTCGGTATCCGGATACTCGTGGAGGAAGGGACGTCCCTTTTGTATCGAGTAGAATACCTTTGGATCATAGTAGATATATCCCAGGAAATGGAAGTCTATCCCAAAATACCGCTGGCAGACGCTCTTCATGGAGAAGCCGAGTTTCGCCTCCTCCCGCGATCGGACCTGATTGATCACCAGGAGGGGGCGAAGGTGCCGGAGGGACTCCATCAGTCTCCCCCCTATTCTCCCATCGAGTTCCTTCACCTTCTCGAGGAGCTGATATGGGGTCTTTAAGGTAGGGTCCAGCTGGTTCATGGCCAAGGTTATGATCCTTCGTGCCTCGGGCAAAGTGACCACCTGCCGAAACTGCCGGAAGAAGGCGGCCCTCATGAAGCGATAAGCGTTCTCCACGGAGGTGGGTTCTGGGGTTATGAGGAAAAGGTCCTCATCCGCGGCGATGAAGAAATCGAGGACATGGGAGGAGGTTCCCCCTCCCAGATCGAGGATCACATAATCGGCTTTCAGGGAACGGATGTGGCGGAGGAGCTTCTGCTTCTGGTAATGCTTGATATTGCTCGCAGAAAGGTGTCGCAGGACGCCGCTGACGATCCTCAGGTGGGGGATCTGGGTCTCAAGGAGCAGGTCCTCCATCCTCTTTGCCCGTTTGGCGAGGAGGTCATCGAGGCTCTTCTTCGGATAGCTGATGCCGAAGAAGGTGTGAAGGTTCGCTCCTCCAAGATCGACATCCACCAAGATCACATCCTTCCCCATCTCTGCCAGGGCCACCCCTAAGTTGGCCGCGAGAAAGCTCTTCCCTACCCCCCCTTTGCCTCCTCCGATGGCCAGTACAGTGCTCACTTAAACCCCTACACCGTCAATCCTCGCCCCACAGAAGGAGCAGTGCCCGTCCCTGAGGTTCTTCTCCAGGACCTGAAAGCCCCATCTCCTGATGACCACCCGATGGCAGTTATAACAGAAGGTGTTCTCCCCCTCTTCCCCAGGGACATTTCCAGAATAGACATACCTCAATCCTTCCTGCAGGCCAATTTCCCTGGCCCGCCTGAGGGTCTCCACCGGCGTCCGGGGTTTATCCCACATCCTGTTGGCGGGATAGAAGGCGGTCACGTGCCAAGGGACATCTTGGCCGACGGAGAGGATAAAGCGGGCGATTTCCCTCAACTCCTCCTCGCTGTCGTTCAGGGTGGGTATTATCAGGGTGGTCACCTCCACCCATATCCCCTCCTCCTTCATCTTTCTGATCCCCTCAAGGACCGGCCCGAGCCGTGCCTTGCACACCTCCCGATAAAAGCTGTCTCTGAAGGACTTGAGGTCCACGTTGGCGGCATCAAGATAGGGGGCGATCATCTCGATCGCCTCGGGGGTCATATATCCGTTGGTGACGAAGGCGTTCTTTATGCCCCGTTCATGGGCTATCCTGGCAGTATCGTAGGCATACTCGAAGAAAATGGTCGGTTCCGTGTAGGTGTAAGATATGCTTTCGCATCGGTTCTTCTCTGCCATGGATACGATCTCCTCAGGAGAAACCTTCTCCCCTACGATCCTTCCCTCATCTACAGGCATCTGGGAGATCTCGTAGTTCTGGCAGTGAAGACAGCGGAAGTTACAGCCCACCGTAGCTATAGAAAAGGATCTGCTGCCGGGATGGAAATGGAAGAGGGGCTTCTTCTCTATGGGATCTACGTTTGCCGAGATCAACTCCTCATACACCAAGGAATACAGAACCCCCTCTCGATTCTCCCTGACACGGCATATCCCCTTTTTACCGGGGGCAATCACACAGCGATGGGAGCAGAGATTACACCTTACCTTCCCCCCCTCGATCTTTTCATAAAGGTATGCCTCTTTCAAAAAAACCTCCTATTTTTCTTACTTTTACCACATAATCCCTTTTTGTCCAACAGGGTTCATCTTGAAAACATTACGGATATCAATTAATTTGTAAAAAATGACCGAAGGAAAGGCGAAAGGGATCGAAAGGTTGGTCTGGATAATGGAGCGCCTGAGGGGGGAGGAGGGATGTCCCTGGGACAGGCGGCAGACCTTTGAGAGCATGAAGCCCTTCCTCATCGAAGAAGCCCATGAGGCGGTGGACGCCATAGAGAGGAAGGACTTCGAGGGGCTGGAGGAGGAGCTGGGGGACCTCCTCTTCCATATAGTCTTCCTCTGTCGCCTTGCGGAGGAGAAGGGGCTTTTCGACATCTGGAAAGTGATAGACAGGGTGGCTGAGAAGATGATCTCCCGCCATCCCCATGTCTTCGGTTCCCTTAAGGTCTCAAGCCCTCAAGAAGTGGAGATCAACTGGTCGAAGCTCAAGCAGAGGGAGAAGGGCCGCTCCTCGGTCCTGGAGGGGCTGCCCAAAAGCCTTCCCGCCCTCATGCTCGCCTTCCGCATGGGAAAGAGGGCCTCAAAGGTGGGGTTTGACTGGGGGGATCCCTCAGGGGTGTGGGAGAAGTTGAAGGAGGAGATGGAAGAGCTCAGGGAAGCGGCCGAGGAGGGGAGGAAGGAAAGGGTGGAGGAGGAGCTGGGTGACTTTCTCTTCACCGCGGTTAACCTCTCCCGCTTCCTCGGGGTGGAGCCCGAGGGGGCCCTGAGAGGGGCCTGTCGGCGGTTCGCCGAGAGGTTCAGGTTCATCGAAGAGGAACTCAGGAGGAGGGGGAAGACCCCTGAGGAGGCCTCCTTGGAGGAGATGGATGAGCTCTGGGAAAGGAGCAAAAGGGGCTGAAGGGGTCCTCTATTTGGTCGCTACACCCATTGGCAATCTCAAGGACATGACCATAAGGGGGATTAAAGTCCTGAGGGAGGTGGACCTCATCGCCGCTGAGGATACCCGGGAGGCGAGGAAGCTCCTCGGTAAGTATAAGGTAAAGAAGCCCCTTTTGAGCTTCCACGAGCACAACGAGAAAAGGAGAATCCCCGTGCTGATGGGGAGGCTCAAGGCCGGCGAGAAGGTCGCCCTCATCTCCGATGCCGGCACCCCCGGGATCTCCGATCCTGGCTATCGGCTGGTCCGCAGGGCCCACGAGGAGGGGATAAGGGTGGTCCCGGTGCCCGGTCCCAGCGCCGTGATAGCGGCCCTCGTGGCCTCTGGCCTTCCCACCGATTCCTTCCACTTCCTCGGCTTCCTCCCCCCCAGGGGAGGGAAGCGCCGGAGGAGGCTCGAGGAGATAAAGGAGCTTCGGGGGACAGTGGTGCTCTTTGAGGCCCCCCACCGGATCCTGAAGACCCTCGGGGACCTGCTTGAGGTCTGCGGCGACAGGGAGGTCGCAGTGATGAGGGAGTTGACCAAGTTGCACGAAGAGGTTATAAGGGGTAGGCTTAAAGAGGTGAAGGAGGAAATAGGGAGGAGGGGGGCGAGGGGGGAGATGACGATAGTCCTTGCAGGGAAAGGTTTCGGAGGGGATGAAGGAGGAACTGAAGATTGATTTCTCCAAACTCGGGGGGTTGGTCCCGGTAGTGGTCCAGGACTACCTGAGCGGGGAGGTCCTCATGGTCGCCTTCATGAACGAGGAGGCCTGGGAGAGGACCCTTTCTACCCGAAAGGCCACCTACTGGAGCCGCTCCCGGAACAAGCTCTGGGTGAAGGGGGAAAGCTCCGGCAACTTCCAGGAGGTGAAGGAGATATATGTGGACTGCGACAACGACACCGTCCTGCTCAAGGTGATCCAGCGAGGAGGGGCGGCCTGTCACACGGGCCACCGGAGCTGTTTTTACAGGCGCCTTGAGGAAGGGGGGTGGAAGGAGGTGGGGGAGAGGGTATTTGAGCCGGAGGAGGTGTACGGTGAAGGTACTGAAGCTGGGGATACCTAAGGGGAGTCTGGAGAAGGCAACCATAGACCTCTTTCGCCGCTCCGGGTGGAACATCACCGTGAGCCCCCGGAGCTATTTCCCCACCATCGATGACGATGAGATACGCTGTACCTTGGTGCGAGCCCAGGAGATGTCCCGCTTCGTGGAGATGGGGACGCTCGATGCGGGGATCACCGGGAAGGACTGGATACTGGAGAACGGCTCCGACGTGGTGGTAGTACAGGACTTGATTTACTCCAAGGCGACCTCCCGGCCCGCCCGCTGGGTGTTGGTGGTGGCGGAGAACTCCCCGGTCCAGCGGGCGGAGGACCTGGAGGGGAAGAAGGTCTTCACCGAGCTGGTCAACTTCACCCGCCGCTTCTTCGCCTCCAGGGGGATAAAGGTGGAGGTTGAGTTCTCCTGGGGGGCCACCGAGGCGAAGGTGGTGGAGGGGCTGGCGGATGCCATCGTGGAGGTGACCGAGACGGGAAGCACCATCCGGGCCAACGGCCTGAGGGTCGTCGAGGAGCTGATGGTCACCTATCCTCAACTGATCGCTAATAAGTCCTCCTGGGAGGACCCCTGGAAGAGGGAGAAGATAAGCTCCATAGCCCAGCTCCTCAAAGGGGCCCTCGATGCGGAGGGGATGGTGGGGCTTAAGATGAACGTACCCCGCAACCGCCTCCAGGGGGTGATAGAAGTGCTCCCGAGCATCACCGCCCCCACCATCTCCGACCTCTACGACAAGGAATGGGTGGCGGTGGAGACGGTCATCTCCGAGAAAGAGGTGAGGGACCTAATCCCCAAACTCCTGAAGAGGGGGGCCGTGGGGATCATAGAGTACCCCCTCAACAAGATCCTTTAGCTCTCTTTCTCCAAGACCTTGAAGAGGATGTGGTAGTCCTGGGCCTTTATCCTGAGGGTGAGGAGGAGGCTCTTTGCCTTGGCGTATTTCTTCATCAAGCGCCGATAATCGCCCATATCTTTAACCTTGTGCTGCTCTATCTCGATTATCACGTCACCAGGGCTCACCCCTGCCCTCTGGGCCGGGGAGCCAGGCTTCACCTCCTTCACCAGTACCCCCTCGGTTTCGGGAAGCCCTAAATGGGCGGCAAGCTCCTCGGTGATCTCCTGAACCCCCAGGCCCCATTTCCCTATCTCCTCGGGCCGGGCGGCCACCTCCAGCTCCTTCAACTCCCCTATCTTGACCCAAAGGGAGAGCTTCTTCCCCCTCCTCAACACCACGACCTCGACCCTCTTCCCCACCGGGGTGGCCCCTACCTCCTTCCTCAACTGGTAGGTGTTGTGGATCTTTTTGCCGTCGAACTCGATTATCACGTCCCCCTTCTCTATCCCCCCTTCCTCGGCCGGGGAGTCAGGGATCACCTCGGTGACCAGGGCTCCTTCAGGCTCCTCGAGCCCGAAGGAACGGGCGAGCTCGGGGGTCAGATCCTGGATGTAGACCCCCAGATACCCGTACACCACCTTTCCCCTTTTTAGCTGGGGCAGGAGCCTCTTGGCCATGTTGATGGGGATGGCAAAGCCTATCCCCTGACCACCGGCTATAATGGCGGTGTTTATCCCCACCACCTCCCCCTTCAGGTTAAAGAGGGGGCCGCCGCTGTTTCCGGGATTGATGGAGGCATCGGTCTGGAGGAAGTCGTCATAGGGGCCTGCCCCTATCACCCTCCCCTTGGCGCTGATGATCCCTGCAGTTACGGTATGTTCCAGGCCGAAGGGGTTTCCTATGGCTATCACCCACTCGCCCACCTGGAGCTTGTCGGAATCCCCCAGCTTCGCCACTGGGAGCTCCTCATCGGCCTCTATCTTGATGAGGGCGATGTCGGTCTTGGGATCCCGACCGATCACCTCGGCGTCATAGACCTTGCCGTTGTAAAGCTTTACCTTTATCTCCTCTGCCTTCTCTATCACGTGGTTGTTGGTCAGGATGTACCCTTCCTGGTCTATGATGAAGCCTGACCCCAGGCTCCTCTGCCTGAACTCGGGATGGCCCGGGAAGAACCTGAAGAACTCGTCGCCGAAAAAATCCCTGAACCCCCGGAAGTTCTTGAAGAAGTCCTCCAGGGGACTGCGGACGAGCTTCGTGGTGCTGATGTTCACCACCGTGGGCTCGAGCTCCTTGACCAGCTCCGGGAGGTTAAGGGGGACGAGGTCCCTACCGTAAGAGAGTCCCGGAAGGATGAGCAACAGGGAGAAGAAAACAACGGCTACCTTCTTTCTCCACAGTTCCATCTTTCTCCTCCGCTTTTTAAGACATCTTACAACAGAAAGGGGTTTAATGGAAGGAAGATTTCAGCTTCCTCGGTAAAGGGGGAGGGATACGTGAAACTTGCTCCCTTTACCCAGCTCGCTCTCGGCGGATATCCTCCCACCGTGGGCCTCGGCGATCCACTTGCAGATGCTGAGCCCCAGCCCTGTGCCTCCCCGCTGCCGGGAACGGGCCTTATCCACCCGGTAGAAGCGCTCGAATATCCTCTGCAGATCCTCAGGGGGAATACCCTCACCGGTATCGGTCACCGAGAAGGTCACTTCATCTCCATCCTTTGCCACCCTCAGTTCAACCTTTCCCCCCGAGGGGGTGTATTTTATGGCGTTGTCGATGAGGTTTAAGGCCAGTTGCCTCAACCTGCCCCTGTCTCCCATGACCCTTGCCTCACCGTCCTCCTGGAACGAGAGTTCCACGCCCTTGTCCTCGGCCCAGAGCCTCACCTCCTCCCAGACTCCCCTTACCAGCCCCCCGAGGTCGACCACCTCCTTTTTCAGCTCAAGGGCCCCCATATCCGCCCGGGCGAGGGTGAGTAGATCCTCCACCATGCGGGACATGTGCTTGACCTCTTCCAGGTTGCTCGCCAGGATCTTTTGGTATTCCTCCGGGGTCCTCAACCTCTTGAGCCCCACCTCGATTTCGCCCCGGAGTATGGTCAAGGGGGTCTTCAGCTCATGGGAGGCGTCGGCGGTGAACCGCTTTATCTGCTGGAACGAGGCCTCCACCTTGGCGATCATCTCGTTGAAGGTGGCAGCGAGGCGTCCTATCTCGTCGTCCACCTTCCTCTTTAACCTGATCCTCTGGGAGAGGTCCCCTGAGGAGCCGATCTTCCGGGCGGTATTGGTTATCTCATCCACCGGCCTTAAGGCCTTGTTGGCGAGGAAGAGTCCTCCCACCACGGCCAGGATCAGCACCGAAGGGACGGCCACAAGGAGGATCAGGAGGAGCTGACCCAACGCCTCCTCGATCTCCTCCAGGGGGCTTCCCACCTGAACGATACCCACCATCCTCCCCTTCTCGAAGATGGGGAGGGTCACGAGCCTGATCTTCCCCTTCGCTATGGTCACCGTCTCGAAGACCGTCTCCCCTTTGGATACCCGTTCTAATGTCTCCATGCTCATGGGTATATCCACGTTTCGGATGTTGGAGGAACGCTTCCCCGTCTCGTCCAGGACCTGAACGAACCTCCCCAGGGGCCTTATCCCGAAGTGCTCCCTCATGATCTGATCTATGTCGGCGAGGGAAGGTCCGGGACCAAAGGGCCTGCGGATCGAGGCAGCGATCACCTCAGCCGTGGTCCTCAGCTTGTTATCGAGGCTCCGGTGCAGCCCCTTAGAGAGGGTCAGGTAAAGGAAGAGGCTGAATGCGCAAAGGGTAACCCCCAGTATGGCTACATACCAGAGGGTCAGTTTGAACCGCAGCGTATGGAAGAACATCCTATCCCTTCAACATATAGCCCACCCCCCGCAGGGTGTGGATGAGCTTGGTATCGAAACCCTTGTCTATCTTCCTGCGGAGGTGATTTATGTAGACGTCGACGATATTGCTCGAGGGGTCGAAGTCGTAATCCCATACATGCTCGGCGATCATCCCCCTGGTCACCACCTGATTGGCGTTGCGCATCAGGTACTCGAGAAGGGCATACTCCTTGGCCGTGAGCTCTATCTCTTTGTCGCCCCGTCTGACCTTCCTCGTGGCCAGGTTGAGGACCAGATCCCCCACCCGGAGCTCCAGGGGCTGAGCAGCCTGCCTCCTGCGCAGTAGGGCCCTCACCCTGGCCAAAAGCTCTGCAAAGGCGAAGGGCTTGGTCAGGTAATCGTCTCCTCCTGAGTCGAGCCCCCTCACGATGTCGTCCACCGAATCCTTCGCCGTCAGCATCAACACAGGGAGGTTCTCTCCCCTCTCCCTCATCCTCCTCACCACCTCCAGTCCATCCACCCCGGGGAGCATGATGTCGAGGATCACGAGCTCATATTCATCGGTCTCCAACTTTTTCAGGGCCTCCTCACCATCGTAGGCACAATCGACCATAAATCCCTCCTCCTCCAGCCCCTTCTTGAGGAAGCTGGCTACTTTCTTCTCGTCCTCCACCACGAGGATCCTCATCCTGTCAAGTTTATCATAAAACAGAATCCCCTATTTAGCAACGAGCAGGAGAGTTCTTTCTACGGGGGAGATCGGTTATAATGGGTGAGATGAAGGTGCTCCTGACCAACGACGACGGTGTCTCCGCTGAAGGGATCCGCGCCCTGAAGGAGGCCTTCGAGGGGTGGGGGGAGGTGTTTGTGGTCGCACCCGACAGGGAGCGCACGGCGATAGCCCATGCCCTCACCCTGCACCGCCCCCTGCGCTTGGAGCAGATGGCCGAGAGGGTCTTCGCCGTGGACGGGACACCGGTGGATTGTGTCCACATGGCCATCTCCCAAGTGATGGGATCCAAGCCCGATCTCCTGGTCTCTGGCATCAACAACGGCCCCAACATGGGAGAGGAGGTGGTCTACTCGGGCACGGTCTCGGCGGCCTTCGAGGCGACCTTCCTGGGGATCCCGGCCTTCGCCATCTCCCTGGCCACGAGGAGGGACCACCGCTACAGGACCGCCGCTCAGGTGGCCTTAAAGGTCGCCCGTGCGATCCTCGAGCACGGCCTCCCTGAGCGGACCTTCCTCAACGTGAACGTCCCCAACTGCGAGGAGGGGGAACTCAAGGGGTTCAGGATCACCCGGCTCGGAAGGAGGCTCTTTTCCGACTGCATCATCGAGAAGGTGGACCCGAGGGGGAAGAAATACTACTGGATCGGGGGGGCGGAGCCCGGCTACAGCCCCCTTGATGGCTCCGATTTCGATGCCGTCGCCTCCGGTTACGTCTCGGTAACCCCTCTCAGAGTGGACCTTACCGATGAGGGGGCGATGGAGGTCCTCGCCCGATGGGGGCTCTGATTGGCAAGATAGAAAGGGTTATGAGATAATAGGGAGGGCGATGATGAGATTTTCAGGACAGGTAATATTGATTACGGGGGCGACGAGGGGACTGGGCAGGGTCTTCGCTCGGGCCTTCGCCCAGGAGGGGGCTAAGGTATTGGTCAACGGGAGGAAGGAGGAGGCGATAAGGGAGGTCGTCGAGGAGATAAAGGGGAAAGGCGGTGAGGCCTCTGGTCTCCTCGGGGATATAACGAGGCCCGAAGAGGTGAAGGGGATGGTCACCGAGGGGGTCAAGGCCTTCGGCAGGATAGATGTCCTGGTGAACAACGCCGGGGTGAACCCCTTCGTCCTCCCCGCGGAGAGGATCTCTCCCGATGGGTGGCGGCGCGTCTTGGAGACGAACCTCACCGGTGCCTTCCTCTGCTGCCAGGCGGTCTTTCCGGTGATGAAGGATCAGGGGGGAGGGAGCATCGTCAACATCTCCTCTCAGGTAGGGCTCTTCGGGGAGAAGGGGCTTCTGGCCTACTCGGTGAGCAAGGCTGCCCTCATCTCCCTCACCAGGGGGCTCGCCTATGAGTGGAGTCGTTACGGGATAAGGGTCAACGCGGTCGCCCCGGGATTTGTGGCCGGGGGGATGAACGAACCGGTGCTCAAGGACCGGGAGTTCGTCTCCTCTTTGGAGGAGCGGGTGCCCCTTGCGAGGTTCGCCCGTCCTGAGGAGGTGGCCCAGGCGGTCCTCTTCCTCGCCAGTGAAGGGGCTTCCTACGTAAACGGTGAGGTCCTGGTGGTGGACGGGGGGATGGGAGGTTACCGTCCCGTCTCCATCATGGACCTTCTCAGGCGCAAAAAATCTCAATAAGGAGGGAGAGATGCAGATCACATTGAGCGTTATCAAGGCGGACGTAGGCAGTGTAGGAGGTCACATCATGCCCTCGAGGAAGCTCATCGAAAGGGTGAAGGAGTTCATAGATCGGGAAGGGAGGGGGCTTCTGCTTGAGGACTTCTACGTGAGCCACACGGGCGATGACATCGCCATCCTCATCTCCCACCGGCGGGGGGTAGGGGATGAGGATATCCACCGTTTGGCCTGGGAGGCCTTCCGGGCGGGGACCGAGGTAGCCAAGGAGGAGGGCCTTTACGGAGCGGGACAGGACCTCCTCAAGGACGCCTTCTCGGGGAACGTGAAAGGACTCGGGCCGGCGGTGGCGGAGATGGAGTTCGAGGAGAGGCCCAACGAGCCCTTCCTCTTCTTCGCCGCCGACAAGACCGATCCTGGGGCCTACAACCTCCCCCTCTTCCTCGCCTTCGCCGATCCGATGTACTGCTCAGGGCTCATGCTCAGCCCCTCGATGGACAAAGGGTTCAAATTCACCATCATGGACGTGGAGTACACTGAAGGGGACAGGGTGATAGAGCTCAACGCCCCCGAAGATCTCTATGACATAGCGGCCCTCCTGAGGGACAACGAGCGCTTCGTCATAGAGAGCATCCACTCCCGGAATACGGGCGAGATCGCCGTGGCGGTGAGCACCTCGAGGCTCCACAACATCGCGGGTCGCTACACCGGGAAGGACGACCCGGTGATGATCGTCCGGGTCCAGGGGAACTTCCCGGCCACCGGCGAGGTTCTGGCCCCCTTCAGCATCGGCCACTATGTGGCGGGGTTCATGCGGGGAAGCCATACAGGACCCCTTATGCCGGTGAAGATCAACTCCTCGGTCTCCTACTTCGACGGTCCTCCCATAGTCTCCTGCCACGCCTTCTGCGTGCACAACGGCAAGCTCACCGGCCCTGCCGACGCCTTCGACCACCCCTTCTGGGATTACATCAGGGAGAAGGTATCGAGGAAGGCGATAGAGATGAGGGAGCAGGGTTTCTCGGGAGCGGCCATGCTCCCTTACAGTGAGCTGGAGTACGGGGGGATCGTCGAGAAGATGAAGAAGCTGGAGGGGAGGTTTTACGTGAGGAGCTGATGCCAAGGAGGGTCTACATCAAGACCTTCGGTTGCCAGATGAACGAGCGGGACTCGGAGCGGATGCTGGCCCTGGCTGCACACTCCGGTTATATCCCCACCTCCGTCCCTGAGGAGGCCGATCTGATCCTGATCAATACCTGCACCGTCAGGAGAAAGCCGGAGCAGAAGGTCTACAGTCTCCTCGGGCGCCTTGAGTGCCTTAAGCGAGGGAGGCCCGGACTGAAGATCGGGGTGGCGGGTTGTCTGGCCCAGCAGGAGGGTTCGGCGCTTCTTCAGCGGTTTCCGGTGGTCGACTTCGTCCTGGGGCCTGACAAGATCCGTCACCTCCCCCGGATCCTAAGGGAAGTGGACAGAGACGGTGTAAGACCTTGCGTTGTGGGCTTTGAGGAGGACCCGTCCCAGGGGGTCCTCCTCCCTCTGGAGAGGAAGGTGAGGGCCTATGTAAACGTGATGCAGGGATGTGACAACTATTGCGCTTACTGCATAGTCCCTTATGTTAGGGGGCCGGAGAAGAGCCGCCCGAGTAGGGAGATCCTGAAGGAGGTGAGGCTTCTTGCCGAAAGGGGAGTGAAGGAGGTGATGCTCCTCGGGCAGAACGTGAACGCCTACGGGAAGAGGCCCCCTGATTTGACTTTTCCTCAGCTGTTGGCTAAGATCAACGAGATTGAGGGGATAGAGAGGATAAGGTTCGTCACCTCTCACCCGCGGGATCTCTCGGACGAGTTGATCGAGGCCTTCGGAAAGTTGGAAAAACTGTGTGAGCAGATCCACCTTCCCTTCCAGTCCGGCTCTGATCGAATCCTCGAGAAGATGGGAAGGGGTTATACCCGGAAGGATTATTTGGAGAAGGTGAGAAAGCTCAGGGACACAGTCCCTCGGATAGCGATAACCGCCGACGTGATCGTGGGGTTCCCAGGGGAGAAGGAGGAAGATTTTGAGGATACCCTGAAGCTGATCGAGGAGGTGGAGTTCGACGGACTTTTCTCCTTCAAGTATACCCCCAGGAAGGGGACGAGGGCATCGAGGTGGGCCGATGATGTTCCCCCTGAGGAGAAGCAGAGGCGCTTAGAGGAGCTTCAGGCCCTCCAGAGGTCCATTACCTTAAGGAAGAACAGGGACCTGGAGGGAGAGGTGATGGAGGTCCTCGTGGAGGGGGAAGGGAAGGGGGAGGGGCAGATGATGGGGCGCACCCGTTGCTTCAGGGTGGTCAACTTCCCGGGGGAGGAGTCCATGGTAGGGAAGCTCCTCAAGGTGAGGATAACCGAGGGACTGCAGAACTCCCTGAGGGGGGAACCAGTTGCGTAAGGAGGATCTGGGATGTTTAGGGAGATGAAGGTAGGTGGGCTGACCGTCGATCCTTACACCAATACCCCTATAGTGCTCCTGAAGGACCTGGAGGACAAGGACGTGGTCCCCATCTGGATAGGGTTCTTCGAGGCGAGCGCCATCGCCACCCAGCTCGAGAAGGTGAAGCTCTCCCGCCCCATGACCCACGACCTGATAAAGAATATCCTCGACACGATGGGGGCGAAGGTGATCAGGGTAGAGGTGACGGACCTGCGGGACAATACCTTTTACGCCCTCATCCACATTGAGCTCAATGGGACGCATTACACCATCGATTCCCGTCCCAGCGATGCCATCGCCCTGGCCCTGCGCACGGGTTCCCCCATCTTCGTGAATGAGGAGGTGATAGAGAAGTCCCGCAAGATAGAGGCTCAGAAGACGGAGGGCGAGGAGAAGTGGGACGAGCTCCTGGAGAAGCTCGATACGGAGGATTTTGAGTACAAGATGTAAAGGAAGTTCAAAGGATACGAGCCCTCCTTGCCCCCTTTCGAGGGGGCAAATTTTTCTCAAGAGAGGGGGAGATGATAGATCTGCATGTCCATTCCTTGCTCAGCGACGGAGAGCTTCTGCCCGTCGAGGTGGCCCGCAGGTTCGAGGCAGCGGGATATAAGGTGGTGGCCATAACCGATCATGTAGGCCCTTCCAACCTCGAAGGGGTGATCAGGGCAATCCAGGAGGTGGCCCTTCAGATAAACCCCTTGGGGGGGATAAAGGTGATCCCGGGGGTGGAGATCACCCATGTCCCCCCGGCGCTGATCGGCCCGATGATCAAGAGGAGCAGGGAGCTGGGGGCGAGGCTTGTGGTGGTCCACGGGGAGACGATCGTGGAGCCGGTCAGGGAGGGGACGAACCTGGCGGCGATAGAGGCCGGGGCGGATATCCTGGCCCATCCGGGGCTCCTCGGCCTGGAGGAGGCGAGGCTTGCCGCCCAGAGGGGGGTCTTTCTCGAGATCACCTCCCGCCGGGGCCACTCCCTCACCAACGGCCATGTGGCGAGGGTGGCCAAGGAGGTGGGGGCACGCCTTGTGCTCTCGAGCGACGCCCACTCCCCTGAGGACATATGGCCTCCGGAAAGGCTCAGGGAAGTGATCATGGGGGCGGGGCTCGATGAGGAGGAGTTCGATAGGATCATGAAGGGAATGGAGGAGCTCTCAGAGAGATGTCTCTCGAAGACCTGATTCCTGAGCACATCCGCTCCCTCCCCCCCTATCCCAAGGGCAGGCCCTGGAGGAGGGGGGAGGGGGTGGTGAGGCTCTCCTCCAACGAGAACCCCTTAGGCCCCCCACCCATGGCGGTGGCCGCCATCCGGGAGGTCCTGGGGGAGGTGAACCGCTACCCCGATGGGGCGGCAGAGGAACTGCTCGAGGAGCTCGCTCGGCACTTGGGGGTCGGGGCCGAGAACCTGGTCCTCGGGAACGGCTCTGATGAGGTGATAGAGATGGCGGTGAGAGTCTTCGTGCGGGAGGGGGATGAGGTCATAATCCCCACCCCTTCCTTTGCCTATTATCGGATAGCCTCCGCCTCAGAGGGGGCCCGGCCCGTGGAGGTCCCACTGAAGGACTACAGGGTAGACCTCCAGGGGGTGATCCGTCGCCTGACCCCCCGCACCAAGTTGATATTCCTCAACAACCCCAATAACCCCACGGGGACCATCTTCACCCGGGGGGAGTTTCGTCCCTTTATCGAGGACCTGCCTGAAGGGATCGTCCTGGTCATCGACGAGGCCTATGGGGAATACGTCACCTCCCGGGAGTATCCCGACTACAGGGATTACCTGGCCCTGGAGCGTCCGATCCTGATCCTCAGGACTTTCTCCAAGTTCTACGGCCTGGCAGGCCTCAGGGTGGGGTACGGGATAGGGAGGGAGGAGATCATCTCCGCCTTAAAGAAGGTCCATCAGCCCTTCAACGTCAACCTCCTCGGTGCGGTGGGCGCCCTCGGCGCCCTGAGGGATGAGGAGTACCAGCGCCGAAGCTCTCTCCTGAACGAGGAGGGAAAGCGGTACCTCTCTGAGGGGCTGCGGAGGCTCGGCATTCCCTTCGTCCCCTCGGAGGCCAATTTCCTCTTAGTGAGGGTGGGTGAGGGGGTAGGGGAGCTGCTCGAGCGGCTCCGTGAGGCCCGGGTGGTGGTCAGGGACATGAAGGGCTACGGTCTTGAAGGACATCTGCGGGTGAGCATTGGCTTGCCCGAGGAGAACAGGCGTTTCCTGGAGGTCCTCGAGGGTTGGAAAAAGGCCTCATCGTCACCATAGATGGCCCCGCCGGGGCGGGAAAGAGCACGGCGGCCAGGCTCCTGGCGAAGAAACTCGGGTGCCGCTACCTCGATTCCGGGGCGACCTACCGGGTGGTGGCCCTCCTTGCCCAGAGGAGGGGGATAGATCCCCAGGACGATGAGGCGCTGGCTCGCCTCTGTGAGGAGGTGGACATAGAGTTTCGGGAAGGGGGACAGAGGGTCATGGTGGGAGGGGAGGACCTCACCGAGGAGATAAGGAGGCCGGAGGTGGGGATGGGGGCCTCGTTGCTCTCCCAGAGGAAGGTGGTCCGGGAGGCGATGGCGAGGCTTCAGAGGAGGCTCGCCCGGGGAGGGGCCGTGGCTGAAGGGAGGGATATGGGGACGGTGGTCTTCCCCGAGGCTCAGGTGAAGTTCTACCTCGATGCCACCCTCAAGGAGCGGGCCCGAAGGAGGTACAGGGAGCTGAAGGAGAGGGGGATGGAGGCGGATTTTGCCTCGGTCCTCGAGGAGATAAGGCAGAGGGACCATCAGGACTCCACCCGGGAACTCTCCCCCCTGCGGCAGGCCCCTGATGCCGTCCGAATAGACTCCACTCACCTGAGCCCTGAGGAGGTGGTCCAGAGGATGCTCGAGGTGATCAGGGAGCGGGGATGGAGGTGATCGTCGCGCGGGAGGCCGGCTTCTGCTTCGGGGTGAGGAGGGCGATGGAGATGGTCGAGAAGGCCCTCCGCCGCTTCTCCACCCCCATATACAGCCTCGGCCCCCTCATCCACAACCCCCAGGTGGTGGAGGCACTGAGGGAGAGGGGCCTCATTCCGGTGGAGAGGATAGAGGAGGCCCAGGGGGTGGTGGTCTTCCGCTCCCACGGGGTGGGCCGTCCCGTGAGGGAGAAGGCCAAGGAGATGGGGATCGAGGTGATAGATGCCACCTGCCCCTTCGTCAGGAGGGTCCAGCGTTACGCCCAGTCCCTGAGCCGGAAGGGATACCTCGTGTTGATCGTGGGCGACAGGGGTCACGCGGAGGTGAATGGCATCCTCAGCTATGTGGACGGGGAGGGGATGGTGGTTGAGGGGCCGGAGGAGGTGATCCTCCCGGAGGAGGTGAGGAAGGTGGGGGTGGTGGCCCAGACGACCCAGAGCTTTGAGACTTTCCAGCGGGTGGTCCTTGAGGCATTAAAGAAGGCCCCGGAGCTCCGGGTCTACAAGACCCTCTGTGATGCCACCCAGAGGCGGCAGGAGGAGGCCTTAAAGGTCATCCCCCAGGTGGAGTGCATGATAGTGGTAGGAGGATACAACAGCGCCAATACCAGAAGGCTGGCCTCCCTATGCCGAGAGGTCCTCCCTCGCACCTACCATGTGGAGACGGAGGAGGACCTCGACCCCGCCTGGTTTGAGGGCATCAGGAGGGTAGGGGTCACCGGGGGGGCGTCCACTCCCGACTGGATGATAAGGAAGGTCGCAGAAGCCTTAAGAAAGTTGGTTTTCTAAGGCTTTTGTGCTATAAAGGGGAGGCAGGAGGTACAAGGAGGGGTAGGATGGACGTCAACACTCAGTTAACTCAAGAGAACGAAGAGCTACAGCAGCTTTATGAAGGGGCCTTTCAGATCGAGGAGGGGGATATCCTCAAGGGGAAGGTAATCGACGTGAGCAAGGATTACGTTACGGTGGACGTGGGCTATAAGTCCGAGGGGCAGATACCCATATCGGAGTTTCTCTCCCACGACGGACTCCTCACGGTCAATCCGGGCGATGAGGTGGAGGTGTATGTGGAGAGGAGGAGGGATGACGAGGGGGAGATAGTCCTTTCCAAGGTAAAGGCCGACAGGATCCGCCTCTGGGAGAGGATCATGGAGGTCTGGGAGAAGGGTGAGGGGACCGTCGAGGGGACGGTCGTCGCCCGGGTGAAAGGGGGATTCACCGTTGACCTGCAGGGGATAAAGGCCTTCTTACCCGGCTCCCAGGCCGATCTCCATCCCGTGAGGGACCCTGGGAAGCTCATCGGTAAGAGGCTCAAGTTCAAGATCCTGAAGGTGAACCGTCGGCGGAATAACGTGGTCCTTTCCCACCGGGCCTTCCTGGAGGAAGAGCGGGAGAGGTTGAAGAGGGCGACCTTGAGCAAGCTCCGGGTGGGGGCCGTGGTAGAGGGAACGGTGAAGAACATAACCGATTATGGTGCCTTCATAGACTTAGGGGGGGTAGATGGTCTGCTTCACATCACTGACATATCCTGGGGGAGGATCGCCCACCCCTCCGAGAGGCTCTCGGTAGGGGACAGGGTGAAGGTGAAGGTGATAAAGTTCGATCCCGACACGGAGAAGATCTCTTTGGGGATGAAGCAGCTTGAACCCGATCCCTGGTCAACGGTAGACGAGAAGTACCCTGAGGGGACCAGGGTGAGGGGCAAGGTGGTTGGGATCGTGGATTACGGGATCTTCGTGGAGCTCGAGGAGGGGGTGGAGGGGCTCATCCACATCTCCGACATGTCTTGGAGCAAGAGGATAAAACATCCCTCGAAGTACGTGAGCATCGGGGACATAGTGGAGGCGGTGGTCCTGAGCGTGGACAAGGAGCGGAGGAGGATCTCCTTAGGGATGAAGCAGCTTGAGCCCAACCCCTGGGACCTGGTGGCCGAGAAGTACCCGGTGGGGACCAGGATCATCGGCCAGGTCAAGACGGTCACCGACTTCGGGATCTTCATCGGGATCGAGGAGGGGATAGACGGGCTGGTCCACGTCTCGGAGATGTCCTGGAGCAAGAGGGTCAGGAACCCGGCGGAGCTCTACAAGAAGGGGCAGGAGGTGGAGGCGGTGGTGCTCAACATCGACAAGGAGAGGGAGCGGTTCTCCTTGGGGATAAAGCAGCTTTACCCCGACCCCTGGACCACCGTCGCCGAGAAGTACAGGGTGGGCCAGGTGGTAACGGGAAAGGTGACGACCCTTACCGACTTCGGGGCCTTCGTGGAACTGGAGAGGGATCTCGAGGCTCTGCTGCATGTCTCCGAGATGGGCACAAGTGGGCAGAAGGTGGAGAAGCCCTCCGATATCCTTAAGGAAGGGGACACGGTCACGGCGGTGATCCTCCACATAAACCCCCAGGAGAGGAGGATGGGGCTGAGCATGAAGGCCCTGGCCAAGCAGCAGGAAGAGGAGGAGATGCGCAAGTACATGGGCGGGGAAGAGGAGCTGACGTTGAAGCTCGGGGAATTGATCCAGGAGAAGCAGAAGGAGGAGTGAAGGTGCCTTTCCCCTGATGAGGGAGGTTTACTTTGACAACAACGCCACGACCCGCATCGCCCCTGAGGTCCTGGAGGAGATGGAGCCCTTCCTCCGGGAGCACTACGGCAACCCCTCGAGCGCCCATCTCTTCGGGGCGAGGGCGAAGCGGGCCCTCCTTGAGGCCCGGGAGCGGGTCGCTTCCTTCCTGAACGTCCATCCCGAAGAGGTGGTTTTCACCAGCTGTGGCACCGAGAGCGACAACGCCGCCATAAAGGGGGTGCTGGAGGCCCTTCCTGAAAAGAGGCACATCATCACCACGCAGGTGGAGCACCCCGCGGTGCTGAACCTGTGCCGGTACTTGGAGGAGAGGGGGTATCGGGTCACCTACCTTTCCGTGGACCGTCAGGGGATGATAGACCTGGAAGAGCTCAAGGAAGCGATCTCCCCGGATACCGCCCTCATCTCCATCATGTACGCCAATAACGAAACGGGGGTCATCTTCCCCGTAAAGGAGGCGGCGGAGATAGCCAAAGAAAGGGGGGTCGTCTTCCATTGCGATGCGGTCCAGGCGGTGGGCAAGGTCCCTATAGATCTGGGGGAGATACCCATAGACCTTATGGCCCTCTCAGGTCACAAATTCCACGCCCCCAAGGGAGTGGGAGCGCTCATCGTGAGGAAGGGCACGCCCTGGATCCCCTTCCTCATAGGGGGACATCAGGAGGGGGGGAAGAGGGGGGGGACCGAGAACGTGGCCTCCATCGTCGGCCTGGGGAAGGCCTGTGAGCTGGCGAAGGAGGGGTTCGGGGAACTGGAGAGGATAAGGAAGTTGAGGGATCGCCTCGAGGAGGGGATCCTTGAACGGATCCCTCAGGTGCTCCTCAACGGGGACAGGGAGAGGCGTGTTCCTAATACCACCAACCTGAGCTTCGTCGGCATAGAGGCGGAATCCATCGTCCTCATGCTCAGCGAGGAGGGGATCGCCGCCTCTTCCGGGGCCGCCTGCAGCTCCGATACTCCTGAGCCCTCTCACGTCCTTCAGGCGATGGGGGTTCCTCCTTCGGCCATCCAGGGCACGGTCCGTTTCTCCCTGAGCCGTTACAGCACCGGGGAGGAGGTGGATTATGTGCTCGAGCATCTCCCCCGGATAGTTGAGCACCTCCGCTCCCTTTCTCCCCTCTGGCCTCCGGAGGACTAAGCCTCTAACTCTATGTTCCAGTAAAGATAGTCAAACCAAGAACGGGGGGCGTTCTTCAGGCTTATGGTTATCCTTATGAGGGGCAACCACTCAGGTTTTCTCGGAGGGCGGAGCAGCTTCATCCCCGCCTCCTCGGGCGTACGTCCTCCCTTTCTCTTGTTGCACTCTATGCAGCAGGTGACGATGTTGGTCCACTCCGTCCTTCCGCCCCGGGAGCGGGGGATGACGTGATCGTAGGTGAGCTCATCGGGGCTCAACTTCCTCCCGCAGTACTGGCACTGATAATTGTCTCGGGCATAGATGTTCTGCCGAGAGAAGCGGACCTCTGACCTCTTCCGCCTCACGTAGCGGAGGAGCCGGATCACGGAGGGGAGCTTTATGGTGAAGGATACACTCCTGATCTCCCGATCGTACTCCTCTATCACCTCCACCTTCCCCAGGGTGACGAGTATGATCGCCTTCTTCCAGGAGATTATCCTCAGAGGTTCATAGGTTGCGTTCAAAAGGAGCGTGCTCTCCATGAACCCCACTCCCTCTGTTTTCCCTCCTTATAAACTTTTTCCCCACCCCTTGTCAACGATCCCTTTCCCTCGCCACCAGGGCGGCCCCCAAGGCGCCCACTATCTGGGGCTCGAAGGGGACGTTGATCTTCAGTTTGAAGAGCTTCTCCAGGGCCTTCACGATCCCCCTGTTCTTCGCCACCCCTCCGGTGAAGGTGATCTCCTCCCGTACCTTCAACCTCTTGCTCATCCTGTATATCCGCTCCGCGATGGAGCGGTGGAGTCCCCCGGCGATCTCTTCCCTCCTGTGCCCTTCGGCGATCAGGGAGATTACCTCCGACTCCGCAAAGACCGTACACATGCTGCTTATGGGTATGGACCTCCTGCTCTTTGCCGCCTCCTCGGCCATTTCCTCCAGTTCCATCTCCAGGGCCTGGGCCATGACCTCGAGGAACCTCCCCGTGCCGGCGGCACACTTGTCGTTCATGACGAAGTCCGTAACCCTCCCTGCCTCATCCAGCGTGATCACCTTTGAGTCCTGCCCCCCGATATCTATGACGGTCCGGGTGCCGGGGAAGAGGAAATGGGCTCCTTTGGCGTGGCAGGTGATCTCGGTCACCTGCTCCTGAGCGAAGGGGATCCGCAGGCGGCCATACCCTGTGGCCACCACCCTCTCGACCTCCCCCTCCTTCACTCCGCCCTTCTCCAAGGCCTCATAAAAGCACCTCCTTGCCGCCCTCTGGGGATCGGCTCCTGTGGGGAGGATCACGTATGATAGGATTTCATCCCCTTGGAGCAGGACCGCCTCAGAGGATAAGGACCCTATGTCAAGGCCGGCGTAAACCATCCTTACCCTCTTTGAACCTCGGCCAGCATCTCCAGGAAGGCCTCCAACCTGGTCCTCGTCTGTCCCGGGGAGTAGTTGTCGGGATCTGCCCCGTCCCCGGGAAGGATGAGATAGGGGATCCCCTTCTTTTTTAGCACGTCCCCTATCACCCCTGCCCCGCCCGAGCTCTGGCGGCATCCCCAGTGGGAGAAGTGGATCACTCCATCCACCCTGTATTCCTCGATCATCTCCTCGACGATCCGGATCCTCCTGGAGAGGGAGCCTGTCCAGGGGTTGGAGAGTACCTTGTCCGCCAGACTCTCCCAGGGCCTTTCGGGATCAGGGGGTGGCCAGAAGAGGTAGTTGGGCTCCTCAAAGACCACCGCCGCCCTCCTCTCCTCGAGGACCCTGAATATCCCGTTCGGGTAATAAGGCCTTATGTGATGGAGCCAGAGGAGGCGATATCTCTCTTGGAGGAGATGCCCCTTCCCTTCCTTCACCCTCCTCTCAATGTGAGAGGAGAGGGCCCTGTAGAACCTTACCCCTTCAGGGGAACCGAGGGAGTAGAAGTTCATCCCGGCCACATAGCTCAGGCCTTCGCTCCCCGGGAAGGGAGCGGGTACGGTCCGGCGCAGCTCATTCACCCTCTCGATAAAGGAGCGCGCCTCCCCTGCAAGCCTCAGGGCCTGGGACAGTCGCCCCTCATCGGGCCTTATGCCGAGGAGCCTTGATGCCTCGTAAAAGACCTCCCTCATCTGGGAGATGAGATATCCCCTTGCCGCTTCCTCACCGTGGTAAGGGGGGTCGAGGAGCAGGTGGGGAACCCCGTAAAGGTGGGCCAGGCAGGAAAAGAACTTGTTGGCCCCATCGCATATCTGGGAGGATGAGATAACCAGGTCAGGGGGAGGCAGGAAGCCCTCCCTGGCCAGGCCCATCACCGAGCGGTGGAAGGAACAGAGGTCAGAGGAAAGCTCCCCTGTGGCGACCGCTATGGGTCTTCGGCTCCAGTCGAAGTAGGCGACCACGGCAGCGAAGATCTCGGGGAGGAAGGGCACAGCCCCCAAGGCGTATATCAACTCCGTGGGGAAGAAGGCGCTCGAGTAGATCACGGGCCTGCTGTGTCGATGGGCCTCCCTCAGGTTTCCCAGCAGGAAGAGGACCCAGTGGCGGAAGGCCTCGTTCCCCTCTCGCAGGAGGTAGAGGGAAAGGAGGGGCTTGAGGAGAGTGTAACTTTCTGCCCTCCTGGTGAAGAAACGGAGAAGCCTTATCCCGAGATCCCTCATCTTCCGAGCTCCAGGAAGGCCTGGACCCTCGTCTTCATCCCCCCTGTCACCTGACCGGTGTACTCACCCTCGATGAGGAGGAAGGGTATCCCCCTCTCCCCGCAGAGATCCCTCACCAAGAGGGCCTCAAAGAGATAAGGGTCGCAGAACTTGGAGGCATAATAGATAAGTCCCTCAGGCCTCTCCCTCTCGATCAGCCCCTCGAGGAGCTCGAGCCTCTCAGTGGAAGGGGCCATCCTGGCACAGGGGGGCTTTCTCAGGTAGGTCCTGGCCAGGGAGAGGAGGGGGTTCTCCTCCTGAGGGACTTCCTCCACCATCCTCCCCCCGGTGCAGAGGTCGAGGGCTACCACCTCGCCTCCCATCTCCTCAACGTATTGGATCAGGGAAGTGGCCTCAAGGAGGGAGCCGGTCATAAGGATGGGCCTACCCTCCAGGTACTCGGGCGGCCTCCTCAGGCGCCCTTTCAAGAGGCGGTTAAATTCCTCCCGGGGGAGAGAGAAGCCCCTCCTGATCGCGGCGAAGAGATTACTTGCCTTAATGCCCCTCTTGGACCACAGCTTCCTGAGGATCCTCCTCGTGGTGTTCGCCCCCTTTATGGCCTCGCGGAGGTCCTCCTCACGGATCTTCACGGAGAAGGTCTCCTGGAGCCAGGCGATGAGCTCCTTTAGGCCTTCGTAGAAATAGAGGAGGGCGGCCTCGTCCCTCTTCCTCGGCACATCGAGGAGGAAGACGGGCAGGGAGGGGAGGTAATAGGTGATGGCGTCAAAGAGGCGCCTCATCCCGTCGCAGGTGTTCATCAGTACCAGCCCATCGGGACTCTCCTTCCCCTCCATCAGAGCGCCCGCCACCCTGCGGATATAGGGGCAGAAGTTGGGGTCAAGAAGGGCGTCGTCCTTCGGTCCGCCCTCCTCGGGCACGAGGCGCTCGGGAAGGAGCCCACCGGCCTCGATGATCTCTACCGGCAGATAGGTACAACACCACCCTACCCGATGCCCCTTCATTCCCCTTAATGATACCACTTCTCTGAGGAAGAATTCGATTGTATACAAAAGGGGAGTCTGATATCATAGAAAAAAAGAGCTTGGAAGGGAGGGAGGAAGATGGGGGTTTGTATCCACATCGGTGAGATGCTGGCGAGGAACGCCCGGATGTACCCCGATGAGGTGGCCCTGATAGAAAGGGTTCCCGCTGAGGGAAAGAGGAGGGAGATTACCTGGAAGGCCTTCGACGAGATGGCCAATCGCTTCGCCAATGCCCTGATGAAGCGGGGGGTGCAGAAGGGTGAGAAGGTAATCCACCTGATGATGAACTCGATAGACTGGCTCATCGCCTACTTCGGCATCCTGCGGACCGGGGCTTGGGTCGTTCCCCTGAACTTCCGCTTCACCAGCGACGACATCAAGTACTGTGTGGATGTGGCTGAACCCAAGGTGATGGTCTTCGGTCCTGAGTTCACCGAGAGGGTGGAGGCGATAAAGGACGATTGCCCTACCATCTCCCAGTGGATCTTCGTGGGCGAGGGGGAAAGGCCCACCTGGGCGGAGTCCTTCGAGAGGCTCCTGGACGAGTCCCCTTCGACGGCGCCCTCTGTAGAGCTCTACTACGAGGATCCTTGCGGTCTCTATTTCACCTCCGGGACCACCGGGAGGCCCAAGCCGATTCTCCTCACCCACAGGAACATGGTCTCGGCCTGTATCACCGAGAACGCCCATCATCGTCAGACCCGCCGGGACAACTTCATCCTGATCCCGCCCCTTTACCATACCGGGGCCAAGATGCACTGGTTCGGTAGCCTCATCGTCGGTGGCCGCGCGGTGATCCTCAAAGGCGTCCAGCCCGATTGGATCCTGGAGGCAGTCTCCGAGGAGAAGGGGACCATCGTCTGGCTGCTGGTCCCCTGGGCCCAGGATATACTGCTCAAGTTCGACTCCGGTGAGCTCAAGCCTGACCAGTATGACCTCTCTCAATGGCGGCTCATGCACATCGGGGCCCAGCCCGTACCTCCTTCGCTGGTCAAGCACTGGAAGGAGTACTTTCCCGAGATGGCCTATGACACCAACTATGGGTTGAGCGAGGCCACGGGTCCAGGCTGTGTGCACCTGGGGATCGAGAACGAGCACAAGATCGGGGCCATAGGGCTCCCGGGGTTCAACTGGGAGGCGAGGATCGTGGATAACGATGGGAACCCCGTTCCCCAGGGAGAGGTGGGAGAGCTGGTGGTGAGGGGTGACGGCGTGATGAAGGAGTACTACAAGAACCCCGAGGCCACGGCCCAGACCATCCGTGACGGATGGCTTTACACCGGAGATATGGCCCGGGAGGACGAGGACGGGTTCATCTGGCTGGTGGACCGCAAAAAGGACATCATCATCTCAGGAGGCGAGAACATCTTCCCCGTGGAGATAGAGGACTTCCTGCACACCCACCCGAAGGTGAAGGACGTGGCCGCCATCGGTTACCCGGATGAACGCCTGGGGGAGATCGTGGCCGTGGTGGTGGAGCCCAAACCGGGGGAGAGCATCACCGAGGAGGAGATCCTTCAGTTCTGCGAGTCCCTCCCCAGGTACAAGAGGCCGAGGAAGGTCTTCTTCGGGGACGTCCCCAGGAACCCGACCGGTAAGATCGAGAAGCCCAAGCTCCGTAAGAAGTACATAGGCATCGAGACGGCCTTCAAGGCCTGAGGGATGGGGACCTTCTGGAACGAGGTAGAGGCCGCCCCAAGGGAGCGGATCGAGGAGATCCAGAGGGAGGGCATCGAGGAAGCGGTCCGATGGGCCACTGAGAGGGTCCCCTTCTGGAGGGAGAGGCTCCGGGAGAGGGGGTTGAGGCCTGAGGAGATCCGCTCCCCTGAGGACCTCCCGAAGATTCCCCTCACCACCAAGAGCGACCTGAGGTATCAGTACCCCTTGGGGCTCTCTGCCGCCCTGAGGGAAGAGATCGTCCTCTTTCAGGCCACTTCGGGGACGACAGGTCGCCCCGTAATCGTGCCCTACACGAAAGGGGACCTTGAGGTATGGGCCGAGTGCGTGTCGAGGGCCCTGTGGGCCGCCGGGGTGAGGGCTGAGGACGTGTGCCAGAACGCCTACAGCTATGGCCTCTTCACCGGGGGGCTGGGATATCATTACGGGGCCGAACGGATAGGCTGCGCGATCATCCCCGCCTCTGCGGGATATGTCCAGAGACAGGTCCTGCTCTTGAGGGACCTGGGGCCTACGGTCCTCCTTTCCACTCCCACCTATGCCCTGAGGATAGCGGAGGAGGCGGAGGGGATGGGGGTGGACCTGGAGGGGCTTCCCCTGAAGGTGGGGCACTTCGGGGCGGAGCCCTGGAGCGAGGGGTTGCGGGAAGAACTCGAGAGGCGGATGGGGATAAGGGCCCACGAGATGTACGGCCTGACGGAGATGAGAGGTCCCGGTGTCGCCTTCAGCTGCGAGTACTTCCAGCTTCACATAAACGAGGATTGCTTCTACCCGGAGGTGATCGATCCGGTGACCGAGGAGCCGTTAGAGGAGGGGGAGGAGGGGGAACTGGTCCTCACCCCACTGGGGCGATCTGCCCTTCCCCTTCTCCGTTACAGGACAGGGGACTTCACGGCCCTCGATAGGAGTCCCTGCAGGTGCGGGCGGACCCTGGTGAGGATGAGGAGGGTTCGGGGGAGGATCGAGGAGATGATCGTCCTCGGGAGGGAGCGGTTCTTCCCCGTGGATGTGGAGGAAGTGCTTCTGGGGCTCTCCGAGTTGAGCCCTCATTACCTGATTCGGATCCTGAAGGAGGCCATAAAGGTAGAGGCGGAGTTGAGGAAGGACCTTTCGCAGAGGGAGAAGGCCAGACTGAGGGAGAGAGTGAGGGAGGAGGTCAGGCGGAAGCTCGGGATCGAGGTGATGGTGGAGCTCCTGGAGCCGGGAAGGGTCCCGAGGAGCGAAGGGAAGGCGAGGAGAGTCCAGAGGGGGTGAAGGGGTTCCAAGAGGCGCTCATCGAGGGGGCTCGAGAGCTGGGCATCCCCCTTAGGGAGCAGCACCTCAATGCCTTCTCCCTCTATAAGGCTGAGCTCAGGAAGTGGAACCGGAAGGTCAACCTCACCGCCATCGAGGACGATGAGGAGATCGCCATAAAGCACTTCCTCGACTCCTTGACCCTCATCCCCTTCATCGAGGAGGGGATGAGGGTGTTGGACATCGGGTCAGGGGCGGGATTTCCCGGCTTGGTCCTCAAGATATATGAGCCCTCCCTTCGGCTCCTCCTCATGGAAGCCTCCCAGAAGAAGGTCTTCTTCCTCCGCCACATGGTGAGAGTGATGGGGCTCCGAGAAGTGGAAGTCCTTCACCGCAGGGCCGAAGAGGTGGCGGAGGAGTACCGGGGCAGGTTTGACCTCGTAGTATCCAGGGCCCTGGGCCCCCTGAGGGATTTCGTCCTCCTGGCCCTTCCCTATCTTAAGCCTTCAGGACTTATAGTTGCCATGAAAGGGAGGAGGGGGAAAGGGGAGGTGGAGGAGGGGATGGGGGTGAGGCTTGAAGGGGTGAAGAGGCTCTCCCTCCCCTTCGGGATGGGGGAGAGGACCCTCCTCCTTTTCAAAAGGGAGGCTTTGTGATAATTAAGCCTCGATGGTGAAGGTCATCGCCATCGCCAACCAGAAAGGGGGAGTGGGAAAGACCACCACCGCCGTCAACCTCTCCGCCTCTCTGGCCCTGGCAGGGAAGAAGGTACTCCTGGTGGATGCCGATCCTCAGGGGAACTCCACCAGCGCCATGGGGCTCGACAAAAACGCCCTCGGGAAGAACCTCTACCATGCCCTCATCGGGGAGGTGGGACTGGAGGAGGTGGTGAGGGGAACGGAGATGGAGACCCTTAAGGTCGTCCCGGCCAATATCGACCTGATCGGTGCCGAGGTGGAGCTGGTCAATGAGGAGGGGAGGGAGATGAGGTTGAAGGAGGTCCTGGAAGGGTTGAAGGAGGACTACCATTACGTGGTGATAGACTGTCCCCCTTCCCTGGGGCTTCTGACCATAAATGCCTTGACTGCCGCCCACTCCGTCCTCATCCCCCTGCAGTGTGAGTACTACGCCATGGAAGGGCTCACCCAGCTCCTGAGGACCATAAGGCTGGTCAAGGAGAGGTTGAACCCTCCCTTGAGGATAGAGGGGATCCTCCTGACCATGTTCGACAGGAGGAACAACCTCTCC
>CAYRAR010000004.1:0-29689 GCA_964422255.1 uncultured Thermodesulfobacteriota bacterium | reverse complement strand
CCTTGATCCTCTTTCCCTCAAACCTGGTGGCTATCTCCCGGGGGATGGCCTCAGCGGGATGGGGAGAGATGGGTTCGTGGCAACTGGGGCAATGCTGGACCCCCAATTTACTGAAGAGCAGCCTCAGGTAATGGTAGATCTCGGTGAGGGTCGCTACCGTGGAACGCTTTCCCCCTTGGCTTATTCTCTGTTCTATAGCCACGGTGGGGGGGATGCCGGCGATGTAGTCGACCTCAGGGCGGTCCATCACCTTGATGTACTGGCGGATGTAGGCGGAAAGACACTCCAAGTAGCGCCTTTGGCCTTCGGCGAAGACGATGTCGAAGGCGAGGGTCGATTTCCCCGAACCGCTCATCCCGGTTATGGCCACGATCTTGTCCCGGGGGATGGTGAGGGAGAGATCCTTCAGGTTATGCTCCTTTGCTCCACGGATAACGATCGCCCCATTGTTGACAGCAGGCAGCTCGACCTCCTGCCCAAAGGGCTTAGCGACCTCCTCTCCCTTCTCCTCAAGATGGCTCTTTAAGAACTTGCCTGTATAGGAGTTGGGCGAGCGGGCTATCTCCTCAGGGGTGCCCTTCGCGACCACATACCCCCCCTCATCCCCTCCCTCAGGGCCGAGGTCTATCACATAGTCAGCACACTTTATGACATCAAGGTGGTGCTCGATCACCAGGACCGTGTTCCCTTTGGAGATGAGCCCTTCAAAGACATCCAGCAGCTTTCTCACATCGTGAGGGTGGAGGCCTATGGTCGGTTCGTCGAAGATGAAGAGGAGATCCTTGCCCCCTTCCTTGGCCACATAATGGGCAAGTTTGAGCCTCTGAGCCTCCCCTCCAGAGAGGGTGTTTATGGGCTGTCCCAACCTCAGGTATCCGAGGCCCACTTCTACGAGAGGGGTTAAGGCCTGGACGATCTTCTTCTTGTCGGAGAAGAACTCCAAGGCCTCCTCGACGGTCATCTCAAGGACATCGCTTATATTCTTTCCCTTATAAGTCACATCGAGCACCTCTTCCTTGAACCTCTTTCCTTTACAGACAGGGCAGGTGAGGAAGATATCGGAAAGAAACTGCATCTCCACCTTTTGGAAGCCCTCCCCCTGGCACTCCTCGCATCTTCCCCCCGGCGTGTTGAAGGAAAAGGTCGAGGGGGTATAACCCCTCTCCTTGGCAAGGGGCTGTTCGGCAAAGAGCCTCCTTATGGGGTCATAGGCCTTAAGATAAGTCAGGGGGGTCGCCCTGGGGGTCTTCCCGATCGGCCTCTGATCGACCAGGATCACATCGGAGATGAACTCCGCCCCTTCTATCCGGTCGTGTTTTCCCGGCCTTTCCTCGTAGTGGCCTTTCAACCTTTTCAAACCTTTATATAGGATATCCCCCACCAAGGTGCTCTTTCCCGAGCCCGAAACCCCGGTAATACAGACGAAAAGGCCCAAGGGAATCTCCACATCTATCCCTTTCAGGTTATGCTCCCTCGCTCCCCGGATGACGATGGCCCTTCGCCCCTCAGGCCTTCGTCTCTGCTTAGGGACGGGGATGACGAGTTCCCCTTTGAGGTAGCGCCCGGTAAGTGACTTTTCCTCCTTCAGGAGTCCATCGAGGGGGCCGCTCCAGAGGAGTTCTCCTCCTTTCTCACCCGCCCCTGGACCGAGGTCCACCACGTGGTCGCACCCGCGGATGATCTCTGGATCGTGCTCCACAACGACCACCGTGTTTCCCATATCCCGAAGATCTTTGAGGATCTTCAGCAACCGGTTGCTGTCCCGAGGGTGGAGCCCCACGGTAGGTTCATCGAGCACATAGAGGGTGTTGACCAGGGAGGAGCCCAGGGCCTTGGTAAGACTCACCCTTTCCACCTCCCCACCTGAAAGGGTGCGGGACTGGCGGTCGAGGGTGAGGTAACCGAGGCCCACCTCCAGGAGGTATTTGAGCCTCTTTTTGATCTCGCCTACAAGGAGGGCCGATGCCTCATCGAGCCTCTGAAAAGAGAGCTCGCAGAAGAACCTGTAAGCTTCTTCGATGCTCGAGGCGTAAAGCTCAGCGATGTTCTTTCCCATTATGCGCCATAGGAGGACCTCTTCTTTGAATCGTGTGCCCTTGCATTGGGGGCAGGTCACGTAGGTGCGGTAGCGGGAGAGAAAGACCCGGACATGGAGTTTATACTTTTTCGTCTCGAGCCACTGAAAGAACCCCTTCACCCCATAGAAGGTTGCGTCTCCTTCAAGGATTAGCCTTTTATGCTCCTCATCGAGGTCCTTGAAAGGCACGTCAGTGGGGATGCCCCGGCGGCGGCAGAAGTGGAGGAGATCCTCAAACTCCAGCCTGGCGATCCCGCTCCAGGGTTTTATCGCTCCCTCCTCGATCGTCTTTGTGGGATCGGGGACGACGAGCTCCGGGTCTATATCGATCACCCGCCCGAATCCCCGACAGAGCTCACAGGCCCCAGCCGGTGAGTTGAAGGAGAAGAAGTTCGGGAAGGGCTCCCTGTAGGAGATGTTACAATAGGGACAGTGCAGGGAGGTGCTGAACCTCAAGGTGGTCGAGGGGAGGACGTGGACGTCAACTCGCCCCTTCCCCCATCTGAGGGCCATCTCTAAGGAGTCTATGATCCTCTTTCTGTCTGAGGGATGAAATACGAGCCTGTCTACGACCACATTCAAGTTTTTCCCTCCAGGGGCTTCCTCAATGGGGATGAAGCCCCCATCCTTCCAGATCCGGTAAAATCCTGCGGCAGCGAGGGCTTGCTTTTCTTCCTCGATCTTTTTTCCTCCTAAAGAATAAGGGAAGGTGATCACCAACCGGGTTCCCTCTTGGAGGGAGGAGAGTTCCTCGTAGATCGTCTGGGGGGTGTCCTTTTTTACCTTGCGGCCGCACCCCTGGCAGAAGAGCTCGGCCATCCGGGCGTAAAGGAGCTTGGTGTAATCGGTGATCTCGGTCATGGTACCTACGGTGGAGCGGGAGGTCTTCACCGGGTCCCCCTGCTCAATGGCGATGGCAGGGGGTATCCCCTCTATCCGCTCCACCCGGGGACGGTCCATCCTCTCCATAAACTGGCGGGCATATGAGGAGAAGGTCTCCACGTAGCGGCGCTGGCCCTCAGCGTACAGCGTATCAAAGGCCAGAGAGGACTTACCCGCCCCGCTCACCCCTGTGATCACCGTGATCCTGTGGAGCGGGATCTCGAGGTCGAAGCCCTTGAGGTTGTTCTGGCGAACCTCCTTTATCTTTATCGCCCCTTCAGCCATCACCTAAATTTTATCCTTGCCCCTTATTCCCTTCAATCGGGCAGGAGTTTCGACTCGCCCCTTGATTTTTTCCTCTGAGGCTTTATCTTAAAAAGAAATTTTTACTCGGAGGTGGGGTTCTGATGGAAAGGAAAGGGATGAGCAGACGGGAGAGGGTCTTTATTATCGGGGTGCTTATAGCCTTTCTTTTCGCCTCTCTTCCCTCCCTGGCGAAGGAAAAGGAGGAGGATAAGAGGCCCGAGAGGGAGATAGGAGTCCATTTCCTTTACCCTACCGTGATCATCTCCCAGGGGGAGGAGGCAAAGGTAGACCTTCGGGTGGTAAATCATGGCAAGAAGGACGAGGATGTGCTTCTCGAGATAGTGGAGGCCCCAAAGGGTTGGGATACGAGGATAGCCACCTATAGCTATACCATAAGGGGGGTCCATGTTCCCAACGATGAGGCGAGGACCCTCACCTTCTCTGCAGACCCTGAGGAGGGGGTAGGACCAGGTACGTACCATTTTAAGGTAAGAGCTAAGACAAAGGATGGGAAGCTCAAGGCCGAGACCGACCTCAACGTCATCATAGAGGAGGTGAAGGCGGGGAAGAAGGGGAAGGATATAGTCCTGACCACCTCTTACCCTGTCCTTCAGGGGCCTTCGGATGCCACCTTCGAGTTCTCGCTGGAGGTGGAGAACAAGCTCCCTAAGGAGGTGGTGCTGAACCTCTCTGCCGAGGGGCCGAAGGATTGGGAGATAAACTTCAAGCCGGGGTATGAGGAGAAGTACATCTCCAGTTTGCGGCTCAAGAGCGATTCAAGCCGCACCCTCGCCATCGAGGTGAAGCCCCCCCGCTATGCCCAGGCCGGGGAATACCCGATCAAGGTGACCGTGGGTACGGGTCCCCACAAGGCTGAGGCCACCCTCAAGGTCATCCTGACCGGTACATATAAGATAGAGGCCGGGACCATATCAGGGCTGCTTTCCGTGAGTACCCAGAAGGGGAAGTCGGCCATCGTTTCCCTCTACGTGAAGAACTCGGGCACGGCCACCCAAAGGGATATCTCCTTTCTCTCCTTTAAACCTGAGAACTGGAAGGTGGAGTTTAAGCCCGAAAAGATTGACATCCTGAAGCCAGGGGAGATAAAGCAGGTGGAGGTGACGATCACCCCGGCCGAGGAGGCCTTAGTGGGGGATTACTCGGTTACGTTGAACGTGAAGGGAGAGAAGAGCACCGATGATGTGGAACTGAGGGTGACGGTGAAGGCTTCCACGGTTTGGGGATGGGTCGGGATAGGGATCATCCTCTTTGTGATCGCGGGGCTCTCCGTCCTCTTCGTCTATCTCGGGAGGAGGTAAATGGAGAGGAAGCCCATAATCGAGACGAGGGAGCTCACCAAGGTGTACGACAGCACCGTGGCGGTGGATCATCTCAACCTCACGGTGTATGAGGGGGAAATCTTCGGGTTCCTCGGTCCCAATGGAGCGGGGAAGACGACCACCATCCTGATGCTCCTGGGCCTCACCCAGCCCACCTCGGGCACTGCCACCGTCTGCGGTTTCAATCCTGTCCGGGAGGCGATAAAGGTGAAGAGGCTCGTGGGGTATCTCCCCGAGCACCTCGGCTTCTATGATGACATGACGGCGGTGGAGAACCTCCAGTACGTGGCCAGGCTCAACAGGATCTCTGAGAGGCTGGCAGCGGAGAGGATCGAGGAGGCGTTGAAGATAGTGGGGCTTTCCGATGAGGCTGAGAAGAAGGTAGCAGCCTACTCCCGCGGGATGCGCCAGCGGCTCGGAATAGCGGAGGTCCTGATCAAGGAGCCGAGGCTCTGTATCCTGGACGAGCCCACGCTGGGGCTTGATCCGGAGGGGGCCCACCGGATGATCGAGCTCATCAGAGATCTCAGCCGCCAGAAGGGGATGACCATCCTCTTCTCCTCCCATCACCTCGGACAGGTGCAGAAGATATCGGACAGGATAGGGATCATGATCGGGGGAAAGATGGTCGCCGTGGGGACCATCGAGGAGCTGGCCAAGGAGAAGCTCGGGATGGACAGGAAGGAGTACACCCTCGAGGAGCTTTACATGAAGTACTTCCAGGAGGAGTGACCTTGCACGGGGTTTATACGGTCTTCAGGAAGGAGCTTTCGGATCACTTCAGCGGTTACCGTTTCATCATCCTCTTCGCCCTCATCGCCATGCTGAGCCTCATCATCGTCTACATGGCGGGGATGGGGCTCAGGGAACAGCTGGAGGGGATGGTCAAGCCGAAGTTCGTCTTCCTGATGCTCTTCACCTCCACGGGGGCGATCTTCTCACTGGTCCAGTTTGTGGCCTTCTTCGGCCCTTTGATAGGACTGGTCCTCGGCTTCGATTCGATAAACAGGGAGCGGGCCACGGGCACCTTGAGCAAGCTCCTGTCGCAGCCCATATACCGGGACTCCGTGATAAATGGGAAGTTCCTGGCCGGGGTGGTCACCATCGCCATCATGCTCACCTCCATAGTGCTGCTCATCTCGGGCCTCGGGCTCCTGATCCTGGGGGTGGTCCCCGGGGTGGAGGAGGTGTTGAGGCTTGTCCTCTACCTGATCATCAGCATCTTCTACATCTCCTTCTGGTTGGGGGTGGCGATCCTATTCTCCGTCCTCTTCAGGGGGATAGCCACCTCGGCCCTGGCCTCGGTGGCCCTTTGGATCTTCTTCTCCTTCTTCGTCCCCTTAGGGGCCGACATCGTCGCCAATGCCTTCATACCCGTGGACAAGGAGACGAGCACCATAGAGAGGGTCATAAAGCACACCCAGCTTCAGCGGGCGATCTCCCTCTCCTCCCCCATGACCCTCTATTCCGACTCCACCGGAATCATCATAGACCCCCTCCGCAAGACCACCCGGCCCCTGATCCTGATGGGGGCGATGGAGCGGATCTCCATGAAGAGGTTCGAGGGTCCCTTGCCCCTGGAACAGAGCCTCCTGATCGTCTTTCCCCATATAACGACCCTTTTGGCCCTCACCTTCCTATGTTTCGGGATAACCTACGTGATCTTCATGCTTCAGGAGATACGCTCGGCTTAGGAGGCTTTATGTCATGGATAGGAGGTCGATGTAAGGGGCCTTTATCCTTTCTCTTATGAGGTGGCCCGCGAGGTCGAAGACCTCTTTGACCTGATCCACGATGGCCCCGTCGCTGCTGACCGCCACTCCCTCGAAGGGGATGATCTCCTTTTCAGGGACCCTCACCGCTTGGGCCCCTCCTTCGATCCCCTTTTCTCGAAGCAGTTCCTCCATCTTCTTGGCCAAAAGACCGCTTCGGCTTATGGGGGAGTCAAAATAGAACTGCACCTCTTGAGGTCCAAGTGCTCTCAATTCCTCCACGATCATCTCCCATGCCCTCTCCGTCTCCTCTCCCCATCGGTGTCCCCCTGAGACCCCGGAGATATCCCTCATGAGGCCGTCATCTGACAGAAGGACCACCTTTCCCTTGAGCGCGCTTTCCACCGTGATGAGGACGTTGTAGCCGTCCACCGCGAGCCTTCTGCCCTTCACCTCCCAGGGGAAGAGGAGTTTGTTCTTTCGTGAGGAGGCCACCCGAGGGGAGAAGACCCCCCGGCGGAGTATTTCCCTCCTATCTCGAGGGAGGTTATAGCGGTTTCCTACCAACGTGATGGATGCCTCCCTGGGATAACCCCTCGAGAGGAGATACCTGAGGTCAGCGGCGGCATCCCTTAGGGACTTATCTTCCTCCATCCCCTCAACTTTATTAGGAGCCCTTTCGTGAAGCGGGGGTTTATGGGGCGATGGGTGTCGAGGTACCCGAACTCCTCGCAGTAGTCATTGAGGACCCTCTGCCAGAACCTCCATCCCATCTCCTTCTCTCCCCGGGTGAGGGAGGTGGAGATTCCCTGGAAGCATTCCCTGACCCTCTGGAGGAACTCTTCACGCAGGGAGGGTAGCACCCTTCCCCCCTCACCCTCCCTGAGGGTGAGGGAGAGGAGCTCCTTTAACTTCTCTTCCGGAACCGGCCTGAAGGTGAACTCTCCCTCCAAGGCCAAATTGGCAAGGGAAGTCAGGGTGATGGTACCAAAGGTGATCTCCTCCCATCCCGCAGGGTGGCAGCGGGAGAGATCCATGCTGCGGAGGGCTTCTGGGTCATAGCCGTAGGCTTCTCGGTGGAGCCTGCCCAGGAAGGAGACCTCATCCAAGAGATCTTCCACTGCCTTTATCTCCTTAAGCTCCCTGAAGGGGCGATAGAGGGAGCTTCGGGGATTCATCAACCCCTCGTAAAGGAGGGGCCTTCGGGAAAGGAGTCCCTCCATCACCTCCCTCCAGGGGGAGTCGAGGAGCCCCAGATCCTCCTTTCCCTTGGGGTACCAGGGAGGGCGGAGGATCCTTTTGGCCCGGCGCCCGAGCCTCAGGGTGAGGCTGAAGCCCACCTGAAATATCTGATGGAGGTAGAGCTTCCTTACTCCCCTTATCCCCTCATCCAGGTTGCCCTGGGAAAGATGGCTCAATCCAAGGTTGAGGTAGCTGTAAACCCGATCCAACAGCTCCCTCACCTCATCCAGATCCGACGGGTTCACCCCTTCGGCGACCATCGCCTTGTTACAGAGGTAGACAAGCTCCCCCCCGAGCCACTCCATCCCTTGCTCGGAGGCGGCCCTAAGCACCTCCTGCAGGAAGAGATCCGAAGGCAAGGGAGCGAGGTAGAAATTGGGGGTTATCTCCCCCCATCGGGCCATCTCCTCATCAGGGGGGTAGAGGTCCTTTGTCCCCTCGTCTATCTTTATCATCTCGGGGTCCACATAACGGTAAAGGTCGAGGGATTCCTCCAGTTCTGGGAAGCCCCTGTCCATCAACCTGCTCTGGCGCCAGCGAAAGGCCAGTTCCTCCACCTCAGCGGGGACCCCCCAGATCACCCCCTCCATCAATCGGAAATAGAGGTTCTGGTCCTCCCGGAAGAGGAGGTCGAGCAGGTGGACCAGAATCCTCTCTCCTTCCCGGAAACGGAACTTGACGAAGTATTGGTTGTCGAGGGTGAAGGGCTTCTCATCGTCTATCTCTACGGGGTCAAGCTCTGCATCCGGTTTGTAGACCTTCATATACCTCTTGAGGAAGGTTACCAGGAGCTCCTCGTCCATCCTCCTGAGCAGCTCGATCGCCTTTTCCTCACCGCACTCCAGGATCAGCTCCAGCCACCTCAGGAAGTCCCTGTGCTTCAGGCGGTCTTTCCTCCAGGTCTCTATGTCGAAGAGGAAGAGGAGCTGACGGGATGATGCGAGAGATAGCAGCTCGATGGCGTCCCCTTCTCCGATCTCCTTCACCGTGTAATAGAACTCTTCCTCGGGAAGGCGCTGAACGATCTTCTCGGCATCTTTGGCCAACAAGATCAACCTCTCCCTCTCCTTTCCCCTGAGGCTCAAGGCCATCCCCATCCTCTCCTCAAAGGAGAGGCGGTTGAAGAGGGCTTCGGCCATCTTCGGTTCCTTCTCCGAGAGCTCCAGGAGTTCCTTTGCCCCTTTTGGGCTTATCTGAAGGGGACGTTCTTCCACGGTTCTTCACCTGAGGGATATGCTGGCGAAGGTCACCGCCCCCTTACCTTGCGGGTCCCGCCATTGCCGGTACTCGAGAAGTTCTCCTTCACCCCCCTCGAGCAGCAAAAGGAGGGTGTAGATGGGGGGTAGGCCGCAGATGTGGCGCTCGTCTCGCTCCCTCAAGATATAACGAAAGAAACCTTCTGCATCCCCTCGAAGCACATGAGAGATCATCTCCCTGTCCTTACCCCTCACCTCCACCAGCAATCCTGGAGTGGCCTCGTAGGGGTGGCCGAATTGAGGCCCCACATGGGCGAGGTCGGCACTGGCCAGAAGGAGGACGTCTTTGCCCTTGAGGGCTTCTCTCATCGCCTCGATGAAAGAGGAGAAGGAGGGGTCCTCTACGGGGGATTTCCCCTGCTGGATGTACTCCTGGAAGGACCCGCAGAGGACGGGGAGGATCTGGAAGGAGTTTCCCCAAAGGTACTGGAGAAAGATCAACTGGAATTCAATGGTGTGTTCCTGCCGATGGAGAAACTCGTCCTCGAAGGGATCAAAGGGGAGGGATTGGGCGATCCCCTCCACCAGCTCCTGGTCTGTCTCCACCCTGCCGAAGGGAGTTTCGAAGGCCTTCTTAGTGAGGGCGAAGGGTTCCTTCATGGGGGTGTGGCACGTCCCGAGGATCAGGTATAGAGGGGAGGGCCCCGAGGCCTCCAGGGCCCTGTAGGCATAAGCATAACACTCCCGCCCGCGGGCAAAGTCTATGTGGGGGGCAATTAATCCCCTGAGCTTCTTCCCCCCTCTTTGAGGAGGAACTCTGGAGAAGAATCCCGCCAATTCCCGTTGCAGGGCCTCCTTTGTGGCGGCATAACTCTTTCCCGCAAAGGCCGCTTCCCTGACCCGAGAGCGCCGGAATTCCTCCTTCAGCCGCTCCAGGTGGTGGAGGAAGTGAGGGGTTTCCAGGAGGTAGTGGGCATCAAGTTCCCTTATCAATCCCTCTATCCTTTCGGTGAAGATGAGCTCGCCGAAGCGGCGCATATAGGCGGCCTGTATGTCCCTCAGGCTGTTCTTCCCGTCCATCAGGCTCGCTATGAAAAAGGCCTCAGGGGAGAGGAAGAGCACCTCCGGGCTTATTCCCAGAGGGTCCCTCAAGCCGATCATTCTACGGCCCTCGACTTCAACGGGAAGGGCTTCCACCTGTCTTAGCTTCGGTACTTCCATGATCCTATAACTTTTTGATCTCTTTTCAATTTTTAAGGTAACAGGAAACCCGAGGGGCGTCAAGGAAGGGGCTTTATAATTTGACATTTCGCCTTCTCTTTGATTATGGTAAGCCAAAATCCCATTAAAACAGGTTTCGAAATTGAACGAAGAAGTAAACGCGCGCAAGGCTGCTTTCCTGATCGTCCTGATCTACTTCCTCGCCTTCCTCCCCCTTCTTCCCCGGACTTCTTACTATCGGGGAGATGAGCGCTTTTATACCGATGCTGCCATCCGGATGGTCCAGACCGGAGACTACCTCACCCCCTACTATCACACGGGTCAAGTGAGGTTCAGGAAGCCGATCCTTGTGTACTGGATCATCGTCGCCAGCTACAAGATATTCGGGATAAGTCTCCTTTCCTCTCGGATACCTTTTCTCGTCGCCGGCTGTTTGGTCCTCCTCTTTACTTACAGGATCGCCTCTTCCCTTTTTGGAGAAAGGGATGCCTTGCTCGCCTCAGCAATCCTTGCCTCCAACATGACCGTCTTCCATACCTCGATCCGCTCCCACCCGGATATCATCCAGTGCCTTTTCCTCGCCATCAGTCTCTATGGGTTCATGAAATTGATCTTTTCACATGAGGCATCCTCCCTTCATTACTGGTTCGCTTACATGGGGGCAGCCCTCGCTGTCGCCTCAAAGGGCGGATTGGGGCTTTTACCTGTGGCCTTTTCCCTCATCTTCGCCTCCTTCTGTAAAGGGGTAAGGGTGAGAGAGCTCTTGAAGGGGAAGGTCATCATCGTCTCTGCCGCTGTGGCCCTCTTCTGGTTCGTAGCGATCTCTCTCAAGCATGGAGAGGCGGCCCTGAGGGACTTTTTCTTAGACCAAGTGGGGGAACGGCTCTCAGGTTCAAAAATTTACATTCTGGAGAACGCCTTCCTTTATCTGGGGGGATTACTCAGGGAGCTTATGCCCTGGTCCCTTATGGGCCTGATAGTCCTCGTAAGGGATTGGGACAGGGTGAAAGGACTTTTTCTCACGAAGAGAAAGGAGGTCCTTTTCGTCGCGGGCTGGTATCTGTCCATCTTTGTGATCTTTGCCCTGAGCAATATTCAGAGGGCCCGTTACTTTCTCCCCACCTATCCCCTGCTCGGAGCCCTCCTCGCCTCGGTGCTCATGGAAGGGGAGGAGGGGCGCTCCTCAAAGTTGGTGAGGATAATTGAGAAATGGATGCTGATCATGGGGATAATGGGAGGTGGCCTTCTTATCCTATTGGGAGCCCTCCTCGATCTGAGGGTTGTCACTGGTGGAATGATACTCATCTTTGCTTCTATGGCGTTTTATCGACTTCTCTTTCAGCGAGGTTATCTGCCCGGCCTTCTGGCCGTGGCTTTTTTGGGGATCGTGGGGTTCTCGGTGATCCACAACTTTCTCCGCCCCGCCATCTTCGCTTCCCCGGCTCCCTCTGTGGTGAAGGAGGTTCTCGAGGAGGGCGGGGGTACGGTCGCTATCCTCGGCCTCCCCGATAAGTACAGGGGCCAGATGAACGTGCTCTCCGGAGGGAGGATCAGGATAAAAAGGCTTACTGGAAAGGACCTCAAGGGACTGGAGGGGGTGCGTTTTGCCGTCACTTCATATGCCTTCCTTGATCGTCTGATCAGAAAGGGCTACGAATTGCGGAAGGTGTGCGGATATTCCTACAGGAAGGGACCGTCCCTGAGCTTCAAAGAGATCCTCGGAGCGGTGGCAAAGGGGGACCTTTCGCTTCTGCTCTGCCGGTTCAGGGAACATTACTACCTTCTGACGAAGGTGAGATCGGGGCAAAGGAAATGAGAAATATAATCCGGGGATTCCTTTTCCTTTTCTGTATCCTCTTCTTCTCCTTTGAATTCTACAGCGGCTTCCTCCTCCTGCGGGCTCCTTCGGGGCCACCCCCAAAACTGGGGAATCGTAAGGAGGTGATTTCTCACCTGAAGGAGGGGGAAGGAACCTTCAGTTTTGCCGTGGTGGGAGATACGAAGGGGTTCGGTGTCTTCGAGAAGATCTCAAGACACTTGAAGGAGATGCCCCTCTCCTTCCTCGTCCTTCTGGGAGATTGTGTCTTCAAGGGCAATCCCCATGAGCATAGGTTCCTTTGGGAGGAGATCAGGAGGGCGTCTTTCCCCTTCCCCGTCTTCTATGTGGCAGGCGAACACGATCTGGGAGAAGGGTTCGATCTGAGGAGGTTCGAGGAGACGTACGGGCCTGCCAACTTTTATTTCCTTTACAGGGGATGTCTCTTCATAGGCCTCAATGCCTCCCATATCACCTCAGACATGAAGGGAACAAGGGCCTTCCTCCACCAGATCCTCTCCGCTCACCGCCAAGAAGCGAAGAGGGTCTTCGTATTTCTGCACGCCCCGCCCCTTCCCTCCTTCCCGAAAGGGAGGAGGGATCCGGCTCTGGTAACCCTCTTTGAGGAGTACAGGATCGATTACGTCTTCGCAGGGCACTACCACGCATATGCCCGCAAGGAGGTGAGGGGGACCATCTACCTCGTCAGCGGCGGGGGAGGAGCCCGCCTCAATCCCCCCAAGTATGGAAAAGTATGCGGGGCCTTCCACCACGCCATCATCATAACGGTGAGCCCTGAAGGGGTCTCTGAGGACATCCTGTTTGTAGAGCAGGGCTGGGGGATTGGGAAGAAGATCCGGTATGCGGCCATGGTCGGCCTTCCGAGATGGGTAAAGGGCCATAAGTTCCTCTTCCTCTTCCTTAACTTGGCGGTCGCCCTCCTTGCGTTAGTCCTCCTTAGGAGATCAAAGGGCTTGTCATAAAGGAAAAGATGTGTTAATTTAACAACGAATTTAGCCCTGCTTTTGAAGCGGGTGAAAACCCGCTTTTTTAATAATGTTCTTGTTTTCGAGGATGGAGGAGAAAGAAAGGCAGGAAATCATTAGGAAAGTCGAGGAGATCCTCACTCCTCTCCTGACCTACGAAGGTCTTTCCCTGGTGGATATCGAATATCAGAGGGAGAGGGTAGGGTGGGTCTTGCGCGTCTATATCGACAAGGAGGAAGGGGTCACGGTAAACGACTGTGCCAGGATAAGTCGGGAGCTGGGACAGATCCTCGACGTGGAGGATTTCATCCCGTACTCCTACCACCTGGAGGTATCCTCTCCGGGCATAAGGAGGCCCCTCAGACGTCAGGAGGACTTCCAGAGGTTCGCCGGCGAGCGGGTGAAGATCAAGACCAGCGAGGTGATCGAGGGGAGAAAGAACTTCACCGGGGAGATCCTCGGCTGTTATGGGGAGACGGTCAGGATCATAGCGGAGGGCAAGGTATACGATATCCCCCTCTCTTCCATCGCCAAGGCCCACCTGGAGCCCGAGATAAAATTTTAAGGCAGAGGTCCGAAGATGGCTGAGGAACTCAACTACCTCATAGAACAGATAGGAAGGGATAAAGGAATAGACAAGAAGTTGATCATCGAGGCTTTAGAGGACGCCGTGCTCAAGGCGTCCAGGAAGAGGTATGGAGCCCACAAGGACCTGGAGGCCCATTATAACGAGGAGTTGGGAGAGATTGAGGTATTTCAGTTCAAGACGGTGGTGGAGGAGGTACAGGATCCGGACCTCGAGATATCCCTGGAGGAAGCCAGAAAGATAGACCCCGAATGCGAGCTGGGCGACAGCTTGGGGCTGAAGCTCAACGTGAAAGAGCTTGGCAGGATCGCCGCCCAGACGGCCAAGCAGGTGATCATCCAGCGGGTCCGGGACGCCGAGAGCGAGACCATCGTCCGGGAGTACAAGAACAGGAAAGGGGAGATAGTCTCGGGGTTCGTCCAGCGAATTGACCGGGGGAACATCATCGTCAATCTGGGCAGGGCCGAGGGGTTCCTCCCCCGCAAGGAGCAGGTCCCCAAGGAGGTCTACAAAAGGGGCGACAGGATAAGGGCCTATATCCTCGACGTGCAGAGGACCCCGGGGGGATATCAGATCCTGCTCTCCCGCACCCATCCGGGCTTCCTCGCCAAGCTCTTTGAACTGGAGGTGCCTGAGATATCCGAGGGGATAGTGAAGATCATGGCCGTGGCCCGGGAGCCCGGAGAGAGGTCCAAGATAGCCGTCTACAGCACCGACTCGGACGTCGACCCGGTGGGGGCATGCGTGGGGATGAAGGGGTCGAGGGTTCAGAACGTGGTCCAGGAACTCAAGGGGGAGAAGATAGACATCATCCCCTGGACCGACGATCCCGCCAAGTTCGTCTGCAACGCCCTGGCCCCGGCTCGGATCTCCAGGGTCTACCTGAGCGCCGAGGAGAAGTCGATGGAGATCGTCGTCCCGGACGATCAGCTCTCCCTGGCCATAGGCAAGAGGGGACAGAACGTGAGGCTCGCCTCCAAGCTCACCGGCTGGAAGATAGACATAAAGAGCGAATCGAAGATGGAGAAGCTCTCCGAGGAGATCATCTCTCAGCTCAAGACGATCCCGGGCGTAGGGGAGATGATAGCCCGCATCCTATACAATGAGGGCTTCTATTCCATCGAGGACGTGGCCGAGATGGACGGAGCAGAGCTCGGGAGGATCTGCGAGATCGGTGAGAAGAAGGGGGAGAAGATAGTGGAAGCGGCTCGCAGGATGCTCGGCATGGAGCCTCCTGATGTGGACGAGGAGAAGGCGGAGAGGATCCGCCGGGGAGATGAGCCGGTGGAGCGTCTCCCCGGGATCGGACCCAAGACGGCCCAGCTCCTGCTCGAGGAGGGCTATCAGTGCATCAGGGACATCTTTCAGGCAGAGCCTGCGGAGCTGGCGAAGATTCCCGGCATCAGCCGCAAGAGGGCCGAGGAGATGATCGCCGCTGCCAAGGAGTACATCGATAAGGGGCATGTCTCGTAGACACGTGCCCATAAGGAGTTGCATCGTATGTGGGACGAAAAAGGAGAAGGAGGCCCTCTTGAGGATCACGTTGAAGGATGGAAGGCCTGTTTTGGATAGGGAAAGGAAGATGGGCGGAAGGGGTGCATATCTGTGTCCAAGGAGAGAGTGTCTGGAGGGACTGATGAAGCGGAAGGAGAGGCTTTCCTATGCCCTCAGAAGGTCTATCCCTTCCCAAGATGTAGAGTCCTTCGTAGGGGGGCTCATAAGAGAGTGGGGAGAGGAGGGGGAGTGATGAGCGAAGAGGGAAAGGTCGAGATCATCGAGAAGAGGATCCAACCCACGGTGATCCGCCGCCGGCGCCGGGTGATCGAACCACCCAAGCCTCCGGAGGAGAAGGCGGAGGCCGTCCCGAAGGAGGAGCCCAAGCCCGCCCCGCCCAAGGTGCCGGAGAAGCCGAAAGAGGCCCCTCCAAAGGAGGAGCGGGTGGTCAAGATCCCCAAGGAGAGGATGAAGCCGGCCCGGGTGGTGGGACGGGTGGAACTGAAGGAACTCGCTCCCACCAAGGAGGTGACCCCTCCCCCTCCTCAGAAGGAGGAAGTCCCCCTGAAGCTGGAGATAATCCCGGAGGTACCGAAGGAGAAGAAGCCGACCAAGAAGGAGAGGGAACGGGAAGAGCTTCCCAAGCCGAAGAGGAGACGTCGCAAGCGAGAGGTCATAACTTTCGAGGAGGAGGACTACGAGGAGATCCTGCGGGCGAGGCACCCTGCCCGGGAGGTCTTTCCGGGCAAACCCCAGAAGAAGCCCTTAAGCCGTCCCCCCCTTAAACCCCAGATAACCACCCCCAAGCCGATCAAGAAGGTCATCAGGGTGGACGAGGAGATCCTGGTGGCAGACTTGGCCCAGCGAATGGGGGTTAAGCTGGAGGAAATGATAAAGAAGCTGATGGAGCTGGGGGTCATGGCCACGGCCAATCAGACGATAGACGTGGAGACGGCCGCCCTCATCGCCAGCGAGTACGGGTATGAGGTGACCAGTGGGGTGGAGGAGCTGGAGAAGGCCATCGCCCCCCAGGAGGACCCCCCTGAGAAGCTTCGGCCCAGGCCTCCGGTGGTGACGGTGATGGGCCACGTGGATCATGGGAAGACCCTCCTGCTCGATGCCATAAGGAAGACCAACGTGGTGGATGAGGAGGCTGGAGGGATAACCCAGCATATAGGGGCTTATCGGGTAGAGATAGACGGGAACGCCATCACCTTCATAGACACCCCGGGCCATGAGGCCTTCACCGCCATGAGGGCCCGGGGGGCCCAGGTGACCGATATCGTGGTACTGGTGGTCGCCGCCGACGATGGGGTCATGCCCCAGACCATCGAGGCGATAAACCATGCTCGGGCAGCAGGGGTCCCTATCGTGGTGGCCATAAACAAGATAGATAAGCCCGAGGCAAACCCCGAGAGGGTTAGACAGCAGCTGGCCGAGCATGGGCTCATCCCGGAGCAGTGGGGAGGGGATACCCTCTTTGTGGAGGTCTCGGCGAAGAAGAAGACCGGGATAGAGGATCTGCTTGAGGCGATCCTCCTGCAGGCAGAGCTCCTCGATCTGAAGGCCAACCCAGATAAGCCGGCCAGGGGCACGGTCATCGAGGCCAAGCTCGACAGGGGCAGAGGGCCAGTGGCCACGGTGCTGGTGAAGGAAGGGACCCTGAAGAGAGGGGTATCCTTCGTTGCCGGTCCCACCTACGGGAGGGTGAGGGCCATGATAAACGAGTGGGGTGAGAACCTGAAGGAGGCCACTCCTTCTACCCCTGTAGAAGTGGTGGGGTTCACCGAGCTCCCTCAAGCGGGGGACGATTTCATCGTGGTGCAGAACGAGAAGATCGCCAAGGAGGTCGCCGCCTTCCGCCAGAAGAAGAGGAGGGAGAAGGGGGAGGTTCCGGAGCGGATCTCTCTGGAGGAGATCTTTCAGCGGATCCAGGAGGGGGAAACCAAGGAACTGCGCCTGATCCTGAAAGGGGACACCCACGGATCGGTTCAGGCGGTGAGGGAGGCCCTGGAGAAGCTGAGCACCGATGAGGTCAAAGTGAACGTGATCCACCAGGCAGTGGGGGCGATATCCGAGAACGACGTGAACCTCGCGGCAGCCTCCGGGGCCGTGGTCATCGGCTTTAACGTACAGCCTGTGGGGAAGGCCAAGTCCTTGGCCGAGCAGGAGAAGGTGGACGTGCGCACCTATCAGGTCATCTACGAGCTGATCGAGGACGTGGACAAGGCCCTTCGGGGGATGCTCGCTCCGGAGCTCGAGGAGGTCCTCCTCGGGAGGGCGGAGGTCAGACAGCTCTTCAACATCCCGAAGGTCGGTGTGGTGGCAGGATGCTACGTGCAGGAGGGTAAACTCCTGCGGGGGGCAAACGTGAGACTTTACAGGGGAGATGAGATCGTTCACGAGGGGAAGATAACCTCGCTCAAACGCTTCAAGGAGGACGTGAAGGAGGTCGCTTCAGGATATGAGTGCGGTGTGGGAATAGAGGGATATTCCGGTTGGCAGGTGGGAGATATCATCGAGGCCTATGTGATGGAGGAAAAGAAAGAGGGGTAGAGAGATGGTCGTGGGGGTATGCCATCTCGATCTCCTCATCCCTGGGGGAAACTCCCTAAAAGGGAAGAGGCAGGTGATGAGGAGTCTGATGGAGAAGGTGAGAGGAAAGTTCAACGTCTCCATCTCCGAGGTAGGAGGACACGACCTCTGGGGGAGGGCCCAGGTGGGGATATGTCTGGTGGGAAACGACAGAGGATTCATCAACTCCTCCCTCGATAAAGTGATCTCCTTTATCGAGGGGACGGAGCTTGTGGAGGTCATAAGGAGGGATATAGAGCTCTTGAACTTCAATCCGGGATTCTCCCGGTGAGGAAGGGATGCAGCGGAGGCCTGAGCGACTGGGAGATCTGATAAAGGAGGAGGTCTCAAAGATCCTCCTGCACGAGGTGAAGGACCCGAGGATCGGCTTTGTGACCGTCACCAAGGTCACCCTTTCCCAGGACCTGAGGGTAGCCAGGATCTATTACAGCGTTTACGGCGATGAGAAGGCGAAGGAGGAGTCAGCCCTGGGCCTTAAGAGCGCAAAGGGCTTCATCAGGAGGGAACTCGGCAAGAGGGTCAGGGTGAAGTACCTCCCCGATATCGTCTTCACCTTCGATGATTCCATGGAGTATGGGGAGCGGATATCCAGGATACTGAAGGGCCTGAAGGAGGATGGAGAAGGGGCGGATTGACGGGGTCCTGGTAGTGGACAAGGAGGAGGGGATCACCTCCTACGATGTGATCCGGAAGGTGAAAAGATATCTGCGAGGGGTGAAGATCGGCTACCTCGGGACCCTCGACCCCCTGGCCACAGGGGTGCTTCCCCTCCTTATCGGCGAGGGGACCAAACTCGCCCCCTTCTTGGAGAACGGCCAGAAGGTCTACGATGCCACGATAAAGCTGGGGGTGACCACCGATACCCAGGACAAGGACGGTCAGGTCATCCGCGAGGAGGACCTTTCCCGATGGGACCTCACCCCTGAAAGGATCGAGGAAGTACTGGGAGAGTTTCGGGGGAGGATAAAGCAGATTCCCCCCATGTTCTCCTCCAAGAAGTACCGGGGCAGACCCCTCTATAAGCTGGCCCGCAAGGGAATAGAGGTGGAGCGGGAGCCAAAGGAGGTGGAAATATATGAGCTTGAGCTGAAGGAGGTGAAACTTCCCTTTGTACGGATTTATCTCCGCTGCTCAAAGGGCACTTACGCCCGCACCCTGGCCCACGATATAGGGGAGAGACTCGGATGTGGCGGACATCTCTTCGCCTTGAGGCGCCTCTCCAATGGCCCCTTCACCGAGAAGGAGGCGATGGGTCTTGATGAGGTGGTGGAGCTCGCCTCCCAGGGAAGGCTCAAGGAGGCGATAATACCGCTTGGAGAGGCCCTCTCTTTCCTCCCCTCCGTCCAGCTCGATGATAAGGAGGCATGGAAGGTGCGCCACGGAGGCCAGATAGAGCGGGGTGGAGAGGAGGGCTTTTTGGGTTTGGGACGTCTGCTTGCCCCAGGAGGGGAGCTCCTCGCCGTGGGGGAAGGGGTGCGGGTGGGAAGGAGGGTCTGGATAAGACCCATACGGGTCTTCAGGATAGATCAAGAGGAGAAGGAGGTGTAGAATGGGCTTAGATCCCGAGAGGAAGAGGGAGATCATCCAGGAATTCCGGATCCACGAGAAGGATACAGGATCCCCTGAGGTGCAGATAGCCCTGCTCACCGAGAGGATAAACTACCTGACGGAGCACTTCAAAATCCACAAGAAGGACATTCACTCCCGCCGAGGGCTCATCAGGATGGTCAACAGGAGGAAGGCCCTGCTCGAGTACCTGAAGAGGGAGAACAGGGAAAGGTACCTGAAGCTGATCGAGCGCCTCGGCCTGAGAAAGTAAAGGGGGGAGTTCATAAAAGGAGGTCTTTTGAAGGATGGGAGAGAGAATCTCGATAGAGCTGGCTGGTAGAAACCTTATCCTGGAGACCGGGACGGTGGCCTGTCAGGCCGATGGCTCGGTCCTGGTGACCTATGGAGAGACGGTGGTCCTGGTGACGGCTGTCGCCTCCAAGGAGGAGAGGGAGGAGGCGGATTTCTTTCCCCTGCTGGTCAACTACATAGAGATGACCTATGCCGCCGGAAGGATCCCTGGAGGCTTTTTCAAGAGGGAAGGGAGACCCACCGATCAGGAGATCCTCAACTCCAGGATAATCGACCGGAGCATCCGCCCCCTCTTCCCCGCAGGCTTCCTGGGGGACACCCAGGTGATAGCCACGGTGCTCTCCGTGGATCAGGAGAACGACCCCTCCATCCTCGGGATCATCGGGGCCTCGGCGGCCCTGCACATCTCGGACATCCCCTTCGATGGGCCCGTGGCCGGCGTGAGGGTGGGGAGGATCGATGGGGAGTTTGTGCTCAACCCTACGACCAGTGAGCTGGAGCGGAGCGATGTGGACATAGTGGTGGCGGCGAACCGTCAGGGGATAGTCATGGTGGAGGGAGGTGCCAAGATCGTCGAGGAGAAGGCGATCCTCGACGCCATCTTCTTCGGATATGAGGCGGCAAGGCCCATCCTCGACCTGCAGGAGGAGCTGAGGGAGAAGTGGGGGAAGGAGAAGAGGGTCTATACCCCTCCCGAGGAAGGAGGGCCTCTGTGGGAAGAGGTGAAGGGGTACGTGATGCCTCTTCTTTCCGAGGCCTTCCGCATCCCTGCCAAGATAGAGCGGAGGAATCGAATAGATCAGATCTTTCAGGAGGTCCAGGAGAGGTTCGTCGCTGAGGACGGGACGAACCGCTCCCTGGTAAAGAGGGCCTTCGAGGCGGCCGAGAGGGAGATCGTCCGCTCCGGGGTTTTCAAGGAGGGGCGCAGGGTTGACGGCAGGGGCCTCACCGATATAAGGCCCATCAGCTGCGAGGTGGGCCTCCTTCCCCGCACCCATGGCTCGGCCCTCTTCCGCCGCGGGGAGACCCAGGTACTGGCCGTCACCACCTTCGGGACCTCGGAGGATGAACAGAAGGTGGAGTCCCTCCTCGAGGGGGAGATCTACAAGCACTTCATGCTCCACTATAACTTCCCTCCCTACTGCGTCGGAGAGGTAGCTCCCCTCAGGGCCCCGAGCCGCAGGGAGATAGGCCATGGGGCCCTGGCAGAGAGGGCCCTGGTGCCCGTGCTCCCCTCAAAGGATGAGTTTCCATATACCATCAGGGTGGTCTCCGAGGTGCTGGAATCCAACGGCTCCTCCTCCATGGCCACCGTGTGCGGAGGTTGTCTCTCCCTGATGGACGCAGGGGTCCCCATTAAGGCCTCAGTGGCCGGGATCGCCATGGGGCTGATGATGGAGGGGGACCAGGTGGCGATCCTCACCGACATCATAGGCGATGAGGACCACCATGGAGATATGGACTTCAAGATCGCGGGGACGAGAGAAGGGGTCACCGCCATGCAGATGGACGTGAAGGTCCCCGGGGTCTCCAAGGAGGTGATGGAGAGGGCGCTCGAGCAGGCCAGGGAAGCGAGGCTCTTTGTGCTCGAGGTGATGAACAAGACCCTGGACAGGCCCCGCTCGGAGCTCTCCAAGCATGCCCCCCGCATCGTCACCATCCAGATAAACCCCGACAGGATAAAGGACGTGATCGGCCCCCTGGGTAAGAACATCCGCTCCATCATCGAGAAGACAGGGGTGAGGATAGACATCGAGGACAACGGGATCGTGAAGATCGCCTCGCCCAATGCCCAGGCGATCGAGGAGGCGATAGCCCTGGTGAAGCAGTCGGCGGCCGAGGCGAAGCTGGGGGAGGTGTACATCGGGATCGTCAAGAGGATCACCGATTTCGGGGCCTTCGTGGAGATCCTGCCCGGGGTGGAGGGGCTGGTCCACATCTCGCAGCTCGCCGAGGGAAGGGTCAGGAGGGTAAGCGATGTGGTCAGGGTCGGCGACGAAATAAAAGTGAAAGTGATAGAGATAGACAGGGAGGGCCGCATACGCCTCTCGAGAAAGGCCATCCTCCAGGAGGAGAGGGCGGAGCGCCGGAGGAGGGAGCCGCCAAGGAGGGGCTTTCATCAGAGGAGGAGATACTGACCGGGGTGATCTACCGGAAGACGGTCCTGGAGAACGGCTTGAGGGTGATCACCGAGGTCTGGCCCCACACGGAGGCGGCCTCGGTGGGTATCTGGGTGATCACCGGCTCCCGGGATGAGAGGCCCGAGGAGAACGGCCTTTCCCACTTCATTGAACATATGGTCTTCAAGGGGACAAGGAGGAGAAGTGCCCTTGACATCGTCAGGGAGATCGAGTCGGTAGGAGGGACGATAAACGCCTTCACCGCCAAGGAGTACACCTGCTTTCACGCCAAGGTCTTGGGTAAGGACCTGCCTCTGGCCCTGGATGTCCTCTGTGACCTGCTCACCGAGCCCCTCTTCGATCCCGTGGAGCTGGAGAAGGAGCGAATGGTGATCCTTCAGGAGATAAAGATGGCAGAGGATGTCCCCGACGACCACATCTACGACCTCTTCCACCGCTCCTTCTGGGGCGACCATCCCTTAGGGTTTCCCATCATCGGGACGAAGGAGACGGTCTCCTCCTTCAGCCGAGAGCAGATAGATGAGTTCTTTCGCCGCCGTTACACCCCTGAGAGGATGATCGTCGCCGCCGCAGGCCAGATAGAGCATGAGGAGGTAGTGAGGGAGGTGGAGAGAAGGCTCGGTTCCATCCCTCCCTCCGATGATCACAGACCGCAGCAGATGGCCGAGGGAGGAAAGGGGGGTGTGGGGGTGGAGTACAGGGAACTGGAGCAGGTCCACCTCTGCCTCGGCGTGAGGGGTATCCCCTATGCTCATCCCAACAGGTTTGCGGGATATGTGCTTCACACCATCCTCGGGGGGAACATGAGCTCGCGGCTCTTTCAGGAGATAAGGGAGAAGAGGGGGCTCACCTACTCGGTATATTCCTTCATGAACTCGTACAGGGACAGCGGGGTGCTCGGGGTCTATGCTGGAACTACCAAGGAGGAGCTCGATGAGGTGATCGATCTGATCCTCAGGGAGCTTCGGCGGATGAAGGCGGGAGAGATAGAGGAGAGGGAGGTCAAGGTGGCCAAGGAGTACCTGAAGGGCAACATGGTCCTGGCGCTGGAGAGCTCCGATGGGAGGATGAGTCGCCTGGCGAAGAACGAGATCTACTTCGGGAGGTACATCCCCCTGGAGGAGGCCCTCCGGGAACTGGATCGGGTCGATGTCGCAAGGGTCCTCGAGGCCACCAGGGAGTTCTTCAACGCTTCCTTCAACCTGGTGCTGCTCGGCTCCCTGAAAGAGGAGGAGGTCCCCCTGTCCGAGACCAGCCTTTGAGATGATCGAGGTCTTCTTCAAAAGGCTTCACCCCCGGGGAAGGGTTCCTACCTATATGAGTGAGGGAGCAGCAGGATGTGATCTCTTTGCTTGCTTGGAGGAGGATCTGACGATACCCCCCGGAGGGTGGGCCCTTGTGCCCACAGGGGTCGCCATTGCCCTTCCCCCAGGGTACGAGGCTCAGGTGAGACCGAGGAGCGGTCTCGCCCTCAAGTACGGGGTCACGCTGCTTAACACCCCCGGGACCATCGATTCCGACTATCGGGGGGAGATCAAGGTTATTATGGTCAATCTGGGCAAAGCCCCTTTCAGGATAAGGGATGGAGACAGGATAGCCCAGCTCATAATCCAGCAGGTAGAGCAGGGGAGGTTCCTTGAGGTCGACGAGCTTCCTTCCACCTCCCGGGGCGAAGGGGGCTTCGGCCACACGGGGAAATGAGTTGACACAACGTGGACAAGAATCTATAATTTTTTATTGATTCAATACAAAAATGGCCCTTAGCATAAGGAATCCAAAGGCTGAACAGCTGGCAAGAGAAGTAGCTGCTGAGACGGGGGAAACCCTGACCCAGGCGGTGATCCGTGCCCTTGAAGAGCGGCTCCAGCGTCTTAAGGGTCGAAGGAGGCCTGCAGATCTGGTCGAGGAGATCTTGAGGATTTCCAAGAGGTGCAGTTCCCTCCCGGATATGGATAAGCGTTCACCCGAGGAGATCCTGGGTTATGATGAGGTGGGCGCATTAGGCAAAGGTGGTAATCGATAGCTCAGCCCTGATAGCCATACTTTTAGGTGAGCCGGAGGCCGAAGCCCTGGCAAGGGCAATAGCAAGGGATCCGGTGAGGTTGATCAGCACCTTCAGTGCCTTGGAAACGGGTATCGTTATAGAGGTGAGGAAGGGGGAAGCGGGAGGAAGGGAGTTCGATCTCTTGCTACACAGGGCAAGGATAGAGATAGTTCCCATGAACGTGGAACAGTATGAGATCGCCCGGGAGGCCTGGAGGATTTATGGCAAGGGGCGTCATCCAGCCGGGCTCAACATCGGGGATTGCTGTTCCTATGCCTTGGCCAAGTATTCGGGTGAACCCCTGCTTTTTAAGGGTGAGGATTTCTCAAAGACCGATATTCCAGCAGTAAGGTGGTGAGCTGAGGATGTCGAACGAGAAAGGGCTTTTGGGGATCATGGCCGACACCCACGATAACCTCCCCCTGATTCGCAGGGCCTGCGAGCTCTTTAACCAGAAGGGTGTGGTGAAGGTGATCCACGCCGGGGACTACATCGCCCCCTTCTCCGTCCTCACCTTAAAGGAGAACCTCGAGGTCGACTTTTTCGGAGTCTTCGGGAACAACGATGGGGAGCGTCTGGGACTCATGAGGGCTTCTGAGGGGCGCATCCATCCTTCCCCTTCGGTCCTGAAGGTGGGGGAATGGGAGTGTCTGGTAAGCCACGATCTGAGCGAGGAGGTGGCAGAGGCGATCGCCTCTAGCGGCCGTTTCCGCCTCGTGGTCTTCGCCCACACCCATAAGGCCCTCGTCAAGAGGGTAAGGGAGTCCCTTCTGGTCAATCCGGGGGAGGTCGGGGGATGGCTTTACGGGACCTCGACGGTGGCCCTCGCTGACCTCGCCAGCCTGGAGGGCGAGATCGTAAAGCTCTGATGGATTCCCTCGTCGATTCCTATCTCCACTACCTGGTGGTGGAGAAGGGACTGAGCCGCAACACCATAGAGTCGTATGGTAGGGATCTCAGGGTCTTTCTCGATTTTGTGGAAGGGAGGGGGATCCGTTCCTTCAGGCAGGTGACGAGAGGGGATGTCCTTGCCTTCTTGAAGGAACTCCAGGGAAGGGGGCTTTCGGTGAGGAGCGTGTCGAGGGCCCTCATCTCCCTCCGGGGTCTCTTTCGGTTCTTGCTCCTTGAAGGTCACCTGGAGGAGGACCCGGTGGAGGAGATGGAGATCCCGCGCCCTCCCCGTTCCCTTCCCCATGTGCTCTCCCTCCAGGAGGTGGAGCGGATCCTGGAGGCGCCCGATCCCAGCACCCCATTGGGCGTGAGGGACAGGGCGATGCTTGAGCTCCTTTATGCGACCGGGATGAGGGTATCGGAGCTTGCAGGCCTCCCCCCTGAAGGGGTGGACATCCAGGTGGGGTTCGCCAGGGTGAAGGGAAAGGGGGATAAGGAGAGGGTGATCCCTATAGGGGAGGTCGCCAAGGAGCGGCTTGATCTCTACCTGAAAGAGGGGAGACCGAGGTTGCTCAAGGGAAGGGAGAGTCCTTATCTCTTCGTCAACCGGCAGGGCAGGGGACTGAGCCGCCAGGGGATCTGGAAGTTGATAAAGCGATACGCCCTGGAGGCCGGTGTCCTGACGCCCATAACTCCCCATACCCTGCGCCACTCCTTTGCCACACACCTCCTGGAACGAGGGGCCGATCTCCGCTTTGTGCAGGTTATGCTGGGGCACGCCGACATAAGCACCACTCAGATCTACACCCATGTAAATCAGGAATATCTTCGGAGGCTTTACCAGGAATATCATCCCCGGGCATAAAGGCTATGGTAAACTTTCAGCGATTTGCAACAATGATTTTGATATGGTTTCTTCTGCAACTCTTTCTCCCGGTTTGGGCTTCGTCAGCGGGAGTGGGGATTCAATGTGAGGTCTTGGACGCTGCAAGTCCCTCGAAGGCTTACAGAGGGGAGTTAAAAGGTATCCATTATATCCTCGTTCACCATGCCCGTGAGCAGGACCGGCAGAGGCTCTCGGAGCTACTGAAGGGACACAGCGGGGAAGAAGTGGTCTTTATTTTTAAAGGGAGGAGATACAGGGGCGTTATTTTCCGCCTCCCCTATTGTTTCGGCAGGGGCCTGATCTTGCATACAAACCCTCTCGATGTTAAAAGAAAGGACTCAATTGAAGTGATATTCGCAGAGCCAGGAGGACCTTAATGGAGGATTTCAAGAAGAGGAGCCTCGCCAAGGCCATAAGCTGGAGGGTTACGGCCTCGGTCACCACGATGCTAATCGTTTACATATTTACAGGAAAGGCCGCCCTCTCCTTTGGCGTCGGTGTAATCGAGGCCTTCTCAAAGATGTTACTCTATTATCTCCATGAAAGGGGCTGGCAGAGGATAAAGTGGGGGAGGCATCCCCTCGCCTCAATCCGCCTCAATAGAGAGACCCTCTCTCAGAGAGATTTGGAGATCATCAGTGAAAAGCTGAAGGAACTCGGCTACTTATGAGGTGATCGGGTGGCTGAGGTAGTGTGGCACGATCATAAGGTCACAAAGGCTTCGAGAAGGAGGCTCAATGGCCACTCCTCCTGTGTCTTATGGTTCACAGGGCTTCCCTCTTCCGGGAAGTCCACCATAGCGGGAGAGGTCGAGTATGAGCTGCACAGGAGGGGGGTGAGGACCTATCTCCTCGATGGGGATAACATAAGACATGGTTTGAACAGCGATCTCGGTTTCTCTCCCGAGGACAGGGAGGAGAACATAAGGAGGATAGGGGAGGTCGCCAAGCTCTTCGTGGACAGCGGCACCGTGGTCCTCGTGGCCTTCATCTCCCCCTACAGGAAAGACAGGGAGCGGGCGAGGAGTCTCGTTGAAGAGGGAGAGTTCGTGGAGATCTATGTGAAGTGTCCGGTTGAAGTCTGTGAGAAGCGGGATCCTAAAGGGATGTACAGGAAGGCAAGAGAGGGGAAGGTTCAAGAATTTACAGGGGTTTCCGCCCCTTATGAGGAGCCCTTGAATCCCGAGATCGTCCTGGAGACCGATAAGCTCTCCATTGAAGAGTGCGTCGAGAAGGTGATCCGTTATCTCGAAGGAAGGGGGATAATTTGATGGCAAAGTTACTCATTATAGGGCTTGACTGTGCTGAGCCTTCGCTGGTTTTTGAAAGGTGGAGAGAGGATCTGCCTAACCTGGCTTCCCTGATGAAGGAGGGGGTTTACGGACGGCTCAGGAGCACCATTCCTCCCATCACGGTCCCTGCGTGGACGAGCATGCTCACGGGAAAGGACCCCGGGGTCCTGGGGTTCTATGGGTTCAGAAACAGAAAACCCCACAGCTACGATCTCTTCATCCCCAACATGACCCATCTCAGAGAAAAGCCCTGCTGGGAGATCCTCTCCGAGAAGGGCTTAAAGGTGATCCTCTTGGGCATCCCCCAGACCTATCCCCCGAAGAGGGTGAACGGGATCATGGTCTCATCCTTTTTGACCCCGGATAAATCCAAGGACTACACCTATCCCCCGGAGGTAAGGGACGAGCTTGACCAGATAGCAGATGGGGGTTACATCATCGACATACGGAACTTCAGGACGGAGGATAAGAAGTGGCTCCTCGGGGAGATCTACAAGATGACCCAGAGGAGGTTTAAGGTCGTGAAGGAATTCATCCGGCGGAAGCCCTGGGACTTCTTCATGTTCGTCGAGATGGGTATAGACAGGATCCATCACGGCTTCTGGCGGTATATGGACAGGGGTCACAGGCTCTATGAACCCAATAATCCCTTCGAGAACGCCATCTTCGATTATTACGTTTATGTGGATAAGGAAATCGGCGAGCTCCTGGAGATCCTTCCTGAAGAGGCATCCGTTATGGTCGTGTCCGATCATGGTGCAAAGAGGATGAAAGGGGCCATAGCGATAAACGACTGGCTGATAGAGCGAGGGTATTTGATTTTGAAGGAGAAGCCCAACGGGAGGATGAGGCTCGATCCCAAAATGATAGATTGGGAGAGGACAAAGGTATGGGCCGAAGGGGGGTACTATTCGAGGATCTTCATAAATGTAAAGGGAAGAGAACCCCAGGGGATAATCCCTCCAGAGGAGTATGAGGCCTTCAGGGAAAAGCTGAAGGAGGAGATAGAGGCAATAACCGATGATAAGGGAGAGAGTCTTTCGACCAAGGCCTTCAAGCCTGAGGAGATCTACAGGAGCTGCAACGGCTTTCCTCCGGACCTTATAGTGTATTTTGACGATCTTAACTGGAGGGGCGCAGGGACAGTGGGGAACGCGTCTCTACACCTCTTTGAGAACGATACCGGTCCCGATGATGCCAATCATGCCCAGGACGGGGTGTTCATCTTCAGGCCCTCAAAGGAATTCGGGGACTTTCCCTATGAAAAGGGGGAAGAATTGAAAGGGCTCGAGATTTACGATGTGGCACCTACTGTTTTGGATTACTTTGGCCTTGGAATCCCGGAGGATTGGCAGGGGGAGAGCATCTTGGGAGAGGGGGGTAGAGCTGAGGTGGCCCCTCGGGAGGAGGAGGTGAAAGGTTATTCCGAGGAGGAGGAAGAGGAGATCAGCAAGAGGCTTGCAGACCTCGGTTATTATTGAGGGAGAAGATGTTTTTCAGGAAGAAAAAGAGGAAGCCAAAGGTGCTGGTATTTGGCCTTGATGGCGTTCCCTATGGATTGATCAAGGACCTCTCCGAAAGGGGGGTGATGCCCACCTTCTCTTCTTTGATAAAGGAGGGCGTTTTTTCTGAGATGGCCTCCTCCATTCCTGAGGTCTCCTCCGTGGCCTGGTCATGTGTGATCACGGGCAAGAACCCCGGGGAACACGGGATATACGGCTTTATGGACCTGAGGCCGGGGAGCTATAAGTTCTATTTTCCCAATTTCAATTCCCTTAAGGCCAGGCCTTTTTGGGAGGAATGGGACAACTTGAGGTCCGCCATCATAAATGTGCCGGGGACCTATCCGGCGCGGCCTTTAAACGGCATACTCATCTCAGGATTTGTGGCACTCGACCTGAAGAAGGCCACCTATCCTGCCGATCTTGTGCCGAAGCTTGAAGGTCTCGGATATCGAATAGACGTGGACTCATCAAAGGGACACAAGTCGAAGGAGCTCCTCCTGAACGATATCGATGAAACCATTGATGCGAGGATCAAGGCCCTTTTTGAGCTCTATGAGATGGAGAACTGGGACATCTTCATGTTCGTCTTCACGGAGACCGACAGGCTCATGCATTTCCTCTGGGACGCCTATGAGGAAAAAGGCAATCCCTATCGCGATAGATTTCTCGAGGTATTCTCCAAGATAGACAGGGCAATAGGGGATTTCCTTAAGAGGGTCGAGGACATACCGCTGATCATCCTTTCAGACCACGGTTTTGAGCGACTGGATTATGACGTAAACGTCAATTTTCTCTTGCAGAAGGAGGGATTTTTAAAATTCGAGAGGGAAGATCCGAAGAGTCTTGAGGAGATCTCGGGGGACACGATAGCTTTTTCCTTAGAACCAGCGAGGATATATTTAAATTACACCGGGAGATATCCCAAAGGATCGGTCAGAGAAGAGGAAAAGGAGAAGATCATCGAGAGGCTGATCTCTCTCTTTGATTCTTTGGAGAAGGACGGGAAAAAGGTCATCAAGAAGGTATTCAAGAAGGAAGAACTCTACGATGGCCCTTGCATCGAATCAGCCCCGGATCTTGTCCTCTTGTCCGAGAAGGGCTTTAACCTTCGATCCACCCTCCGAGTCCAGGCCCTTTTCACTCAAAGCGACGCCTTCACCGGCAAGCACTCCCAACCCGACGCCTTTTTTATCGTTAAAAAGGCTGATCGTGCATATTATGTACCTCAGGGGATGAGCGTCTCAGAAGTAGTCGAAGTAGTTAAAAAATTCTTGGGAGATAGAAAGGTATGAAAAAGGCTTTAATTACTGGAATAACTGGACAAGATGGATCTTATTTAGCGGAATTTCTCTTACAAAAGGGATACGAAGTCCACGGCATCATAAGGCGGGCGAGTACCTTTAATACAGAAAGGATCGACCACATTTATGTGGATCCTCACACCCCAGGGGCTCGATTTTTTCTCCACTATGGTGATCTATCCGATTCTGAACAGATTTCTAATCTAATTTACAACATTCAACCCGATGAAATATACCATTTAGGAGCACAAAGCCATGTGAGGGTAAGTTTTGATATGCCTGAATATACAGGGAATGTTACAGGCTTAGGGACTACA
>CAYRAR010000003.1:0-31205 GCA_964422255.1 uncultured Thermodesulfobacteriota bacterium | reverse complement strand
TGCTGAACTAAGGTTAGTGAGTGTTGCCACGAAGTTACCATCATCTGCGCTATTTTGATCCCAAATGAAACTCGCATATCTGTCACTTACCGAAGCGAAGGTATCCCTAATGCCAGCCATGGTATTTACATCATTCGGGAAGTTTCCAAGTGACGTATGATACTCGCATGCGGCTTGAGCAAGAGCATCCATTGCACTAGTTACTTCGCTAATTTTTGCCTTCACCGTATAGTCCAAATACGCCGGGATCGCTATGGCGGCGAGGATACCGACGATCGCCACAACGATCATCAGCTCAATGAGGGTAAAACCTTTTCTGTCCTTCACCTTCCTCAACATCTTCCGTTACCTCCTTTCAGGATATTTTTTTCTACTCCCAAGGAGTTTCCTCCTTAAGGGAAAATTCCCCTCCTTCTCTTTTCCTTTTCGGCATCACCTCCTTTCCCCTTTATATTTCCCCTTTCCTCTCCTTACACCCGCTCGAAAGAATTTTATAAGCAAATCACATGCCACAAAAATCGAACCTTTCTCATTAAGGGACTCCCTTCCCCATTGGCCAAAATGGACAAAATCTGTCACCCTGGTGACAAAAATTGCCTTCTAACCCCTCTTTAGAAGGATAAAATAAACCCTTATAAGAGCCCCAGCGACCTCAGGATCTCGGCCATGCGGGGTTCCTTTTCACCGTACCTCCGCAATGCCTCCACTATACGACTCCTCTCCTCCACCTCCTTCAGGGCCTCCCTTTTGGCCATCTCCTTGAAGGTCCGCCTGTCCCAGAGAAGGAGCCCCACGAACACCGCACACAAACCCCCAAAGACCCCGAACATGGCCACAAGAATCTGCTGGATAAAGGCAAGGCGTTTATCGATCTGCTCAAAGCGCTTGTCAATCTGCTCAAAGCGCTTGTCAATCTGCTCAAAGCGCTTGTCGAGTTGCTCAAAACGCTTATCTATTTGCTCGAAACGCTTATCGATCTGCTCAAATCGCTTGTCGATTTCCTCCACCTTCACCTTGAGGGTGAGGAGAAGCTCACGGTCCTGCTGGGTGAAGCCCGAAGGCTCAGCACAGAGGGCTCCGGAAGGCAGTATGAAGATCAGAAAAATCAATCCCAGAGCAACCATCCTCATCCTTCTTTTCTCCTGAAAGTCAAAAATCCAAGACGTAATTTTTTATACCATATCCTGGGCAAAGATGTAAAATCCATGAATTCGATAAGTCAGGCCATGGGATTATTTCTGTTTGACTCCGTCAGCGAAGATGAGATATTTTTTTCATTGTGGCAGTCATCGAACTCTTTCATTGTGAAAAGATAAAGGGGAAAGCTACTGGTCTCCTCCGGATATTGATCGTAGCTCTGGCAGTAGTCCTCCTGGGAGGACCATCCTGGGGAAAGGAGCTGGGGATGAAGATGGTGATCCTTTACGATAACTACCCTTATAAAGAAGGACTACTTACCGGATGGGGTTTCTCGTGTCTGATCGAGGCGGGAGGGAAACGAATACTCTTTGACACGGGAGGAGATGGACATATCCTGCTCCATAACATGAGAAACCTGGGGATAGATCCGAAGGCGATAGACCTCGTGGTCCTCTCCCACCCTCATGGCGATCATACAGGGGGATTATCGGCCCTGATGGGGATCAACCCCAGGGTGACCGTCTTTTTGCCCAGGTCCTTCCCGAAGGAGTTCAAGGAGGACATCAGGAGGCTCGGTGGGGAGGTGAAGGAGATATCCGGTCCGTCTCAGATATGGGATGGGTTTTACAGCACCGGAGAGATGGGGGGCTGGATAAAGGAGCAGTCCCTGGTGATACACACACCGAAGGGAATGGTGATCGTAACCGGCTGCGCCCACCCCGGGGTGGTGAACATAATCAGGAGGGCGAAGGAGACCTGGAGGAAGGAGGTGCTCCTGGTCCTGGGAGGGTTCCATCTGGCATGGGCAGGGGAAGGGAAACTCGAGGGGATCGTCTCCGATTTCAGGCGATTGGGGGTTCGCTATGCCGCCCCATGCCACTGCTCCGGCGACCTCGCGAGGGAGGTCTTCAGAAAGGTATACGGTCAGAACTTCATCGAGGTCGGGGTGGGGAAGGAGATAAGGATCGAGGAACTGAATTAGTCGCCCTCTCCTCTGGACGGTTGAGCTCACTCCTCTCCCGTGGTATCTTCAGGTAGCCAAAAGGGAGATGTTAGGGGCATTGCTGAACCATAAGCTCGATCCCATCCTCTACAGGATAGCCAAGGCCATCCACGGTCTCATCAACCCCAACTATCTCACCTTCATCGGATTCCTCATAAATGGTGGGGCGGCGGTACTTCTCGCCCTGGGGCTCTGGAAGGTGGCAGGGGCAGCGGTGCTCCTGGGAGGCCTCTTTGACATGCTCGATGGGGCCGTGGCTCGGGCCCAGGGACGGGTGACCCCTTTCGGGGCCTTCTTCGACTCAGTGATGGACAGGTATTCTGACTCGGTGCTCCTCATGGGGATAATCTTCTTTTATGCTTACAGCTCCCACCCCTCCCTGGTGATGCTTGCCACCGTGGCCACCATCGGAAGCCTGCTGGTCCCCTTCACCAGGGCGAGGGCCGAGACAGTCATCCCTTCCTGCAAGGTGGGGATAATGGAGCGACCCGAGAGGGTGATACTGATAGCTGTAGGGGCAATGTTCGACTGGATAATTCCCGTGCTATGGATCCTCACGGTGCTGACCCATGTGACGGTGATTCAGAGGATCCTTTACACCCGCCAGAAGCTTCGGGGAGCTTCTCTGCCAGCCTCTGGACCTCCTCCACGAGCCTCGGAACCCACTCCCTCTCGGGAAGACGAGCGATAACCTCCCCTTTTCGAAAGAGCACCCCCTCTCCCTTCCCGCCTGCTATCCCCACATCGGCCTCCTTCGCCTCCCCGGGGCCGTTCACCACACATCCCATAACCGCCACCTTTATGGGAGCAGTAATGTGAAGGAGCCGCCCCTGAACCTCCTCAACGAGCTTAGGGAGGTCCACCTCGCAGCGTCCACAGGTAGGACAGGAGATGATATCCACCCCCCTCTCCCTTATCCCGAGGGCTCCGAGGATATGATAGGCCGCCCTCACCTCAAGGACCGGCGGCCCGGTGAGGGAGACCCTCAAGGTATCGCCGAGCCCCTCTGCGAGGAGTATCCCCAGGCCCACTGCCGATTTCACCGCCCCGCTGAAGGGAGGGCCGGCCTCGGTTATCCCCAGGTGGAGGGGATAGGAGGAACGCCGGGCGAAGAGCCTGTAGGCCTCGACCGTCCGAAGGACATCCGAGGCCTTGAGGGAGACCTTGATCTGCGCATGTCCCAGATCCTCGGAGAGCTTTATCGCCTCAAGGGCTGCCTCCACCATCGCCTCCGGGGTGGCACCTCCGAAGCGCTCCCTTATCCTCCGGGGGAGGGAGGCGGCATTTATCCCTACCCTTATCGGGATGGAGGCATCTCGGGCGGCCATTATCACCTCCCGAAGGGCCTTCTGAGGGAGGGTCCCCGGATTGACCCTGATTCCGTCTGCGCCTGCCTCTATCACCTCAAAGGCCACCTTCCACCGGAAGTGGATGTCAGCGATCAGCGGAAGGGGGGATCGGCGCTTAAGCTCCCCGAAGGCCCTGGCCGCCTCCTCGTCGGGCACGGCCACCCTCATGATCTCACAGCCCGCCCTCCGGGCCTCCTCTATCTCCCGAAGGGTCCCCTCGATGTCCTGAGGGTGGGTCGTGGTCATCGACTGGACCGCTACCGGCGCCCCTGCCCCGATGGGGACAGGGCCGATCCAAATCCTCTTTGTGTTTTCTCTGGTGGTCATCGAAGGGGGAAGGCCTTCCCCTCGGAGGCGAGCTGGGAGAACTTCTCCCGGAGGGAGCGGGCGACGTTCTCAGGAACCAGATCCTCGACCGATCCCCCGAGGCTCGCTATCTCCTTCACCGTGCGGGAGCTTATGAAGAAGTAGTCCTTGCCGGTCACCATGAAGATGGTATCTATGTCGCAATCGAGGGTCCTGTTCATCGAGGCCATATGGTACTCGTACTCAAAATCAGAGGTGGCCCTCAGACCCCTGAGGACCACCTTCGCCCCCGTTTTCCTCATGTAGTTTATCAGCAGGCCCTCAAAGCTCTCCACCTCGACATTGGGCAGATCTTTCAGCGCCTCCTTTATCATCGCCACTCGCTCCTCAGGGGAGAAGAGGGGTTTCTTCTGATAATTGGTGGCGACTGCCACGATCACCTTGTCGAAGATCTTCAGAGCCCTCTTTATGATGTCGATGTGCCCATAGGTTATGGGGTCAAAAGAGCCGGGGTATACCGCTATCTTCTCCTTCATGCCTCCCTCCTCTCCCCTGTCGGAGGAAAGTTCCTCCTCACAAACTCGAGGGCCTCCTGCCTCGTCCTGATCAGGCCCTCTATCTGCCTCTGTCTCACCGCCTCCAGGATCTTCCCCATCCTGGGGCCCGGTGAGTATCCCATCTCCATCAGATCCCTCCCCCCGATGAGCTTTGGGGGCGAGATCACCTCTTCCTCTCTCATCAGGGAGAGAATCCTTTCGGAAAGCTCAAGATATGCATCCCGCTCCCCTTCCGAACTCTCTTTCGCCTCCACCTCTGCGAGTCCAAGGAGCAGAAGGGCAGGGGTGGCCTCCCCCACGGCATTGATCAGCCTCCTCAAGGCCGCATCTTTGGGGGAGGAACTGAGGAGGGTGAGGGGCCTCATGTGGTTGGAGACCACCTTCAGGACCTTCTCCCTGAGGGAGGTGGGGAACCTGTACCGGCGCATGATCCGTGAGGCCTTATCCGCCGAGACCTGAGGATGACCGTAAAAGTGGACCTTCCCCTCCTCATCCACCTGGCGGGTCTCGGGTTTGCCCAGGTCGTGAAAGAGGGCCGCGTAGCCGAGGACAAGGCGCATCTCCTTATCGAGCTTCAGGTCGTAGGGATTTCGGGCAGCAAGCTCCATCGCCTTAACAGTCACGTCCACCGTGTGCCGCAAGACGTCCTGGGTATGGGGTTCCCCCTGCTCAACCCCCTCCAGGGAGGCCATCTCCGGGAAGATCTGATGCAGAAGCCCCAGCTCCAGCATGGGCTCCAGTCCCCCAGCAGGGTCATCGGAGAGGAGGATCACGTCCAGCTCCGACCTTATCCTCTCAGGGGCGACCTTCCTCAGGAGCTCCTTCCTCCTGAGGATCTCCTCCTTCAGCCTCGGGGTGAGCTCAAAGCCGAGGGTTGAGACGTAACGGAGGGCCCGGAGCATCCTCAAGGGGTCCTGGATGATCGCCTCGGAGGAGAGGAGGTCTATCCTCCGCCGCTCCATGTCCTCCAGGGCCCGGGCAGGGGCGTAGAACTTCTTCTCGAAGAAGGAATAGGCGATGGCGTTGATGGTGAAATCACGCCTCATCAGGTCTTCCTGCACGCTCCGCCCCGTCATCGCGGTGAAATCGAGGATCTTATCCCCTTTGACCAGCCTGTAGACCCTCTCCTCCCTCCCCTTGCCCATGGAGAAGTAAGAGGCCTCAAAGGCGATCCCCAGGCGATCGAGGAAGGGGGAGTGGAGCCTCTCCATCACGAAATCATAATCCCTGGGCTCCCGTCCCAGGAGGAAGTCCCTCACCGCCCCTCCCACTAAGTAAAGTCCTACCCCCTCCTGATCGGCCATCTCCACCACCCGCCGGATGATGGGATCGGCCAGAATCTTCCTCTCAGCGGCCTGAAGCCTCTCGATCTCCCCGATCATGGAAGTCGGCCAAAAGTTACCAATTTTTGCATATAATTTAAATAGCAAATCGACGAGGACATAACAAGTGAAGGGGAAAAGGGCCCTGCTGGTAAATCCCTGGATCTATGACTTTGCCGCCTATGATTTTTGGGCAAAGCCGTTGGGATTGCTCTACCTGGGATCTATCTTGGAGGAGAACGGCTTCAGGGTCGATCTCATAGACCTCCTTGACGTCCATCATCCCCTCCTCGAGCGATCCGATCTGAAGCGCCCAAAGAGAAAAGAGGATGGACGGGGGCACCTCTTCAGGGAGGAGGTGGAAAAGCCCCCTCCCCTCAAGGGGATACCCCGCCGTTTCTATCGCTTCGGTATGCCCCCTGACCTCTTCAGGGAAGCCCTCTGCTGCCTCCCTACCCCTGATCTTATCCTCGTCACCTCAGGGATGACCTACTGGTACCTGGGAGTGAAGGAGACGATAAAGGTCATAAAGGAGATCTTCCCGAAGGTGACCATCCTCCTCGGGGGAATCTATGCCTCCCTCCTCCCGGATCATGCCCGGCGTCACTCGGGAGCGGATCGGGTGATCCCCGGAAGGGGGGAGGAGACGGTGGCGAGGATCATAAGGGAGATGGGCGGGGACGGATCACCTGTCCTCAGCCCCTCGGACCCCGATGACCTCCCCTACCCTGCTTTTCACCTTTACAGGAAGCTCGATTACGTCTCGATCCTCGCCTCCAGGGGGTGTCCCTTTCGGTGCCCTTACTGCGCCTCTCACCTTCTTTATCCTGGGGTGAGGAGACGACGACCGGAGAAGGTGGCCCAGGAGATCGCCTACTGGGCCGAGGTCCACGGGATCAAGGACTTCGCCTTTTACGACGATGCCCTGCTCCTTTCGCCCGATGACCTCTTCATCCCCCTTTTGGAGGAGTTGAAGGATAGGGGGCTTGGGGTACGTTTCCATACCCCCAATGCCCTGCATGCCCGGGGGATAGACGAGAGGATCGCAGAGATGATGAGGGAGGTGGGCTTCAGGACGATAAGGATCGGCCTTGAGACGATCGCTCCCCAGGCGAAGGTATCGGCCGCGGATTTCAGAAAGGCCGTATCGAGCCTCACTCACGCGGGTTATTCCCCCGAGGAGATAGGGGCCTACATCCTGGTGGGGTTACCCCACCAGAGTAGGAAGGAGGTTGAGGATACCATAAAGTTCGTCTGGGACTGTGGGGCAAGGCCTTATCTGGCGGAGTACTCCCCGATCCCGGGGACAGGCCTCTGGGAGGAGGCGAAAAGGGCATCCCCTTTCCCCATCGCTGAAGAGCCCCTCTTCCAGAACAACACCCTCCTTCCCTGTCGCTGGGAAGGACTGAGCTGGGATGACCTGAGGGAGCTCAAGGAGATGGTGAAAGCCCCTATTTGAGGATCTTCGCCATCCCCTTCCAGTCAAATCTCTTGGCCCACCTGAGGGCCTCCTGCCAGTCCATCCCTTCGAAGGCGACCACGAGGAGGGCATAGCCCTGACCGCCCTTCTCCTTCAGGCAGATGCTGATCGTTCCGCTCTTCTCCTTCTTGCTGTAACTCACCCCGGCAGGGAACCCATCGGCCCTGAAGGTCTTCAGGAGCTGCTCCCCCGTCTCCACCACTATCTTCTGGGTGAAGGGGGCCCACATGGCGATGGCCTGAGAGCCCACGATCACGGATACCTCAAGCCTCTTGCCGTCCTTCGTGTAGCGCCTGTGGGCGGAGACCAGATCCCCGGCAGGGGTGGAAGCCCTGATCCCGTCACACTTCCCTCCCTTCCAGCCCGAGAGATCAACGAGCTTCCCACAGAGGCGCTCATAGGAAGGGAGATCCGAGGCGAAAGAGGGCGAGATGAGAAAAAAAAGATAATCATCAGAAAGAAGAATTTCATCCTTCACCTCCTTTAATTTTTGGGAAGTAACTTAACCCAGAATGACCGAAGATCGCAAGAACGGAGCAAACGTGCGGACCTACTCTCCAGAAAGGAGCTCCATCATTTTATCTGTGAAGTCCTCCCCTACTTCCAAACTCGTCCTAAGCACATAAATGGGATTCTGAAATTTTACCCCGCGCAGTTTGACGACGTCCTTCTCGGTGGTCAAAAAGAAATCGACGTCTTCACATGACTCTTGGAGCTCCGCCAACTCCGATTCGGAATAGATGTGATGATCACCAAAGGAGCGCTTCATGATCAAGGACCCACCTAAGCGGACGATGCTTTCGAAGAAGGGGCGGGGGAAGGCTACCCCGCAGAAGGCGCAGACCCTCTTCCCCTTCAGGAAGGAGAGAGGTAAAGATATGCAGGAGGAGGGATTATAAAGGTCAAGGGGACGAAGGGTGGCGTGAAATGTGGGCAGGGAGCCCGCTACCTGGCGCAGCTTCTCCTGGAGACCTTCCTCAGGAGGATCACTGCCCTCCCAATGGGTGATTACCAGGAGATCTGCCCTCCTTAAGGCGCTCAGGGGTTCACGGAGTCTGCCCTGGGGGAAGAGGGCCTCCCTCAAATCAGGAGGTCTGAGGAGGACCAGATCCACGTCCCTGATTAAGCGCAGATGCTGGAAGCCATCGTCCATGATGATCAGCTCGGTCCCGAACCTCTCGCACATGAGGAGGCCCATCCTGTAACGGTCCCTCCCCACCACCACCGGGACCCCGGGGAGGTGTTCGGCGAGCATCCACGCCTCATCCCCCGCCTCCTCGGGCCCAAGGAAGAGTTCCCTGCCATCCGAGACCACCCCACCGAACCTCTCCCTTCCGCCCTTGTACCCCCGACTGAGCACCCCCACCTTGAAGCCCCTCTCCTTGAAGTGTCGGGCCAGATACTTCACCATGGGAGTCTTACCGCTTCCTCCCAGCGTGATGTTTCCCACGCAGACCACCTTACAGGGGAGCCTGTAACGGGGAAGGAGTCCCTCAAGATAAAGCCTCTCCCTGAATTTCATAGCCCTCCCATAGATCCAGGCGAAAGGGGAGAGGAGGGATGAGAACGTTCCCCTCTGCCAAAGGCTTAAGGCAAGTCCTGAAAGATCCCTCATCGAAGGACGGCCTCTATTGCTTGAAGGGTCAGGGAGAAGGCCCTCTCCCCCCTCTCCTTGAGGAGGGCATACCCCCTGGAACCCATCTCCTGTCCCTCTTCAGGAGAGGAAAGGAACCTCTCACATGCCCTCAGCAGCTCCCCTTTCCCCTTCACTTCTACACCGACCCCCTCCTGGAGCACCGCCCTCCTCACCTCGGCAAAGTTATCCATGTGGGGACCGAAAATCACCCCCTTCCCCTGGGCCAGGACCTCCAGGACGTTATGGCCCCCTATCCCCTTGATGATGCTTCCCCCCACAAAGACCAGATCTCCTATGGCGTAGAACTTCCTCAGCTCCCCCACAGTATCGAGCACCAGGACATCCCACCCCCCTCCTGGACCCTGGCTCCTTCTCGAGGCCCTAAGGCCCTTCCCCTGAGCAAGCCTCTCCACCTCCCGTGCCCTTTCCGTATGGCGAGGGGCTATGATGAGAAGGAGGTCAGGATATCGCCTCCGCAGTTCCCCGAAGACCTCAAGGAGCATCTTCTCTTCGCCACGATGGGTGCTCCCACATACGAAGAAGCGGCTGCGGGGGAGCTCCCCCCGCAGTCTCTCGACCTCCTCCTCGGGGACACGACCCTTAAGGGCCTGGTAGAACTTCAGGTCCCCCGTGACCATGACCTTCTCCTCTTGGGCCCCAAGCCCTATGAACCTCCTCTTATCCTCTTCACTGCGGGCGAGGATCATGTCAAAGGATCGTATGACCTTCGAGAACAGGGGCCGAAAGGACCGGTAAAGACGGTAGGAATCCCTCGATATCCTGCCGTTAAAGAGCAACAGGGGAAGGGAGGACCTTTTGGCCTCCATTATCATGTTGGGCCAGAGTTCTGTCTCGGCCACAAACAGTCCTTTCGCCTCAATACCCCTCATGAACCTCCTGACCGCCCATTTGAGATCGAGGGGGGCGAAGAGGGCCACCTCCACGAGAGGGGAACGCTCTGCCAGGCTGCGACCCTCGGGGGTCATGGTGGTCAGGAGAAAGGGAAGGGAGAGATGGGAGCGAAGCCCCTCCATCAGGGCGAGGCTCAAGGAGACCTCCCCCACCGAGGCGGCGTGAAACCAGAGATAGGGGCCGGATCCCACCTTCTCGATGACCCCTTTACCGAGCCTCTCGCGCCACCCCGCTTTTATTACCTTGAGGGCCCGAAACATCGCCGAGGGCTTTTCCTAATGAGGAAAGGGGGGAAGGCTCTAAGCCACCTCTTGGAGGCCTCTGCCATCGTCCTGAAACTGGAGCTCGTAAAGGCGCCTGTACTCCCCACCCAGGGCCATCAGCTCCTCGTGGGTCCCCTCCTCCACTATCCTCCCATCGGAGATGACGAGGATGCGGTCAGCCCCCCTCACAGTGGAGAGCCTGTGGGCTATGACCAGTACGGTCCGGTTCTCCATCAGCCGGTCGAGGGCCCGCTGAACCTCCCTCTCGGATTCGGTGTCTAAGGAGGAAGTGGCCTCATCCAGGATCAGGATGGGGGCGTCCTTGAGCAGGGCCCGGGCAATGGATATCCTCTGCCTCTGTCCCCCGGACAGCAGCACCCCCTGCTCTCCGATGACGGTATCGTAACCCTGGGGGAGCTTCATTATGAAGTCGTGGGCATCGGCCGCCTTGGCCACCTTCTCCACCTCCTCCTGGGGAATGTCCGGCCTCCCGTAGGCTATGTTGTTCCTCACTGTGTCGTTGAAGAGGAGGGTCTGCTGGGTGACGACCCCGATCTGGGAACGGAGGGAGCGGAGGGTCACCTCCCGGATATCGACCCCGTCTATCAGGATCGCCCCCTTCGTCACATCGTAGAAGCGAGGAAGGAGATTGATGATGGTGGTCTTGCCCGCCCCCGAACTCCCCACCAAGGCGACCTTCTCCCCTTTCCTCACCTTAAAGCTGATCCCTTTAAGGACCATCTCGTCGCCGTAACGGAAATAGACATCCCTGTACTCGATCTCCTTGGAGAAGGGGGGGAGCTCCTTTGCCCCGGGGGAATCCTTCACCTCGGGGGTCTGATCGAGGATCTCAAAGACCCTCTTGGCAGCCGCTACCCCCTCCTGTATGAGGAGGTTGACCTTGGAGAGGCCCCGCAGGGGATCGTAGAGCATCGCCAGGGCGGTCATGAAGGAGAAGAACTCCCCGGGGGTCATCTTCCCCTCTATCACGTAATAACCTCCTATCCAGATGAAGCTCCCTATCCCCACATAAGCGAGGAGCTCCATCACCGGGGTGGAGACGGCCCTTATCTTCACCTTCTTCATCAGGTAGCGGAAGTAGCGGTCGTTGGCCTCGGCGAAGCGGCGGCTCTCGTAGGACTCCATGCCGAAGGCCTTCACGATCCGGTGACCGAAGATGGTCTCCTGGAGGAAGGTGTTGATATAGGCCATCGTCTGCAGACTCTTCCTGCTCACCTTCCTCAGCTTCCTGCCAAATCGGATGAAGGGAAAGGCGGCCAGGGGGAATACCAGCATGGCGATCAGGGCGAGCTGCCAGTTCCGATAAAAGACCACGCCCACGAGGCCGAGGGCGGTGAAAAAGTCCTTAATCATACCGGTCACGGCATTTGAGACCGCCCCCTGGATGGCCGCTACATCGTTGGTTATCCTGGCCATGAGGACCCCCGTCGGGGTCCTGTCGAAGAAGGAGAGGGATAGGGTCTGGAGGTGGTCGTAGAGGCGCTCCCTGATATCGGCCACCACCCTCTGTCCCACATAGTTCATTAGATACCCCTGAGCGAAATTGAAGAGACCCTTAAGCACCCCCAGGCCGATTATGGCCAAAGGCAGGACCTTAAGCATGAAGACGTCCTTGTTGATGAAGACATCGTCCAGGACCTGTTTGGTGAGGAGGGCGAAGGCGGCCGTTATGGCGGATACCCCTCCCATGCAGATCATGGCCACAAGGAGCCTCCGCCAGTAAGGGATGACGAACCCGAGAAGCCTCCGGTAGACCCCCTTCGCCTCTTTCATGCTGCCTCCATAAGCTCCAGGGCCATCTCGGCCACCCTTTCCGACGCCCCGCCCCGGAGAAGGGACCTGAGCTGGGAGAAGCCCCTCTCCATCTCTTCTCTCCTTTCGCGGTCGGTCAAAAGGGATGCGACCTCCCTGGCGATCCTCTCAGGGGTCACCCGTAGCTGGAGGAGCTCCGGGACCACTTCTCTGCCCAGGATCAGGTTGGGAAGCCCTATATATCTCACCTTCATCAGGAGGTAGGCGACAAGAGCGCTCAGTAAGCTGACCCTATAGACGATGACCATCGGGGTACCGAGGAGGGCACCTTGGAGAGTGGCCGTCCCCGAGGCAACGATCATCGCATCCGCTGCCCTCATCACTTCCTCAACCCTTCCCCTTATCACCTTCACCCCCAGATGGGGACGGCCCCTCAGGAAGGGCTCGACCTCTCCCTCCTGCAGGGTGGATGCCAGAAGGAGGGGGAACCGAAGGGATGGAAAGGTTCCCTTCAGGATCTCACAGGCCCCAAGCATAGGGGGCAGGAGCCTCCTCACCTCCTTCTTGCGGCTACCAGGCAGGAGAGCAACCACCGGGACGTCGTGGGGGTAATCGAGACGCCCCCTCGCCTCCTCCCTGCTGATCCCCTGATCCAGGATGTCGAGAAGGGGATGGCCGACAAACTCCGCTTCCAGTCCCTCTCTGCGGTAAAGTTCCTCCTCGAAGGGAAGGATAACGGCCATCCGATCGACCCTTCTCGCTATCTTCCTCACCCTTCCTCTCCTCCAGGCCCATACCTGGGGACTCACGTAATAGAGGATCGGTATGCCTCTTTCTCGCAGGAACTTCGCCAGGTAGAGGTTAAAGTCGGGAAAGTCTATCAGGATAGCGAGGGAGGTCCTTCTCTGGGATGCGGCAACCAGAAGGGTCCTTACAGCCCTCCTTGCCTCCCATATCTTCCCCACGGCCTCGGATATACCCACCACCGCCAAGTCCTCGCAGCGATAAAGGAGCTCCACCCCCGCCCTCTCCATCTCCACTCCCCCGATCCCGTAAGTCCCTATCCCCTTCTCCCCCAGTATGCGGGCCACCCGGGCACCATAAAGGTCCCCCGAGGCCTCCCCTGCCACCATCAAGATCCATCCTCGTCGATCCTGCATCCCCCCTCCATAGCGCGGAGGATCTCCGTGGCTATCTCCAGGGCCCTCCTGCCATCAGCAGCGCTCACCAAGGGGGGAGTCCTCCTCCTCACGCACCTCAAGAAGGTCTCAATCTCCACATATAAAGAGTCCCGCTGCCCTCCCTTCTCTTCCAATCTGACGGATCCCCCCTTCCGTGCCACCCAGAGCCTCTGCTGGATGAAGTCCACAACCAGGTGAGCGCCGGGCTGGTGGATCAGCATCTTTCGCACCTTCTCAGGGGCCACCCTGCTGGCGAAAAGATTGGCCACACACCCCCCCTCAAACCGCAGGTTGGCCTGGGCCACATCCGGAAGGGGAGTGAAGACAGCAGTCCCTTGGGCCTCGATCCTCTCTATCCTGAGGGGGACCAGATGGAGAAGAAGGTCTATATCATGGATCATCAGGTCGAGGACCACACTCACATCGGTGCCCCTCCCATCGAAGGGGGCCATCCTCCAACTCTCCACGGACAAAGGGAAGGAAAGAAAACCGTCCAGCGCCTCCACCGCCCCGTTGAAGCGCTCCAGGTGCCCTATCTGCAGGATCAGTCCCTTACGGGAGGCCATCTCCTCGAGCTCCTTGGCATCCGAGGGGGTGGTGGCCATGGGTTTTTCCAGCAGCACATCCACCCCCTCCTCGAGGAAGTCCTTGGCTATGGTGTAGTGAGTGTAAGTGGGGGTGGCGATGCTCACCGCGTCCACCTTCCCCAGGATCTCGTGATGGTGATAGTAGGGTCTTGAGCCGACCTCCGAGGCCACCTCCTGGGCCCGTTCCCGGTTTATGTCCACCACTGCAACCAGCTCCACCTCGGACATGGAGGAATACTTCCGCGCGTGCAACCTTCCCCATCTCCCCACTCCCACTACCCCTACCCTAATCCTCATCGAGTGATCCCCCTTTTGCTCTCTTCCATAAAGTTCACGAAGTGCTGTACCTCCGGATAAGCGAAGATGGGGGCCTCCCTGATCTGCTGGAGGGCCTCCTTTAAGGTCAGATGGGATCGGAAGACGATCCGATACGCCTTCTTCAGGGCGTTTATGACCTCATCGGTGAAGCCGTGCCTCTTCAGGTTCAGGACGTTTATCCCGTAGAGCTTGGCCCGCATCCCCGAGGCGGTGACATAAGGGGGTATATCCTGGGGCACCGAGGTGGCCCCCCCAATGAAGGCGAACCTCCCTATCCGGACGAACTGATGGACGGCCACCACCCCCCCTATCACCGCGTTATCCTCCACGATCACGTGACCCCCCAGCTGCGCAGCGTTCGCCATGATCACGTTGTTGCCCAGCTTGCAGTCATGGGCTATATGGGCATAGGCCATGATGAAGTTGTTGTTCCCTATCTCCGTCTTCCCATCCCCTATGAGGGTACCCCTGTTGATTGTCACAAATTCCCTTATCACATTGTTGTCACCAATTATAACATATGTCTCCTCCCCTTTGTACTTGAGATGTTGCGCAGGGGTCCCTATGGAGGCATACTGGTGGATCCGGCAGTTGGCCCCAATGGAGGTCCACCGGTCTATCACCACGTGGGGACCTATCCACGTCCCCTCGGCGATCCTCACCCCTTCACCGATTATGCTGTAAGGGCCTACACTCACCCCGTCGGCCAGCTCCGCCGTGGGGTGAACTATCGCGGTCTCATGAACGGCCATCTTCCCTGTCCACGATCATCGCCATGAGCTCCGCCTCAGCGGCCACCTTCCCATCCACCAGGGCCTTCCCCCTGAAGGCCCAGATGTTCCCCCTCCTCCTCGTGACCTCGAGCTCCATCCGGAGCTGATCGCCCGGGACCACAGGCCTCCTGAACTTCACGTTATTTATGGACATAAAGAGGACGCCCTTCCCCTCCGCCTCCTTTCCCAGGGTCTTGAAGACCAGGACCCCTGCCGTCTGCCCCATCGCTTCGACGATCAAAACCCCGGGCATCACCGGCTCCCCAGGGAAGTGTCCCTGGAAGAAGGGCTCGTTAATGGTCACGTTCTTTATCCCCACCACCCGCTGGGGGGGATCGATCTCCAGGACCCTGTCCACCAGGAGAAAGGGATAGGCATGAGGAAGGATGCGCATGATCTCCTTTATCTCTACCGTCAATTTTCCCCCTCCTCCATCTTTTTCTCCATCTCCTCCACTTTCCTGACCAAAGCGTCCAAGGTCTTCTTCATCTCGGGGAGCTTCTCCCAGAGGGCAACGATCCTGAGAAAATGCCGGTGGGGGAAGTGGGGGGATCCGCTCACCATCTTCCCCGGAGGCACGTCCTTGGTGACCCCTGCCTGGGCCGCCACCATCACGTTATCCCCTATGGTTATGTGATCGACAAGCCCTGCCTGTCCCGCAAGGATCACGTTTTTGCCCACCCTGGTGCTTCCCGAGATCCCCACCTGGGCGACGATGATCGTATTCTCCCCTATCGTGACATTATGAGCTATCTGGACCAGGTTGTCGACCTTAACCCCTCTCCCTATGACCGTCTTTCCAAAGGTCGCCCTGTCCACACAGCAGTTGGCCCCCAGTTCCACATCGTCCCCTATCTCCACCCCCCCTATCTGGGGTATCTTCACGTTCACCTCGCCATCTTTCACAAACCCGAACCCATCGCTCCCTATGACGGTGCCGGCATGAAGGATCACCCTCTTCCCGATGACCGAGCCCTCATAGACCACCACGTTCGGGTAAAGCACGCTCTCCTCCCCGATCCTCACCCCTCTGCCCACGTAGACCCCGGGGTAAAGGATCACGCGGTCACCGATGACCGCCTCATCCCCCACATAGGCCAGGGGATATATGCTCACGTCTTTACCCAGTTTGGCAGAAGGGCTCACCCAGGCACCTTCAGAGACCCCCAGGGGCTCATGAACCCTGGGATAAAAGAGCTCCAGGAGCCGGGCCACAGCGAGCATGGGGTCCTTGACCAGGATGGCCGGGATCTCTATCCCCTCCCACCTCCTGGGGAGGATGACCGCCGATGCCCTGCTCTCCTTGAGCAACGGGAGATATTTCTCCCTTGTTACGAAGGTGAGGTCTCCCTCCTTCGCCTCCTGGAGGCTCGCCACCCCCTCGATCTCCACCTCCCCGTCCCCTATCAGTTCTCCCCCTATTTTTGCGGCTATCTCCCGAAGCCTCATCTCACTCCTTGGCGGCGTCGAAGGCCTTGATCACCTCATCGGTGATGTCGAGCTCGGGAGGGGCATAGAGGATGAACGAGCGCTGTTTTTCCAGGATGAGGGTATAATGCTGCTCCTCCCCGATCTTCTTCACCACCTTCTCCAGGCTCTTGAGCAGGGCGGTCGTCTTCTCCACCTCCATCTGCCTTATCTCCTCCCTGGAATCCCTCACGAAGCGCTCAAGCTCCTTCATCTTCCGCTGGTACTCCTTCTCCTTCTCCTTCCTGGCCTCCTCGCTGAGGAGGGCGCTCTGCTTTTCCAGCTCCTCCCTCAGCGCCTGCAGTTCCGCCTTCTTCTGGCGGAAGATCTTGTCCATCTCCGCCCCCCTCTTCTCGATCTCTTTCTTTACCGCCTTCCCCCTCTCGGACTCGGCCAGTATCCTCTGTACATCGATATAGGCGATCTTCAGTTCAGCCCCATAGGCCGAAAGTGCCAGGGCCATCGTCGCCAAAATTGCCAGACCAATCCCTCCCACTCTCCTCATCTCCTCCTCCTTTCTAAAGGATTAATAGAGCACCCCTACGCTGAAGTCCCAGGCGCTGGCCTTCTCACCCCGTTCTGGTTTGCGATCGAGGTTATACCCCCAGTCTATCCTGATGGGGCCAATGGGGGAATACCAGCGGATCCCAACCCCCGCGCCGTGGCGCAGGGGGGTGACGTCGCTCCAGTGATCGAATCCCTTCCCCACATCGTAGAAGATGGCCAACCTCAGCCCCAGGGCCTTGCTCAGGGGGTAAAGCAGCTCAGTGGAAAAACTCACCATGTTCAGCGCACCGATGGGCTCTTGGTTCTCGTCAACCGGGCCCGCCATCCCATACTCAAATCCCCTGACAGTGTTCATACCCCCCACGTAAAACTTCTCTCCCAAGGGGACCTCCCGACCGCTGTACCCCCTCACTATCCCCACGTTCCCCTTAAGATTCAGGACCAGATCACCGATCAGGGGATGGAACCAGGAGAAGCCACCGCTGAACTTGTAAAAGTAGTTATCCCCTCCCAAGGGTCCCCCAGCGTTACTCCCCGATACCCAGACCTCCGAACCCTTAGTGGGGAAGAAGGGGTTGTTCACCGTGTCCCTGCTCAGGGTGAGGGTCACCTTGCTGGTAACGGTGGTACCCCGCTGGGACTTTATGTAATCGGAGGCCTCATCGTCCACGTTGAAGACCTTAACCCTCTCGTAAAGATAGGTGAAATCGGCCCTGATGGTGTCGGTGATCTCCCTCCCCACCTTTATGTCCCCGCCCGTGGTCCTGTAATCGTAGGTATCGTACTCATGGGTCACGTTGAAGGCATCAAATCCCAGGGAGAAGGGGCCGTCGAGGAAACGGGGATCAGTGGCTCCGATGGAAAAGTCCATGAGCTCCCCGCCAAGCGTGGCCCTGGCATAGACCTTGTAGCCCCTTCCGAAGAGGTTCCTCTCGGAAAGCGATATCGTCCCGACCGCCCCGTAAACGGAGCTGTAGCCCGCTCCAAATTGCAGGGTCCCCGTCTGCATCTCCTCCACCTTCACGTCCAGATCCACCAGATCCTTCCTCTCGGTGGGGCTGACGGACAGGTCCACGTCCTTGAAATAGCCCGTCTTCACCAGCCTCCTGCGACTCTTCCTGATGCGGGTGGAACTGTAAAGCTCCCCTTCGGCGACCTTCATCTCCCTCCTTATCACCTTATCCCTGGTCTTGGTGTTGCCCCGGATGTTGATTCGATTGATGTAAACCAGCTTCCCCTTCTCTATCTTGTAGACGAGATGAACGAGCTTCTTCTCCTTATCGAGGGAGGTCAGAGGGGAGACATCGACATAGGCATATCCCTGATCGGCGTATCGGTCGGTAAGCCAGAGCACGTCTTTGTGCACCAGGGAGGAGCGGTACCATTTACCCTTTTTCATCTTTAGCTTTTTTAACAGATCCTCTTTCTTTCCCAGGATATCCCCCGTGATGTCCACGCTTCCCACCCTATAACGATCCCCTTCCTCTATCTCTATGGTGATCACGATCGACCTTTTGTCCTTGCTCAGCGTTATCTTGGGCTCCTTCACCTTCACGGTCACGTAGCCGTGATCGCGATAGAAGTTCCTTATACGGGCGAGGTCCACCTCCAAAACGTCCCTCTCCAATGTCCCGGTCTTGGTGAGCCAGGAAAGAAGGGTCTTCTTCTTCGTCCTCATCAGGCCCCGCAGCTTCCTCGAGGAGAAGGCCTCGTTGCCCACAAACTCTATCTTCTTTATGTAACCCTTTACCCCCTCCACGATGTCAAAATAGACCACCGCCCTGTTCCCCTTCCTGTATTCGACCTCATAAGTAACCTCGTTCCCGTAATAGCCCTTTGAGGTATAGAGTTTCCTTATCGCCTCCTGGGAGGCCCTGACGTCCTTCAGGTCGAGGAAATCGCCCTTCTTTACCTTTATCACCTCCTCCACATCCTCCCGCTTCAGCCTCTCACAACCAGAGATGACCACCTCCTCCACCGTCGGCTTCTCGATCACGGCGAAGGTGATTATCACCCCCTCGGGGGTCTCCCGCACATCCGCCTGCACATCCAGGAAGTAACCGAGGGCGAAGAGGGCCTTTATATCCTCGCTCAGGGTCTTCCGAGAGAAGGGGGAACCGGGTTTGCTCTTTATCTCGTGGATTATCACATCCCTCTTCACCCGTTTGTTCCCTACGATGACTATTTCCTTTATGATGGGGGCCGCAAAGAGGGATCTGGCGAGGAAAAGAAAAAGGTACAGAAAAAATAACTTTCGTTTCAGCATCTCCTGCCCCAATTTATTTTGTCCCTTGCTATATCAAAGAATACAATCTTTGTAAACCCCGAACTGTCAAAACTCATTCCACTATCCTCTCTATCTGGCCATCTGTGAGGTACACCCTTTTGGGAAAGAGGGAGGCGATCCGTTCGTTATGGGTGACGATAAAGAGGGTCACCCCCTTTATCTCATTCAGGTGGAAGAGGAGCCTGATGATCCTTTCGCCCGTGGCCGAGTCGAGGTTTCCGGTAGGTTCATCGGCCAGAAGCAGGGTAGGCTCAAGGATTATGGCCCTGGCCACCGCCACCCGCTGCTGCTCCCCTCCGGAGAGCTCCCCTGGCTTGTGATGGATCCTTTCTGCCAACCCCACCTCCCTCAATATCTCCTCGGCCCGCTCCCTCGCCTCCTTCCTGTCCATCCCCTGGATGAGGGCGGGCATCATCGTGTTCTCCAAGGCGTTGAACTCGGGAAGCAGGTGGTGGAACTGGAAGACAAAGCCTATCTCCCTGTTGCGGAAAGAGGCAAGCTCGGCTTCCTCCTTACGGAACACATCCTCTCCCCGGTAAAGGACCACCCCCTCGGTCGGGCGATCGAGGGTCCCCAGGATGTGAAGCAGGGTGCTCTTCCCCGCCCCTGAGGCTCCCACCACTGCGATCCGCTCTCCCTCCCCTATCCTCAGGTCTATCCCCCTCAGGGCATGGACCCGGTATCCCCCCCGAAGGAACACCTTATGCAGGTTCTTCACCTCCACCAGAGGGATCTCACTCATACCTCAGGGCCTCCACCGGATCGAGGCTTGAGGCCTTCCATGCAGGATAGAGGGTGGCAAGGAGGCTCAAGCCTATGGCCACCGTCACTATCACCACCACGTCCACGGGATCGACCCGGGAGGGGAGCTGGGTGATGTAGTAGACATCCGCAGGGAGGATCTCGAAGCCGAAGACCCTCTCGATCCACTGGGATGCCTTCTCCACATTTAAGGCCAGAAGAAGCCCGAAGACCGTCCCCAGGGCCGTTCCCACCACCCCCACGATGAGGCCCTCCAGGACGAAGATCCTCATGATGCTCCTCCTCGTGGCCCCCATCGATTTGAGGATCGCTATATCCCTGGTCTTTTCCATGACGACCATGATCAGGGTCCCCACGATGTTGAAGGCGGCAACCCCGATGATCAGGGAAAGCAGCACGAACATCACCCTCTTCTCCATCCTGAGGGCGGAGAAGAGGTTTCTGTTCATCTCCATCCAGTCCCTGGCCACGAAGGAAGGACCCAAGAGGTCCTCTATCTTCCGGGCTATCCTCCTCGCGGCATAGATCTCCTTTACGCGGACCTCAATGGCCGTGACCACATCCCCCAGCCCCAGGAACTTCTGGGCCTCCTTCAGGGATACATAGGCAAAGGTGGAATCGTAATCGTACATCCCCAGCTGAAAGATCCCCCCCACCTTGAACCTCTTCGTCCTCGGGGTGACCCCCAAGGGGCTGATCCTCCCCTTGGGGGATACGACCGTCACATAGTCTCCCGGGAACACCCCCAGGTTCTTCGCAAGCTCCCTCCCCAGGCTTATCTCCCCTCGTCCCAGGGCCTCAAGCCCCCCCTCGACCATATGGCGCTCAAGGAAGGGATCACTCCCCTCCTCTATCCCCCTCAGGACTGCCCCCGAGACCCCGACTTCCGAGGTGACCATCACCTGGGTGAAGATGAAGGGCGAGGCGGAATTTACCCCCTCGATCCCCTGGATCTTCTTCACCAAGGAGCGGTATCCTTCCAGCTCCCCACCGTATCGGTAGACGAGGATGTGGGCATTTGCCCCCAGGATCTTGGACCTCAGTTCGTACTCAAACCCGCTCATCACCGCCAGCACCACGATGAGGGCCATCACCCCCAGGGCCACCCCCAGGATGGAGATCAGGGTGATGATGGAGATGAAGGTCTGCTTCCTTTTCGCCTTCAGGTATCGAAGGCTGATGAAGAGTTCGTAGGGGACCTTCACTCCTTTTTCCTCATCTGGGGAAAGAGTATCACGTCTCGGATGGAAGGAGAGTCGGTGAGGATCATCACCAGCCGGTCCACCCCTATACCCTCTCCCGCGGTGGGGGGCATCCCGTACTCTAAGGCCAAGAGGAAGTCCTCGTCGAGGAAGGCACCCTCCTCTTCCTTCCCCCTCTTCTTCAGCTGTTCGATGAAGCGCTCCCTCTGATCCTCCGGATCGTTCAGCTCGGTGAAGCCGTTGGCGATCTCCCTGCCCATGATGAAGAGCTCGAATCGCTCCGTCACCGCAGGGTCGTCGTCCTTCCTTCGGGCAAGGGGGGAGACCTCCACCGGATACTCGGTGACGAAGGTGGGCTGGATGAGGGACGGCTCCACCACCTCCTCAAAAATGGCGGTAAGTACCTCCCCATGAGTCCATCCCTCCTCGACCTCCATCCCCTTATCCTCGGCCCACCTCATGGCGGCATCCCTCTCCTTCAGAACATCGGGGCTCACCCCCCTCTCGAGGAGGGCTTCCCTCATGGTGACCCTCCTCCAGGGGGGCGTGAAATCGAGCTCTGTCCCCTGGTAGGTCAGCCTCAGGGAACCGTTCACCCTGAGGAGCAGCTCGGTGATCATCTCCTCGGTGAGGGCCATGAGGTCCTCGTAGGTGCTGTAGGCCTGATAGAACTCGAGCATGGTGAACTCCGGGTTATGAAGGGAGGAAAGGCCCTCGTTCCGGAAGTTCCTGTTCAGTTCAAAGACCCTTTCCATCCCCCCTACGACAAGGCGCTTGAGGTACAGCTCGGGGGCTATCCGGAGGTAGAGTTCCATATCAAGGGCATTATGATAGGTCTTGAAGGGACGAGCTGCCGCCCCACCGGGGATGGGCTGCATCATCGGGGTCTCTACCTCGAGAAAGTCCCTCTTCTGGAGAAATTCCCTCATCGCCCGGATGATCTCGCTTCTCTTCCTGAAGGTCTCCTTCACCTGGGGGTTCACTATCAGGTCGAGGTAACGCTGCCGGTACCTGAGTTCCACATCCCTCAGGCCATGCCACTTCTCCGGAAGGGGACGAAAGGACTTAGCCAGGAGCTTGAATTCCCTTACCTCTAAAGTCAACTCTCCCGTGCGCGTGCGAAAGGGCCTTCCCCTGACCCCGATGAAGTCCCCGATATCGAGCCTCTTGTAAAGCCTGAAGGCCTCCTCTCCCAGCACGTCCCGCCTGAAGTATAACTGGATCCTCCCCTTGCGGTCCTGGATATGGGAAAAGACGGCCCGGCCGAAGTCCCTCACCGAAAGGATCCTCCCGGCACAGGAGAGGATGTCCTGACACTCCCTGAGCTCCTCCTCTGAGAGCCCTCCATAACGGTGATGGATCTCCTCTGAGGTGAGGTCCACCTTAAAATCCCGGGGGAAGAGCTCTATCCCCTCCTCCTTCAGCCTCTTCGCCTTCTCTCTCCTCTGTCTGAGGAGCGATCCCTCTTCCATCCCGAGCTCCGAAAAATTAATGAGTTAAAGCTATCCTATTTTACCTTTCCAGGTCAACATTTAAATCCCGAGAGACACTCCCTTGACAGACGTGGCGAAGGTGATTATCTTTGAAGTGCGCTTTTTTGTCCTAAAAATCCCATAAACCTTCTTTTTATCATTTTTAGATAGGGAGGAGGTGATTCTGCGTGGACAAGATAAGGATAGCCATTGCCGGCGTGGGCAACTGCGCCTCTTCTTTGGTCCAGGGTATTGAGTACTACAAGCATTACGAGGGGGAAATCCCAGAGGGTCTGATGCACTGGGAGATGGGGGGATACAGGCCCGGCGACATAGAGGTGGTAGCGGCCTTTGACATCGACAAGAGGAAGGTGGGAAGGCCATTGCACGAGGCCATCTTCGCCCCTCCGAACTGCACCAAGGTCTTTTTCCCTGACGTGCCCCCGAGCGATGTGATAGTACAGATGGCCCCTGTCCTTGACGGCTTCTCAGAGCACATGAGGGACTATCCTGAGGAGCGCACCTTTGTGGTGGCCGACGAGGAGCCCTGCGATGTGGTGAAGGTTTTGAAGGACTCAGGAGCGGAGATCCTCTTAAATTACGTCCCTGTAGGTTCGGAGAAGGCGGCCCGTTTCTATGCCGAGTGCTGCTTGGAAGCAGGGGTAAGCCTCATAAACTGCATGCCCGTATTTATCGCCTCAGATCCTGAGTGGGCCAGGCGTTTCGAGGAGAGGGGAATCCCCATCATCGGCGATGACGTCAAGAGCCAGTTGGGCGCCACGGTCCTCCATCGGACCCTCGCCCGTCTCTTCGTCGACAGGGGGGTGGAGCTTGACAGGACCTACCAGCTCAACTTTGGAGGAAACACCGATTTTCTCAACATGCTCAACCGCAACCGGCTCACGTCGAAGAAGATCTCCAAAACCGAAGCGGTCCAGTCCCAACTTGATGTCCCCCTCCCGGCCGAGAACATCCACATCGGTCCCAGCGATTACGTCCCCTGGCAGAACGATAACAAGATCTGTTACATCCGCATGGAAGGGAGGGGATTCGGTGGGGTACCTCTGCACCTGGAAGTCCGCCTCTCGGTGGAGGACTCTCCCAACAGCGGAGGGGTGACGATCGACGCCATCCGCTACTGCAAGATAGCGAGAGAGAGGGGAGAGAGGGGTATCCTCATCCCTATCTCTGCCTACACGATGAAGCACCCACCGGTCCAGCTGGACGAGAAGGAGGCCAGGAGGATGATAGAAGAGTACCTTAACGGCGGGGGCGATGGGGCCGATGAGCTGAAGAGGGCCTTTTTCTCGGTGAAGGCCTCCTAAGGAGGCAAGGCGACCCCTCAGTGAAAAGGCGGCCCCCTTCAGAGAGGGCCGTCTTATTTTTATGGTTGATTTGAGAGGGGAAAGGCACTATATTTAGCTGATCGCAAAGGAGAGGGGAGCCCTTTCCGATGAGAGGAGAAGAGGGTGCCGGAGTTGCGCCAAAGGATGGGAGTTTCCACCTTCCCCTTCATGGAAGGGGGAATGGAGGCCTTCCTCGAGTTCGTCTCCTCCTTGGGGCTCCGGTATGTGGAGATAAGGAGCGAGAGGCCCTACGCCCTTCCCCAGGATCTGGAGAGGGAGGGGGCGGAAGGGCTCAGGGAGAGGCTTCAGGACTTGGGATTAGAACCGATAGTCCACAGCGCGGTCTACGACATAAACCTGGCGAGCCTGAATCCGTTGATAAGGCGCGCCTCCATCCGCCAGACGGTGGAGTCGATAAGGTTGGCCTCCCTTCTCGGGGCGAAGATCGTGGTCATCCACCCGGGCAGACTCCCCAAGAATTACCCGAGGGAATACCTTAGCAACTCGAGGATCAACCTCCTCACCAGCCTCCGGATCATGGCGAGGATCGCGGGACGGATGGGCATTACCCTCGCAGTAGAGAACAGCCCGCGGGGGAGGGCCCACAGACTTGTGGCCACTCCCCAAGAGCACCTCTATATCCTCGAGAAGGTCTCCTCCCCCCATATAGGGGCCCTGCTCGATTTGGGCCATGCCCACACCTGGGGCTTTGACCTGAGGGAGTACATAAATCTGCTTAAGGATCACATCGTCGCCTTCCACATCCACGACAATCACGGCTCCTCTGACGAACACCTTCCCCTAGGGAAGGGAAACATGGATGTGAGGGGGGTGATGGAGGAGATCCGTTCCATGGACAGGGCCTTGCCCGTGATTCTCATCCTCCACAACAGGAAGGACGTCTCGGAGAGCCTGGCCTTCTTGGAACGGGAACAGCGGGAGAGGGGAATATGGTGGAGGATATTCAGGAGGGAGGCGGTGAGATGATCGAGGTCCAGGATCTGACTAAACACTACGGCGATGTGGTCGCCCTCTCAGGGGTGAGCTTTTCGGTGGAGCAGGGGGAGATCCTCGGCTTCCTCGGGCCAAACGGTGCGGGGAAGACCACCACCATGAGGATCCTCACGGGCTTCATCCCCCCCACCTCAGGCAGGGCAAGGGTGGCCGGCTTCGATATCTCTGAGGCCCCCTTAGAGGTCAAGAAGCGGATAGGTTACATGCCGGAGAACGTTCCCCTTTACGGCGACATGGGAGTGGAGCGCTACCTGCTCTTCGTGGCGGAGTTCAAAGGGGTCTCCAGGAGCAAGAGGAGAAGCCACATCGGGGAGATAATGGAGCGGTGCGGGATCAGGGAGGTCGCCCGACGCCCCATCGGAAAGCTCTCCAAAGGCTATCGTCAGCGGGTGGGAATAGCCCAGGCCCTGGTGGGGGACCCTGAGGTCCTGATCCTCGACGAACCGACCATAGGCCTTGACCCCAAGCAGATCGTCGAGATAAGGGAGATGATAAAGTCCTTTGGGGGGGAGAAGACGGTCCTGCTCAGCACCCACATCCTGCCCGAGGTGAGCGTTACCTGTGACCGGGTGGTGATCATCAATCAGGGGAAGGTCTTGGCCCAGGATACCCCGGAGTCCCTGGCCGCCCGCCTGCGGGGGGCGATGAAGCTGATCCTGCAGGCGGAAGGGCCAGAAGAGGAGATCATGGAGGCCCTCAGGGACGTCAAAGGGGTGCGAGAGGTGAGGAAGTCAAAGGACCTCGGAGGCCAGAGGGCGGAGTACCTGATAGAGGCCAAGGAGGACGTGAGGAAGGAGGTCGCCCGGGCGGTGGTCGAGAAGGGATGGGGGCTCTTTGAGCTAAGGCCCGATACGGCCATGCTGGAGGAGGTGTTCGTTCAGCTCGTCACCGAGGAGGAAGGGGCATGAGGAACGCCTGGCCCGTATTCAAGAAGGAGATGAGGAGCTATTTCCTTTCGCCCATCGCTTACGTGGTGGGGGCCGCCTTCCTTGCCGTCTGCGGTTACTTCTTTTACGCCAACCTGATCTACTACAGCCTCCTCTCCTTCCGCGGTCACAGCAACCCCCTCCTTGCCGACTTCCTCAACCTGACCGAGATGGTGATCGCCCCCTTCTTCCGGAACGTGGGGGTCCTCACCCTCTTTGTCGTCCCCCTTCTCACGATGAGGCTCTTTGCGGAGGAGAAGAAGCTGGGGACGATAGAGCTCCTGCTCACCTATCCGGTAAGGGACGGGGAGGCAGTAGCGGGGAAGTTCCTCGCCTGTATATCCGTTTATCTCCTGATCCTCCTTCTGGGGAGCTTTTACCCCCTCACGGTGGTCTTCCTCGGCAAACCAGAGGGGGGACCCCTCTTCACGGGGTATCTGGGGCTGATCCTCCTCGGGGGGATGGCCGTATCGATAGGCCTTTTCGCCTCCTCCCTCACGGAGAATCAGATCGTGGCCGCAGTGATCACCTTCACGATGCTGCTTCTACTCTGGGGACTTGGCTGGGTGAGCGAGATCTCCTCCTCCCCGCTGACCAGGGCCCTCGAGTACATCTCCCCCAGAGGGCACTTTGATAACCTCTCCAAGGGGGTGATCGAGACGAAAGGGATCGTCGCCTTCCTCATCCACATAGCCTTCTTCCTCTTTTTGACCATGAGGCTACTGGAGGCGAGGAGGTGGAGGGGATGAGGCCCGCAAGGAAGATCTGGTACAGGACCAACTTCGCCCTTCAGGTCCTGCTGATGGCGGGGATCCTGGGGGTGATCGCCGCCTTTGCCATCGCTCACAACCTCCGCTTTGACCTCACCAAGACGAAGCGCTACACCCTCTCGCCCCAGAGCTCCAAGATTCTGAAGGAGCTTAAGGACCCGGTGAAGGCGATCGCCTTCTATCAGGAGGGGAGCTCCGAGTGGAAGGCGGCCAAGGAGCTCCTGGAGCAGTACCGCTACTATTCCGACAAGTTTTCCTACGAGCTGGTAGATCCCGACAAGAGACCTGCGGTGGCAAAGAAATACGAGATCGCCTCCTATGGAACGATAGTCATCGAATGCAGGGGGAGGGTGGAGAAGATCTCCAATTTAACCGAGGAGGAACTCACCAACGCCATCGTCAGAGCCACAACGAAGGGAAAGAAGAAGATCCTCTTTGTCAAGGGCCACGGAGAACATGACCTGGAGGACTTCCAGCGCTCCGGTTACTCCATGGTGAAGAAGGCCCTCGAAGACCAGAACTATGAGGTCTCCTCCCTCGTGCTCCTCAGGGAGGGGGAGGTGCCCAAGGGGACGGCGGTCCTGGTGCTGGCAGGCCCCAAAAAGGACCTCCTGCCCAAGGAGATTGAGGCGATAAAGAGGTATCTGGAGGATGGGGGAAAGCTCCTCGCCCTCGTGGATCCCCCCACCGTCAAGAACGTGAAGGCCTTCCTTAAGGAATATGGGCTGCTGCTCCAAGACGATATCATCATCGACCGCTTCAGTCGTGTCCTGGGCGGGGATTACCTGATCCCCGTTGTCTCCCTCTATGAGCCTCACCCCATAACCAAAGACTTCCGCCTCGCCTCTTTCTTCCCCTTGGCCCAGTCCATCTCCCTCCAGAAGGAGCCCCCAAAGGGGGTGGAGTTGGTGCCCCTCGCCAAGACGGCCCCTCAGAGCTGGGGGGAGGTGGACCGGGAGAGGCTGAAGGAGAAGGGGGAGGCCTCCTTTGAGGAAGGTAAGGATCACAAGGGTCCCCTCACCGTGGCCGCCGTCGCCACAAAGAGGGTAGGAGGGAAGAAGAAGGCGAGGATCGTCCTCTTCGGGGATTCCGATTTCGCCACCAACGCCCACTTCGGCATCTCGGGAAACGGTGACCTCTTCCTCAATGCGGTGAGCTGGCTCGCTGAGGAAGAGGAGCTTATCGCCATAAGGCCACGGCCCACCAACTTCACCCCCCTCTTTCTCGACCGATCGGAGGCCCGATGGCTCTTCTGGCTCTGCGTGGTGATGCTTCCTGGAGGGGTGGCGGCGGCAGGGGTGATCACAGCCATAAGGAGATGGAGGAGATGAACCAAAGGAGGACTTTGGTCCTTCTCGGATTGCTCTCCATCTTGCTCCTCTCCTATTACCTTTACGAACACAGATACTTGGCCCAGAAGAGGTCGCGGGAAGAGGCGGCTCGCTCCCTCTTCTCCATAAAGGAGGCCGAGGAGCTTGAGCTGACCGTTAAAGGAAAAAACTACCTCCTGCGGAAGGAGGAAAGAGGGTGGCGGGTCCTCAAGCCGATAGAGACGGGGGCCGATGAGGACCTCATCGAGAGAATGCTCAAGAGGCTGCTCGAGGCCAAAAGGGGGAGGGTAATAGAGGGGCATCCTCGGGACCTCTCTCCCTATGGCCTCAAGGAGCCGAGGGCATTGGTGATCATCAGGGGTGAGGGGAAGGAGGAGGGGGTCCTGTTAGGGGACGAGACCCCGACCCGAATGGACATTTACGCAAAGCGGATGGATCGGGAGGCGGTCTTCGTCCTTTCAGGGGAGATCTGGTATGAGGTGAACAAGGATCTGTATGATCTGAGGGATAAGGGCATCGTCATCTTCTCCCCCCGCGAGGTGAAGGAGATAGAGGCCTCCCTCGGTCAAGAGGTGATCCGGGTGAGGAAAGAGGGGGAGGGATGGAAGATGCTCGCCCCTAAGGAGGTGAAGGCCGACAGGGAAAGGATCGAGGAGCTCCTCCAGAGGCTTGCGAAGGGGAAGGTCAAGAGGTTTTACGACACTCCAGGTCCGATGGAGATCTACGGCCTTGCCCCTCCCCGGCTCCTCCTCAGGATAAAAGGAGGCCCTACCCTACGTTTTGGCAAGGCTGAAGAAGAGGGGATATATGCCCAGGTGGAGGGGAGGAGGGAGGTGATACTCCTTGACCGATCCTTCGCCGAGCTTCTTCCTTGGGGGGCCGCTGACTGGCGCGATAAATACCCCCTCACCTTCAATCCGGAGAAGGTCCGCAGGATCGCCTTCTCCTATCCCTCCAGAGAAGGGTTCTCCTGCGTCCGGGGGGCTGAAGAGTGGAGGATCCTGCCCCAAGGGGTGAAGGCAGACGGGGATAAGATCTCCGCCTTTCTCTGGAAGCTGAAGGGGGTGAAGGTGAAGGCATTCCTCCCCCTCCAGAAGGCCGAGGTCAATAAGGATCACTTTCTGGTGCGCCTTCTCATTGAGACAGAAAAAGAAAAGCGGGGAATACGCCTGCTCAAGGGAAAGGACCTTTACTTCTACGAGGAGGGAAAGGAGGAGATATATCGCATCGCCTCCAAGGACGAGGAGCTATTCCTCAAGGAACCCGATGACTTTAAGTACAAGAGGATCATCCCGATAAAGGAGGGGGAGGTGAGGGAGCTCCGGATCGCCTTCCCCCATAAAAAGGAAATTCTCTTGGTGAAGGAGGGGGAACGATGGGTAAAGAGGAAGCCCAAAGGGAAGGTGGAAAACTGGAAGGTCACCTCACTCCTTTGGCGCCTCATGGCCCTGGAGTACCTTAAGAAGCTGAAGGAGGAGGTGGAAGGGACCCTTTCCCCTCCCCAGGCAGAGCTGATCCTCGGTTTTGAAAAGGGAAAGCCTGAGATTATATTTAGGTTGGGCAAAAAGCGGGGAGAGGGAATCTTGGCCTCGGTAAGAAGAGGTGAAAGGGAAGATTATTACCTGGTGGAGGAGGATATCCTCAAGACCATCAAGGATTACTTCGGGAATGGCAAATAAGCTCCCCAATGCCCTCAAAAGGAGGGAGATCCTTTACGGAAGGGAAACCCCGCCCCAGGTCCTGATCGAATACGGGGACCTCTATCTGGAGGCTGGTAGACTGAACGATGCGGTGGAGTTTTACGGCAGGGCTCAGCACCGGGAGGGACTCCTCCGGCTCAAGGAGAAGGCCTTGAAAGAGGGAGATTATTTCTTATTTTCTCAAGTGGCCGAGTTCCTTTCCGAGGACCCCCCTCCGGAGGAGTGGAGGGAGCTGGCCCGGGTGGCGATCGAGAAAGGGAGGTATCAATTTGCCCTCAAGGCCTTCCATCGGGCAGGAGACAATGAGGAGGCTCAGAGGGTTCGTGAGAGGATAAAAAAAGAATTCGAGGAGGGAAGATGAGCACCCAGGAGGAGGAACTGAGAAAGGAGGAGTTGAGGTCCATCCTGATGGACCTTCGGAACGAGATCCTGGCCAAGATCGAGGAGGAGATGGGGGAAAGGATCGAGGAGGACCCCCGTTTCTCCTCCATCTCGACGATGGACATCGGGGACCTCTCCCAGCTCGGTCTGAGCGAGGACATAGACTACACGATCCTTAACATGTACCTGGAGAGGCTCCGGAACATCGAGGATGCCCTGGAGAGGTTGGAGGAGGGCACCTATGGGTACTGTGAGGAATGCGGCAAGCCCATAGGGGTGAAGAGGCTCAAGGCCCTCCCCTTCACCCGCTACTGCATAAAGTGCCAGGAGATGAAGGAAAAGGCGGGGCAGGAGAGCAAGCTGAAGGTGATGCGGCGACATGAGGAGGAAGAGGAGTTCGAATACTGAGGTGACCTTGACAAGCCCCAGGGGCGTAATTATATTTTTGGCGAACTTGTGACGGATATTTCATAGTCCCACCTTCTTCTAAGTGAAACAGCCCCTTATGAGGGTTTAAAAATCACAACGGAAAGGAGGGTTGAGGGATGAAGATCACGCCTTTGCAGGACAGGGTATTGATCAAGAGGATCGAGCCTGAAGAGGAAAAGACATCGGGGGGGATAATCATTCCTGACACCGCCAAAGAGAAGCCGATGGAAGGGAAGGTCATAGCCGTCGGCAAGGGGAGGATAAAGGAGGACGGCACCGTGATCCCCTTGGAGGTGAAAGAGGGGGACAAGGTGATCTTCAGCAAGTATGCGGGGACGGAGGTGAAGATAGACGGCGAGGAGTATCTGATCATGCGGGAGGATGATATCTTGGGCATCATCGTGGAAAGTTGACAAAAATCCTTAGGAAAGGAGGAGGTGAAAGATGGCGGCGAAGGAGATAAAGTTCAACGCAGAGGCGAGAGATAAGGTATTGCGGGGGGTGGACATACTGGCCAATGCGGTGAAGGTCACCCTGGGTCCCAAGGGGAGGAACGTGATCCTGGAGAAGACGTGGGGCTCCCCCACGGTGACCAAGGACGGGGTGACCGTGGCCAAGGAGATCGAGCTTGAGGACAAGTTCGAGAACATGGGGGCCCAGATGGTGAAGGAGGTGGCCTCCAAGACCTCCGATGTGGCCGGTGACGGGACGACCACCGCTACTGTGTTGGCCCAGGCCATCTACCGCGAGGGGGTCAAGGTGGTGGCCGCAGGGGCCAACCCGATGGACGTGAAGAGGGGGATAGATAAGGCGGTGGAGGCGGTGGTCGAGGAGCTGAAGAAGATGTCAAAGCCCACCAAGGATCAAAAGGAGATTGCCCAGGTGGGAACCATTTCCGCCAACAACGACCCCACCATCGGTGAGATCATTGCCGAGGCGATGGCCAAGGTGGGCAAGGAGGGTGTCATCACCGTCGAAGAGGCCAAAGGTATGGAGACCACCCTGGAGGTG
>CAYRAR010000002.1:0-32417 GCA_964422255.1 uncultured Thermodesulfobacteriota bacterium | reverse complement strand
ATCAGGTGCAACCTCCCATCCTGAAAGATCAAAAGGGAAACCTTGCTCCCTCCCACATCGATCAGGGCCACTCCCCCCTCCCCGCTCAGCTCCTCCATCAGGGAGGCGAGGGCCAGGGCATCCACATCCACCACGTCCGGAAGGGCTCCCCCCTCCCTTATCGCCCCAACGTAACGCTCGAGGTCATCCCTCGGCACACAGGTTATCAGCACTGAGCTTCCGTCCGTCCTCCTCTCGAGGAGGGAGAAGTCGACGACCATCTCCTCCAAGGACGAGATCATGGTGTCTTCGGCCTCGTAGCGAATCGTGGCCCTTATCTTGCTCAACTGGGAGAAGGGGAGGTCTGCCGTCCTGAAGAGGGCCCTGTCGCTGGGGAAGGAGACCGCCAGGAAGTCGCCCTCCAGGGCCCCTCGCTCCTTGAGGAAGCGAATGTCATCGACGAGGCGCTCAAGGGGCCCCTCGCTCCGCTTCTTCACAAAAAAGGCGGTGACTTTGAAATCGGTCAGAGATGTGGTGAGATGGATCACCTTTATGGCCCTGGAGCCAATGTCCACCCCCACCAGCCTGCATCTGGGGACGTAGATGCCCATCTCCTACTCTGCCCTCCAGAAGAGGGTGCTGAACCCTATCGGGTCCCTCCTCACCACCATCAGAACCGCCCTCCTTATATCCCTCACCTCCCCCTCTACGCGGATGGAGAACACGGAGGACTTTGTGGTTATGTAATCCTTGATCTCCTCATACACCTCGTGGGTTATCCCGGGGACCTTCTGCAGGTCCCCCGGGCTGAGGAAGGGCTCCCTCTCCCTGTAGGAGACGATCGTGTCGGCGATCACCTCATCTATCCCGTCCGAGAGGGTCTGAAGGATGATTGGGGGGGCCGTGTTCACGTTGATCTTCCCATCGGAGAAGGTGGAGAGATAGTTGATGAGCCCTGCCCTACCCTCCTCCCCGTAAAGCAGCTCCCTCTTCATCCCCTTCACCAGGATGAGCTCCTCCGGGGTGATGAAGGGGCCGTCCTTACAGGGGTAAGGGGAGGAGAGGCCCTGATAGTAAGGGTCTTCAGCACCGAAGGGCCTGGGAGCGTCGTCCGGATCGAGCCAGTCGAGGATGGCGTCTATCAACTGAGGATCAATCCCCAGGAGATCAAAGAGCCTCTCGAGTTGCCTCAGCCTCGCCTCATCCGCCTTCCCGTCATCCCCTATGAGGGCGTTGATGGGAAAAAGGGCGGCCTCGTCGAATATCATCCCCTTGAACCTACCCTCATCCCCTTCGGATATGGTCCCCGGCATCTCCTGAAAGTGGGCCCACTCCTCGTCCAGGGCATCATAAGAAGGGTCATCCTCCATCAGGATGAGCTTTGCCAGCTCTGCACCGGAGAGGGCGATGAGGTAGGCCTTAAGCTCGTCCCTCTGGTTGGCGGCAAGGGTGACATCCACCTTCATGTTGTAGCTGAACTCGACCACCAGCCCGACCATCAGAACGATCACCACAAGCACCAGTATGAGGGCCACTCCCTTTCTGTCCCTGAGCATCTCTACCCCTGAGGTATCCTCACCTTGGTACTGAGGAGGATGACCTCTCCCCTTTTATCCTCTAAAAAGAGGGATATCTTCACCATCCTCGGCAGCTCCACCCCCAGGGGGGTATAGGTAGAGTCCCAGACCCTCCACTCCCGCCCCTGGGAGTCGTAATAGGTGAAGTCCAGTCCCGAAACCCCCCTCCCCAGGAGATAGCGCTTCCCTCCCCCTTCTGGGTCATCATCGCAGGTGGTGTCCTCCCTCAGGAAGAGGACGGGTTTTCCCGTCTCGGGGTCCGGAGCGATGTAGAAGCCCACCTCCTTCACACCATGGGGAAGGCCTTCTATGGGCAGGGCCGTTGAGGTGAAATTGAGGGTGTCCCGCGGGAAACCGTCCTCCTCACCGTCCTCCCCCCGAAAGATGTATTTGACGTCGGGCAAGTTTATCCCTATGGGGATGTAGGCAGAGCTTATCTCCCGGCTCATCCGCTCAAGGATGAGCCTTCCGCGTCTGTAAGCCTCCACCCCCTCCTCGCATATCTCCTTGCTCCTGAGGCTTGCGGAAAGGGAGCCGTAAACGATTCCCATCACCACCACCAGGATCGAAGCGACCACCAGGACCTCAACGAGGGTAAAGCCCTTATCTCTTCGAGCATACATAGGCCGTAAGCTCCACCTTCCTCCCCCTCTCCCCCTCCTTCCAGTCCACGACGACCCTCAACCGGAGCATCCCCTCCCTCTCCGCCTCGGTCACCGTCGTCCTCCACCTGAAGGGAGGGATGTCCTCCACCTCTCCCGCCTCCTCCCCCACCCTGAGATCTCGCCTTGCCATCAGCTCGGCCATCCTCTCCTGGGCGATGAGGGTCGCCTTTGTTAGGACCCGGGCCTCATTTCCCAGGGAGATGCTCGCCGCCTGGTGAGAGAGCAAGATCACCAGAGCGGTGGCCAGGATCGCCAGGGCCACCATTACCTCAAGCAGGGTGAACCCCTTCCTCATTCCTCCTCCGTTACGTACCCCTCGTATACCCTGACCTCTCCGATGAGGGGGAGGAGCTTGAGGGTGGCTTTGTAATTGCCCTCGAGGTGGATCAGGGTCCTCTCAACCCAGCCGGTGGGAAAGAACTCGGTGTAGGCGGTCCCCTCCTTCTGCATCCCCCGGGGGGTGATCACGTCGATAAACCTCACCCCATGGGGGAGGTACAGGGGGCGGCTCAACATCTCCCTCTCCTCGATGAACTCTCCTTGCTGGTCCATCCGGCTCACCCAGCATCTCCCCTCTTTGAGGTCATAGTTCAGGCGATAGACCGCTCGCTTCGATACGGCCATCTGTGAGAGATATAGAGCCAGGCCCCTTATCTGCCTTATCGCCTTGTCCGTATTCCCCGATGAGAGGAAGGCCTGAAGCCTGGGGACGGTGAGGGTGGCAAAGAGAGCGAGGAGGAACAGGACCACCACCAGCTCCAGGAGAGTAAAGGCCTTAATCCAGGTTCCAGTTCTCGATGTCGGCATACTTCCCTTCGCCCCCGTCCTCACCATCGGCCCCGTAGGACTCGAGGTCGAAGTCCTTGTTGTGGATCCCCGGGGATATGTAAACATAGGGATTGCCCCAGGGGTCGAGGGGAACCTTGCCCTTCTCCAGGTATCCCCCTTCCCTCCAGTTCTTGGGGATGGGCTCGATGGTGGGCTTCTCCACCAGGGCCTGGAGCCCCTGTTCCGTGGTCGGATACATGCCGTTGTCGAGATAATAGAGCTTAAGGGCCTGCTCCAGCTGCTGTATTTGCAACTTGGCCTTCAGCCTGCGGGCCTCCTCCGGCCTCCCCATGATCCGGGGGATGATCAGGCCGGCCAGGATCCCCAGGATCACCACGACGACCATCAGCTCTATAAGGGTAAAACCCTTTCTCCTGTGACCCTCCATCTCCGTCCTCATAAACTTTATTCGGAAAAAGTCTCATTTATTTTATTATATTTCCCGGCGGGTTGTAAAACAAAAAAGGCTATTGTATTTTGGATGGGCCTTGAGATGAAGGCTCCGAGAGTAGAGAAGGAAAAGGGATATCCCATCGTGATCCTGGCCGCAGGCCGCGGCAGCAGGCTGAAGAAGGCGGACGGGGAGCCAAAACCCCTCACCAGGCTCCTGGGGCTCACACTGCTCGAGAGGGCCGTACTCTCGGCAAGGGAGGCAGGGGTTGAGGAATTTTACGTGGTGGTGGGATACGGCAAGGAGAAGGTGATCTCTCATATAGAGGAGATGGAGCGCCGCCACGGCCTCTCCATCCGGGTCGTGGAGAACCCCCACTGGGAGGAGGAAAACGGCACCTCGGTCCTCGCTGCCTCGGAACATCTCTCTGGCCCCTTTCTCCTTGCCATGTGTGATCACGTCTTCGACCACCAGATCTTAAGGCGCCTCATGGAGGCAGACGATGGGACCGACACCTCCCTTATGGCCGTCGATGAGGAGCTGGATCGGATATTCGACCTCGATGAGGCGACCAAGGTCCGCCTCGAGGGGGAAAGGCCTGTGGCCATAGGGAAGGGGATAGCCCCTTTTGATGCCGTAGATACGGGCCTCTTTCTCTGCAAGCCTCCCATCTTCGATGCCCTGAGGGAGGCCCGTAAAGAGGGGGACAGCTCCCTCAGCGCGGGGATCCGTAAGCTGATAGAGAGGGGAAAGATCCAGGCAGTGAAGGTAGGGGGACGTTTCTGGACCGACATAGACACCCCCGAGGATCTGGGGCATGCGAAGGAAGCCCTCCTCAAGGGACTGGGGAAGGAAGAGGAGGACGGCTTCATCTCCCGTTACCTCAACCGCCCCCTCTCCCGAAGGATGACGGCAAGGCTGGTGGATACCTCCCTCACCCCAAACAGGATCAGCCTGTTGAGCTTTTCAGTGGCCCTTCTGGGGGCCTTCCTCTTCGGGATAGGGGGATATTTCTGGACGTTGGTGGCCGGGTTGCTGGTCCAGCTCGCCTCGATTGCCGATGGTTGCGATGGCGAGGTCGCTCGCCTGAAATTCTCTTCAAGCCCTTATGGGGGGTGGATGGATACCTTGCTCGACAGGTACTCCGATGGGGCGATCGTGGCGGGGATAACCTACGGGCACTGGCTCTCCTTCCCGGAGGCAAGCACCTGGGCGTGGGGGGTGATCTCCCTCCTGGGTTTTGCCCTCGTAAGCTACACCAAAAAGGAATTCTCGTTGCGGTATGGGCGAAAGTTGCCCCACGATATCTGGGACAAGGTGAGCAAGAGGGACCTGCGCCTTTTCGGCATCTTCGTAGGGGCCATCCTCAACCGCCCCTTCGAGGCGATGGCCCTCCTGGGCCTCCTCTCCCACGGGGTGATCCTCCGGTATCTATTGAGCGGATACCGTAAAAGACAATAAAATTAAAAGGGAGGAAAATTGCGAATGAAATTCAAAGTCGTACTGGAACCCGGTGAGGAAGGCGGATATACGGTTTATGTGCCCGCCCTTCCTGGCTGCATCAGCGAAGGGGAAACGATAGAGGAGCGTTAAAAAAACATAAAGGAAGCCGTAAAACTCTACCTTGAACCTGTGGAGGACGACTGGGTAATTGAGGAAGGGGCACTGGTAAAGGAACTGGTTTTGTGAGCAAAGTCCCAAGCCTCCCTTACACAGAGATTATTCATGCTGTTATAAATAGTTCGTCCTAATTCACTATGCAGAAACGATGGGAGCTAAGATACTGAAGGCCACCCAGGAGGCGATAGTTGCGGCGGCGGAATTGATAGGGAAGGGGGAGGTCGTGGCCTTCCCCACGGAGACGGTGTACGGCCTGGGGGCTGACTGCTTCAACCCCCGGGCGGTGGCCAGGATCTTCGAGGTGAAGGAGCGCCCGCACTTTGACCCCCTCATCGTCCACATCGCCCAGAAGGAAGGTTGGCGAGAACTCGCCTCCTCCGGGGACAGAAGGGTAGAGGCCCTTACGGAGCGCTTCTGGCCCGGCCCCCTCACCCTGGTCCTCCCCAAAAGGGAGGTCGTCCCTGATATAGTCACCAGCGGCCTCCCCACCGTGGCCGTAAGGATGCCCTCTCACCCCGTGGCCCTGGCCTTAATAAAGGAAGCGAAGACCCCCATCGCTGCCCCCAGCGCCAACCTCTTCGGACGCCTGAGTCCCACCTCGGCCGAAGAGGTGGCGGAACAGCTGGAGGAGCGGATCCCCTTGATCCTTGACGGTGGCAGGTGCCCGGTTGGGGTAGAATCGACCATCATATCCCTGGTCGATGGTCCCCCGAGGCTCCTTCGTCCCGGAGGGGTCCCGGTCGAGGAGATAGAGATGACCATCGGGGAAGAGGTGAAAGAGGAACCCTCCTCATCAACCGCACCCCAGAGCCCGGGGCAACTCCCCTCCCATTACGCCCCCAGGACCCCTCTGCGGCTGCTCAAGGAGCGCTGCCAGGCCCCCCAGGGAATGAGGGCAGGCCTTCTCGCCTTCACCCCTCCTGAGGGGGATCTGGGGTATGCGGCGGTGGAGGTTCTCTCGGAGAGGGGGGATCTGGTGGAGGCGGCCTACCGCCTCTTTTCCGCCCTGAGGAGACTGGACAGGTCAGGAGTGGAGGTCATTTACGCCGAAAGGGTCCCAGAGGTCGGACTGGGCAGGGCCATCATGGATCGGCTCCGGAAAGCGGCGGACAAATTCGAAGGGAATCAGGGATGATAAAGGTGGTGATCTTCGACTGCGATGGGGTGATGTTCGACTCAAAGGAGGCAAATATCGCCTATTACAACCACATCCTGCAGGAACTGGGGTTGCCTCCTCTCGGAGAGGAAGAGGTGGCCTTCGTGCATGCCTCCACTGCCGATCAGGCCGTGGAGTTCCTCCTCTCGAGGAGGGAGATGGCCGAAATCGAGGCCTTCCATCGCAAAAGGAAGGGCACAGATTATCGCCCCTTCATCAAACTGATGAGGCCCGAGCCCCATCTCAAGGAGGTCCTGGAAGCCCTCCCCCAAGGGGTGAAGAAGGCGATCTCCACCAACCGGACCTACACCATCGGTGAGGTGCTCACCTACCACGGGCTGGACAAGTACTTCGACCTGGTGGTATCGGCCCTCGATGTCAAGAGGCCAAAGCCCTATCCCGACTCTCTCGAGAAGATCATCGACCATTTCAAGATAAGGGCTGACGAGGCCCTCTTCGTGGGGGATACCTTTGCCGATGAGAAAGCGGCCCACGAGGCGAAGGTCCCTTTTGTCGCTTACAAGAACCCTTCCCTTCGAGCGGATTATCACATCGAGGATCTGATCGAGCTGATAGAGATAGTGAAGGAACCCCCTTAGACGAAGTGGAAGATCCTGAACTTGGCAGGCTCCTCCAGCAGCTCGTTTATCTTCTGCTGGATCTGATTCCGCTCCGGGTTCTCCTCCCACCTCCTCCAGTCCTCCAGGCTCTTCCACGTGCTTATCACCAGGTAAAGGTCAGGATCATCGTGGGAACGGAGGGTTTCACCCGAGATATAGCCCGGGGCCACCATGGCCCGGTAGCGAAGCTGCCGCAGTAACTGGGCGAGCTCCCCCTCCTTTCCCTTCTTCAATTTCCTCTCGATGATGACCTTTATCGCCATCCTCCTCCCCCCTTTACAAAACGCTTTTTTATTAAGTATAGCCCGGTTTCTCTCCCTTGCAACCGGAGAGGATCATATGTTAACTTCGGGCCATGAAGGTCGCCTATTTTGACTGCTTCGCCGGGATAAGCGGCGACATGATCCTCGGGGCGATGCTCGACCTGGGCCTCCCCCTCGAGGTGCTGGAAGAGGGATGGGAGAAGGTCGGCCTCAGGGACGTGAAGGTAAAGGTACAGAGGGTGAGGAGGAAGGGAATAGAAGGGGTGAAGATCAACTTCGAGGCCCAGGCCCCGAGGAGAGGCCCTGAGGAGATAAAGGCCCTCATCAGGCAAAGTTCCCTCTCCCCCTGGGCGAAGGAGATCGCCGAGGAGGTCTTCTCGCGCCTTGAAGAGGCGGAGAGGAAGATCCATGGGCTTAAGGGGAAGGTCCACTTTCACGAGCTGGGCGATCCCGATACCATCCTGGACGTGGTCGGGGCAGCGGTCGGGATCGAGTACTTCGGGTGGGATGAGGTGATCTCATCGCCCCTTCCCCTATCCCGGGGATGGGTTCAGACGGAACACGGCCCCCTGCCCCTCCCCTGCCCGGCCACCCTGGCCCTGCTGGAGGGGGTCCCCGTTGAGACCTCCTCCCTGAGGATGGAGATGGTGACCCCCACTGGGGCAGCCATCCTCACCACCGTGGCCAGGGACTACGGCCCCTTCCCCTCCATGAGGGTGGAGAAGGCGGGCTATGGGGCAGGGGATCGGGATCCGGACGAGATGCCCAACCTCTTGAGGATAGTCACCGGTGAGGGGGAGGCGGACTTCGGGGAGCGCCTTTGGGTCCTGGAAGCCGACCTTGACGACATGAACCCTGAGTTCTTCCCCCACTTGGAGGACCGCCTGAGGAAAGAGGGAGCAGTGGACGTCCTCCTTGTCCCCGTGCAGATGAAAAAGGGAAGACCCGGAGTTACAGTGAGGCTGCTTTGCCCTCCACCGAGGAGGGAGAAGATGATGGAGACCCTCTTCTCCGAGTCCACCACCTTGGGGATAAGGGCCTGGGCCGTCCAGAGGGCTACCCTCAGGCGGAAGGTAATAGAGGTATCTACCAGATACGGCCCCGTAGAGGTGAAGGTGGCCTTCGGAGACGGCGAGCGCCTCTTGAACATCGCTCCCGAGTATGAGAGCTGCCGTCGCCTGGCCCTCGAGCAGCGGGTTCCTTTAAAGGAGGTATATCAGGAGGCCGTAAAGGCGGCGAAGGAGACTCTGGGAGCCTGTAAGCCTACCTCCTCTTAGCCCTTGCCTTCTCAAGAACCCGACGGAGGGCATCCCGTAGGCCCTCGTCCTTAAGGGAGGAGAGGACTTCCTCGATCCATCTCCTATCTTCATCGCTCAAGGAGGGAACTTCCACCGGGGGTTCCTTGGAGGGCCTCCTCAGAGCGCCCACCCGGAAGCGGATATCCCTTACGAGCTCCTTCCCCACCGTCTCGTTCAGCCGCTCCCTGATCATCTCCTTCATGAGGTACAACTGATGCATCCACTGAGGGCCTGAGCAGATCACGGTGAGGGTCCCCCGGCGCAAAGAGTGGGGGACGGCGTTCCTGGCCACCGTCTCCCCCACCGCCTCCTCCCATACCTGCCAGATCTTGTAGCCCCTTAGCCTTCCCCACCCCTTCTTTCGGATAAGGCGGTGAATTATCCCCTCTAACTTTGAGGGCTGTCCCCCTGCCATTCCCTTATCGCCTCCGCCACATACCTGACCGCCTTCTCCCCCATCTGGGGAAAGAGGGGCAGGCTCAGGATCTCCCGAGATATCTCCTCGGTGCGGGGTAGGCCCCCTCCAGGAATCAGTCCCCCCTCGTAGGCGGGCTGGAGGTGGACCGGGCGGGGATAGTGGATGCCCGTAGAAATCCCCCGCCCCTTGAGGTATTCGCGAAGCTCCTCCCTCTTGGGGGTGCGGATCACATACTGATGGTAGACGTGGAAGGCTTCAGGGAGACTGGAGGGGGTGATCACCCCTGAACCCCCAAGCAGCTCATCGTAAAGGGAGGCCCACCTCCGCCTCCTTCGATTCTCCTCCTCCAGGTATCTCAGCTTCACCCTCAGGATGGCGGCCTGGATCTCATCGAGGCGCGAGTTCATCCCCTCAAGATAACTCACGTACCGCTCCTTCCACCCGTACTCCCTCAGAAGCCTGGCCATCTCCGCCCGCTCAGGATCGGAGGTGACCACCATCCCTCCATCCCCGAAGGCACCGAGGTTTTTGGTGGGATAGAAGCTGAAGGCGGCCATATCCCCCCATCCCCCCACTTTCTTCCCCTCAAGAGATGCCCCGTGGGCCTGGGCGCAGTCCTCGATCACAAAGAGGCCGTAACGGCGGGCAACCTCCATGATCTCGGGCATGGGGGCAGGGTGGCCGTAAAGGTGAACGGGGAGGACGGCCCGGGGCCTGCCCCCCCGCAGGGACCTCAACGCCCCCTCAAGGGAGTCAGGAGCCATGGTGTAGGTCCTGGGATCGATATCGACGAAGGCGGGGATAGCCCCCACCCGCCTTATGGCGGCCACCGTGGCAGAAGCGGTGTGCGAGACGGTAAAGACCACATCCCCTTCCTTCACCCCGCAGCACCTCAAGGCGATCTCTACGGCATCGGTCCCGCTGGCCACCCCTACAGCGTACCTCACCCCCAGATAGCGGGCGAACTCCTCCTCAAAGGCCCTAACCTCCTCCCCCAGGATATACCATCCCCCCTCCATTACCCTGCGGATGGCCTCATCTATCTCCTTCCGATGCTCTAAGTAAGAGGCCTTGGGATCGGTCTGGGGAACGATCATCTTCAGAGGTAATGCTCCAGGTGCTGGCGATAGAACTCCAAGGTCCGCCTCAACCCCTCTTCCAGGGGGACCTTAGGCTCCCAACCCAGGGTCTCCCTGATAAGGCTCCAGTCGGCGTAATAATCCCCGATATCTATCCTCTTTCTCTCAGGGGGAAAAGCCTTGATCCGATACTCCCCCCCTCCGTTTATCCGAATGAGCAGCTCTGCCAGCTCCTTCAGGCTTATCGCCTTCTCCCCTCCCAAGTTGAAGATCTGACCGTAGGCCTCCTCCTGGGAGGCGGCCAGGAGGAAGGCCTCCACCGCATCGTCTACATAGGTGAAGTCCCTCAACTGCTCCCCATCCCAGACCTCAAAGGGCCTCCCCTCCACCAAGAGCCTGATCCATATCCCCAGAAAGGTCTGCCGAGCGTCCTTCACCCGCATCCGCGGCCCATAGGTATTGGTGAGGCGAAGGGCACAGGAACGAACCCCATAGGCATAGTGATAGACCATGTGATACCACTCCCCCGCCATCTTGTTCACCCCGTTTATGTCCACAGGTCTTAGGAGGTGCCTCTCATCCACCGGGAGGTAATCGGGCTTGCCGTATATCTGGCGGGTGCTGGCAAAAACGATCTTGATCTGGGGATTGTATTTTCTGCAGGCCTCTAAGATGTAGATCTGTGCCCTGCAGTTTATCTCCAGATCAGTATAGGGGTCCTTCATGGAGTCCAGGTGGCTGGTCTGCCCCGCCAAATTGAAGAGGTAATCCTTCCCCTGGACCAGATAGCGCATGCTGTGCTCGTCCCTCACGTCGGAGATGTTTATGCGGACCTTATCGGCGATATCGGCGACGTTGAAGAGGTTCCCCCCATACTCGGGAATGAGACTGTCCACCAGGAGGACATCAGCCCCCAGCTCCACCAGACGCCGTGCCAGATTGGAGCCGATGAACCCCAGTCCCCCGGTGATCAAGACCTTGGCCCCCTGGAAGGCTTCCTCGGGCCTCATCCTTCCACCCTGGGGAAGAGGGGTGAAGGGGGCTGAGTCTGCTGGCCCTCGGGCAGAAGGCCCCACTTCCCCACCTCCTCTATCCTCGCCTCCTCGACCTTCGAGCCAAACCCGAGCATCTCCCAGAGCCTCTGGGCCGCAGAGGGCATGAAGGGCGAGAGCATTATCGCCAGGAACCTCAGGGCCTCAAGGCAGTTGTAAAGGACCGCCTCGAGCTCTTTCCTCTTCCCCTCCTCCTTGGCCAGGCTCCATGGGGCGGCCTCGTCGAGGTACTTGTTGAGAAGGTCCACCAGATCCCAGATGGAGGTGAGGGCCTGCTGGAAGGCGAGGTCACTGATGTGGCGGTCCAGCTCTTTCAGGCTCCTTTCCGCCTGGGAGCGCACCCGCCCGTCCATCAGGTCATGGGATGGGGGGACCCTTCCTCCGAAGTACCTCTTCACCATGGCCAGGACCCGGCTCACCAGGTTCCCCAGGTCGTTGGCCAGATCACCGTTAATTCGGTGAACGAGGGCGCTGCGAGAGAAGTCCCCGTCAAGGCCAAAGGGTACCTCCCGGAGGAGGAAGTAGCGGAAGGGGTCCACGCCGAACTCGTCAGTGACCTGATAGGGATCAACCACGTTTCCGGCGCTCTTACTCATCTTCTTCCCCTCCACCGTCCACCAGCCGTGGGCGAAGACCCGCTTGGGCAGGGGGAGATCGGCGGACATGAGGAAGGTGGGCCAGTAGACGGCGTGAAACCTGAGGATATCCTTTCCTATGATGTGGCAGTCGGCGGGCCAGTAGCGCTCGAAGCGCTCCCGGTCGTCAGGGAAGCCCACCGCGGTGATGTAGTTGGTCAGGGCATCGAACCAGACATAGAGGACGTGCTCGGGATCGTTGGGCAGGGGGATGCCCCAGCGGAAGCTCGTCCGGCTGATGCTCAGGTCCCGAAGCCCCCCCTTGACGAAGTTCAGGATCTCGTTGTAGCGGGAGGAGGGCTGGACGAAGTCGGGGTGCTCCTCCAGGAAGGAAAGGAGCCTCTCCTGGTAACGGGACATGCGGAAGAAGTAGCTCTTCTCCTTCACCCTCTCGGTGGGGCGGCCACACTCAGGGCACCTCCTCCCCTCGGCCAGCTGGGTCTCGGTCCAGAAACTCTCGCAGGGCACGCAATACCAGCCTTCATATTCCCCGAGGTAGATATCCCCCTTCTCCCAGGCCCTCTGGTAAAGGGCGAGGACGGCCTTCTTGTGCCGCTCCTGGGTGGTCCGGATGAAGTCGTCGTTTGAGATGTTGAGCTTCCTCCACAGCCCCTTGAACCTCTCCACTACCCGATCGGCGAGCTCCTGAGGGGTCTCCCCCGATGCCTGGGCCGCCTTCTCCACCTTCTGGCCGTGTTCATCGGTCCCCGTGAGGAAGAAACAGTCGTAGCCCGCCATCCTCTTGTAACGGGCCAGCACATCGGCGGCAATGGTGGTGTAGGCATGGCCGATATGAGGGACATCGTTCACGTAGTAGATGGGTGTGGTCACGTAGAAGGTCCTCTCCATCGCCTCCTCCTATTTCTTCTGGACCTCGTTTATCCCGACGGTGATCACGCCACCGCCCTCGAGCTCCACCGTCACCGTCTGGAGCAGGATGTTGCAGCGGATGACCTTCCCCTCCCCGTATTTGGTCATCACCCTCTTGCCTACCTTGGGCAACTCCTCCTTTAGCTCCTGGTAGGTCTCCATCTCGAAGGTGAGGCAGCACATCAGCCTCCCGCACAGCCCCGATATCTTCTCCGGGTTGACGGGCAGGCTCTGCTCCTTGGCCATCCGGATGGAGACCAGGTCGAAGTTTTGCAAGAAGGTGGCACAGCAGAGCTCCCTGCCGCAAGGCCCTATCCCCCCCACTATCTTGGCCTCGTCCCTCACCCCTATCTGACGCATCTCGATGCGCGTCCTCAGCTGGGAGGCGAGCATCCTGACCAGGGTCCTGAAGTCCACCCTCCCTTCCGCGGTGAAGTAAAAGATCGCCTTTGACTCATCGAAGAGATACTCGACCCCGACGAGCTTCATCGGTAGCCCCAGCTCCTCGATGAGCCTCTCGCAGAGCTCCGAGGCCTTCCTCTCCTTCTCCCTCAACCTCCCGATCTTCTTGAGCTCCTCGCCCGTGACCTTACGGACGACCGCAGGGACCTCCAGCTCCTTCACCCCTTCCCTGAGGGCGACGACCTCACCCGCCACCTGCCCCCTCTCCGTTTCCACTATCACCCAATCTCCCTTCTCCAACTCGAGCCCTTTGGGGTCGAAGTAGGAGGCCGCTGCCCTCTGGGGAAATCTGACCTTTACGAGGCGCATCTTGACATCTCCAGAAAGATCTTCTCCCAGGCCATCCTCAGGTTGACGTTCTCCTCCATCGCCCTCTCCACCTCCCGGATCTGCCAAAAGAGATCGAGAAATCTTTCCACCTCCTGATCCTTGGAGTCCAGTCGCCTCACGATCTCGTCCCGCAGGCGGGTCAAGAGGAGTCCTGTGGCCACCCTGCTCCTTTTCCGATCGGAGGAGAGCTCCTCTGCCCTCTCCAGTAACTTCGTGATCTCCCCGGGCTTCTTGAGCGCATCGGCTATCCAGCCCTCCATCTCCTCGAAGGGGAAAGCCGTGAATTCGAGGGCCTTCCCCGGGCTTCCCTCAGCGAGCCTCAGGAGGGGCTCGATCTCGCCCGGAGACACCCCCTCCCTCTCGAGCACCTCCCTCACCTCCTCATCCGAGAGGGGATAGAACCTGATCTTCTGGCAGCGGGAGCTTATCGTCGGGAGGAGCCCCTCCGGTCTTGAGGTGATGAGGACGATGAGGGTCTGGGGAGGGGGTTCTTCGAGCGTCTTCAGGAAGGCGTTGGCCGCCTCCTTTGTCATCCGCTCCGCCCCTTCTATTATCGCTCCCCGCCACCGGGCCTCAAGGGGGCGGAGATACAGCATGTGGGCAAGCTCCCTTATCTGCTGAATCTTGATCCGCTCCCCCTCAGGGACCAGGAGGTGGAGGTCAGGATGTCTCCCCTTCGTCACCTTCTCACAGCTCGGACAGAGGCCGCAGGAGTCCTCCCCGGCGCTGGGGCAGTTCAGGTATTGGAAGAAGGCCTCGGCCACCATCCTCTTCCCCACCCCTTCAGGCCCGATGAAGAGCAAGGCATGGGGAACCCTCCCCCTTCTGTACATCCGGCGCAGGACCTCTATCGACCTGCGATGGCCGACGATCTCGCTGAACCTCATCCGATCCGCCTGAGCGCCTCGAGGAGATGGTCCCTTATCTCCCTCTGGACCTCCTCCTTCTCCCTCCAGTTGGTCACCACCACCTTCACCCTCTCGGGCTCCCTCCTCGCTATCTCGAGATAACCCTCCTTGACCCTGCGATGAAAGCTCAGGTCCTCGCCCTCGAGCCTGTCCCTCTCCCCCACCCGGGAAAGACCCACCTCCACATCACAGTCGAGGAGTATGGTCAGCTGGGGCCGCAGCCCCCCGGTGGCCCACATATTGGCCTCTTCTATCACCTTGAGGTCTATTCCCCGACCGTACCCCTGATAGGCGGTGGTGGAATCGGCAAAACGGTCGCAAAGCACCACCTTCCCCTCCTGGAGGGCCGGAAGGATCACCTCCTCCAGATGCTGGGCCCTGTCGGCACAGAAGAGGAAGAGCTCAGCGAAGGGGGAGAGGGCCATCCCCCTCTGAAGCAAAAGCCTCCTTATCCCTTCCCCTAAGGGAGACCCCCCTGGTTCATAGGTGCAGAGGAGGGCATAACCCCTCTGGAGGAGGAACTCCTCGGCGAGGCGCATGTGCGTGCTCTTGCCACTCCCTTCGATCCCCTCAAAGGTGATCAGAATCCCCTTTTGCATCTTGCCTCTTCTTCAGCAACCTCTCGATCTTCATCTGGATCTTCTTCCTCTGCTCGTCGGTGGGCTTCAACTCCATGGCACGCCGGTAAAGTTCCAGGGCCTTTCCCTCATCGCCCATCTTCAGAAAGACGTCCCCCAAGTGTTCGGTGATGGTGGGATCGTCAGGCAGGAGGCGATGGGCCTTCTGCAAGTAGAAGAGGGCCTCCTTAAGCTTCCCCTTCTTATAGTAAACCCACCCCAGGCTGTCGATGATGTAACCGCTGTTCGGCTTGACCTCCAGGGCCCTCCTTATCAGCTCCTCCGCCTCATCGAGCCTTATCCCCTCCTCGGCATAGGTGTAGCCGACCCAGTTCAGGGCGTCGGCATGCTTCGGGTCTGCCTCTATCGCTTTCCTCATGTACTCGAGACACCTCTCCTTCTGGCCCATCTTGTCGCTGATGACCCCAAGGCGGAAAAGCACCTCAGCGGGCTTTGAGGCCTTCTTCACCAGCCCCTCCAGGATGCGGACGGCCTCCTCGTACCTCTTCATCTCCTCGTAGAGGAGGGCCAGGGCATACTCGATCTCCCAATCGGTGGGCTTCTTCTGCAGGGCTTCCTTGACGACCTGAAGGGCCTCCTCGACCTTCCCCTCCTTCTGCAAGATATAGGCGAGATACTTTATGGTGTCCACATACACGGACGCCTCAGGCGGTATCTTCTTCAGCTCCTCCACTGCCTTCTCGACCTCCCCCATCTCGTAGAGGGTCATCCCGAGGTAGAATCGGACCCGATGGTTCTCGGGCCGGGCCCCCAGCACAAAGCGGAACTCCTCCTCCGCCTCCCTGTATTTCTCCTGCTGAAGGAGGATGAGTCCTAACCTCATTCTCACCGCCAAGTTCTCCGAATCGAACTGCTTGATTATCCGGTACTGCTTCAAGGCCTCCTCCAGGCGCTCCTCCTTCAAGAGGAGTACCCCCAACCGTTCCCTCACCTGGATGTTGTGCGGATGGTGCTTGAGCAGCTCCTTATAAGTCCTCACCGCCTCCTCGGTCTTGCCCTCGATCTCATATATGGTGGCCATCTCCATCAGGGCCGCTTCCATATGGGGGTGGATCTCGAGGACCTTCTTGTAGCATTCGATGGCCTTCCCATAAAGCTTCATCTCGGCGTATATCCGCGCGAGGCAGTACAGCCCCATCACCGAATCGGGCTTCTTCTCGAGGAGCTTCCGGACCGTCTTTATGGCCTTCTCATAGGCCTTGAGCTCCACATAGAGGGAACCCAGCATGATATAGGCCCTGAAATCTGAGGGATCGGCCTTGAGGATGCGCTCGTACTCCTCGATCGCCTCCTTCCTCCTCCCCATACTGGAGAGGACCCCGGCAAGGAGCCTCCTGGCGGGGAGGTAATCGGGGTCCACGCTCAGGGCCTCACGGCAGGAGAAGAGCACCTCCTCCATCTTCCCTTGCCGCAGGAAGATGTGGGCCAACTCGGTGTGCAGGAAGGCAGATTGAGGGTCGAGGGAGAGGGCCTCCTGATACTCCTTTAAGGCCTCCGATAACTTCCCCTCCTTCAGCTTCTGCCTGCCCACCAAATAATGGTAGAGGGCTTCCCTCGGTACCTCCTTCGCCACAACAGAAGGGGGAGAGGAGACCCTCTTCCCAAAGAGGGAACATCCTGCGACAATAAGGCATAAAAATATGGCACTTAATGTTGCCTTCTTCACGACCTTTCGCTTGTACATCCTGAAAGGATTATGCATCATTAGGGAAAAAGATGCAATTGCCGGAGCAAAGGGGAATATACCTGCTGAGCTTAGGTTGCCCCAAGAACCAGGTGGACTCTGAGGTCCTGCTGGGGGACCTATTGCAAAGGGGATGGGGACTCGTCGCCTCCCCGGAGGAGGCAGATGTGGTGGTAGTAAACACCTGCGCCTTCCTCGAGGAGGCGGTGAAGGAGGCCGTGGAGGCGATCCTGGAGATGGCCCAAAGAAAGTCCCCCCATGCCACCTTGGCCGTCCTCGGGTGTCTCCCCCAGAGATATGGCGAAAGGCTCCTCGAGGAGATGCCTGAGGTGGACATCTGGCTGGGCTCGGGGGAGTTTATGAGATTGGCCCAGCTCCTGGAGGACGGGAAGAGGGGGATATGGGTGGGGGAGCCGACCTACCTTTACGATCACCGCTCCCCCAGGGTGCTCTTCAACAACCCCTACATGGCCTATGTGAAGATAGCCGAAGGGTGTGACCATCCCTGTACCTTCTGTCTCATACCCAGGCTCAGGGGCAGGTACAGGAGCCGCCGACCGTCCTCCGTGATCCAGGAGGTAAGGAGGCTTGGGGAGATGGGGGTGAGGGAGGTGGTGCTGGTCGCCCAGGACACGACCTTCTACGGGAGGGACCTCGGGATCAAGGGGGGGCTTGAGGGACTCCTTCGTCGCCTCCTCGAGGTGAAGGGGGTGCGCTGGATCCGCTTCCTCTACACCTATCCCCATCCGAAAAACTTTCCCCCTTCCCTGCTTGAGCTCGTGGCCTCGGAGGAGAAGATCGTCCCCTACCTTGACCTCCCCATACAGCACGTGAACGATCGGGTCCTCAGGAGGATGGGAAGGAGAACATCAGGGAGGGACATCAGGAGGCTCCTCGAAACCATCAAGGGGAGGTGGCCCCAGATCCACCTCCGGGGGACGGTAATGGTGGGGTTTTCGGGCGAGGGAGAGGAAGAGTTCGAAGAACTCCTCGACTTCATCGAAGAGGTGGAGTTCACCCACTTAGGGGCCTTCCGCTACTCCCCTGAGGAGGGAACGAGGTCATATCCCTGGGAGGCCCCTCCAGGGGAGGTTGTCTCTGAGAGGTATCATCGGGTCATGGAGCTTCAGCAAAAGGTATCCTACAAAAGGAACAGAGGGCTTCTGGGAAGGAAGGTTCAGGTGCTGGTGGAGAGGAGGGAAGGGCAAAGGTGGGTAGGCCGCACCCCCTTTCAAGCCCCTGAGATCGATGGGGTGACCTACCTTTCGGGGAAGGGGTTGGCAGAGGGGGAGATCGTGGAGGCGGAGGTCGTGGGGGCAGGACCTTATGACCTCGAGGCCAGGGTCATCCCTTCTTGAGGAAGGCGGCGAAAAAGCCATCGGTCCCGTGCCGGTGGGGCAGACTGAGGAAGTACCCCTTCGGTGTGAAGAAGGAAGGAGGAAGGAAGGGGGGAGGCTCCAGAAGCTGAAAATTGTCCTTCTCCAGGAGTCTCTCCACCACTCCCTCGTTCTCCTCTCGGGTGAGGGTGCAGGTGCTGTAAAGGAGGGTCCCTCCCTTCTTGAGTACTCTGGCCCCTTCCTGCAGGATCTCGAACTGTAGCTCTGAGAGCCTCTTCGCATCCTCTTCCTTCACCCTCCATTTCCCGTCGGGGTTTCGCCTCAGGACCCCCAGGCCCGTACACGGGGCATCCACCAGCACTCTGTCGAAGCTCTCCGGGGAAAAGGGGAGGGGCCCCCTGGCATCATAACGCTCCGCCTTGACATTGATTATACCCAGCCTCCTGCAGTTCTCCCTGAGCAGGGAGAGCTTCTGAGGGCTTATGTCAACGGCCACCACCTCCCCCTTGTTCCTCATCATCTGGGCGATGTGGGTTGCCTTCCCCCCAGGGGCGGCACAGAGCTCCAGCACCCTTTCCCCCGGCTCGGGGGAAAGGAGCATCACCACAAGCTGGGCCCCCTCGTCCTGGACCTGGAACCACCCCTCTTTAAAAAGCTCGCTTTCGGTGAACCCCTCCTCATCCTCCAGGATCAACCCCCAGGGGGAGTAAGGGGTGGGATAGGCCCTCCTGCCCTCCAGGGCCAGCCGCCCCAGCAGTTCCTCCCTCTCCCCCCGGAGGGTGTTGACCCGGATGGTGAGAGGGGGGATGAGGTTGTTGGCCGCACAGAGGCGCTCCGTCTCCTGGAGCCCCCATCGCTTGAGCCAGTCCTCCACCACCCACCCAGGGTGGGAGAAGGCGATGGAGAGATATCCCCGGGGGTCTTCTTCCCGATCGGGGAACTCCCCTTCCCCACCCTCGGCTACGGCCCTCAACACCGCGTTGACGAAGCCCGCTGCCTGCTCCTTCCCCATCCCCTTCACCACCTCTACCATCTCTGAGACCGCTGCCCAAGGGGGCACCGAGTCGAGGAAGAGGAGTTGATAGGCCCCCACCCTGAGGGCGGCCAGAACCACCCTTTCCATCCGCTGAAGTTTCACTTTGGAATGCTGGGCGATCACGTGATCGAGCCTGAGGAGCCAGCGCACGACCCCGTAGACCAGCTCCCTCAGGAGCCTCCTCTCCCGGCTCCCCAGCCCCTTGGTCTCCTTAAAGAAGAGGGGGTCCAATTTGGACCCCCTCTTCTCCCACTCGATGAGGATCTCAACCGCCCTTCTTCTCAGAGGGTCCATCAGCGGCCCCGGGCCATCTCCTCCAGCCTCCTGATCCTCTCTTCGATGGGGGGATGGGTGCTGAAAAGAGTCATTATGCCCCCTCCCCTGAGGGGGTTGACGATGAACATGTGGGCTGTGGCGGGGTTAGCCTCTAAGGGGATCCTCTTTGCGGCCATATCCAGTTTGCCCAGGGCCCGGGCCAGATAGAGGGGATTCCCGCAGAGTCGGGCCCCGCCCTCATCGGCGTAGTATTCCCTGGAGCGGGAGATGGCCAGCTGAATCAGCATGGCCGCGAAGGCGGCAAAAGTAGTCAGGATCATCACCAGAAAGATGTTCCCACCTCCCTCTTCATCGTCGCCGCCAAATCCACCGAAGAAGGCGCTCCAGCGAGCCATCATGGCCAGGTAACTCAAGGCCCCGGCGATGGTGGCGGCTATCGTTCCTATGAGGATGTCCCTGTGGCGGATGTGAGAGAGCTCATGGCCGATCACTCCCTTAAGCTCCTCTTCATCCAGCAGACGCATAATGCCTGTGGTCACCGCCACGGCAGCATGCTGGGGGTTCCTCCCCGTGGCAAAGGCATTGGGGGAATCGGACTCGATCACGTAGACCCGGGGCATGGGCATGGAAGCCCTTGTGGCCAGCTCCCTCACGATGCGATAGAGGCCCGGTGCCTCCGCTTCGGTCACCTCCCTTGCCCTGTACATGGCGAGCACGATCTTATCGCTGAACCAGTAGGTGCCCAGGTTCATCGCTGCAGCCAGTATCAGGGCAAAGGTTGCCCCTTCCCTTCCGCCCAGCAGGTTCCCTATCCAGATGAAGAGGATCGTAAGGAGCGCCATCAAAAGGAAGGTCTTAAGCTGATTCATATTTCAACACCTCCTCCCTTTTCCATGGCATCGTTTAATAAATTTTAAGTCCTGATTCCCCTCTTGTCCAGTCCCGCGTTTCTTTATTAAGATAAACAAACAAGGGGGAGGGAAAAATGAACGATAAAATAATTGCGATGATTTCAGCTTTTCCTTTCTTATTCTTTCTCGCTGGAGTCGTTACCTTTGCTAACGGAATCACCGATGACCAAGAGATAATAAGAGAACACATGGAAAAGCTGGGTTTTACGGTAGGGAAAATAGAAAAGATAGATGAAAGAACATTTCAAGTAAGGGTTAAGGGTTTCCATCGAAAGACAGGGGCTATTGTTCTGAAGAGTAAGTTTAGACCCTTTTTATTAAGGGTATCTCTTCATAAGGACTATTTCCTTATGGAAAGGACCACTTTAGAAAAAATGGGCTTTATCATAAACAATTTAAATATCCTTGAAATTCCTGAGCGTAGCCAGCGAATATATCAAACTATATCAAACATAATCAAGAAAAAACATGATACTTCAAAGAATGTAATAAACAATCTCAGATAAAAACTCATAATTTCTTAACCGAAGCGCTCCCCACTCCCCAAGCGATAACCCCTCAAGAACTCATCCCACCTCATCTTCCTCTTCCCTTCCATCTGCAGTTCCTCGATGATAAGGGAGCCCTCCCCGCAGGACACCTCTATCCCCTCCCTGGTGGAGATCACCTCCCCTGCCCTCCCCTTCCCCTCCCCAAGCCTCGCTCGGTGGAGGATGAGGCGCTTCCCCCGCCAGAAGGTGTAGGATCCGGGCCAGGGAAGCATCCCCCGGATCTGATTCCTCAGCTCACGGGCCGTCCTCTCCCACCGCAAAAGGCCGTCTTCCTTTCTCAGCATGGGGGCATAGGTGGCCCCTTCCTCCTTCTGGGGAGTGGGCCTTATCTCGCCTCCCCTCCAGCGCCTGATGGTCTCAAGGAGGAGATCCGCCCCGAGCTCAGAAAGCCTCCTGCAGAGCTCCTCGGCCGTCTCATCCTCCCCGATGGGGACCTCCTGCTGAAGGAGTATAGGGCCCGTGTCCATCCCCTCGTCCATCAGGATGGTGGTGACCCCTGTCCGCTCATCGCCGCTGATGATGGCCCAGTTTATGGGCGCCGCCCCCCTCCAGCGAGGAAGGAGGGAGGGATGGAGGTTTATACACCCCAAGGGGGGAAGCTCCAGCACCTCCTTGGGAAGTCGCTGACCAAAGGCAGCAACCGCGATCACCTCCGGCCCAAGGGTCTGAAGCTCTCTCAAGAAGGCCTCGTCCAGCCTTTCAGGCTGAAGGACCCGCAGACCCTCCTTCAGCGCCCACTCCTTTACCGGAGGGGGTGAAGGCCTCCGCCCCCTCCCCTTAGGACGGTCTGGCTGGGTCACCACCGCCAGCACTTTCTCTTCCTTCGTCAGCTTCATGAGGGAGGGGAGGGAAAAGCGGGAAGTCCCCATGAAGATGAGGCCCTCTTTCAATTACAACCTCTCCTTCAAGATCTCCCGCTTCCACTTCCTGAGCTTCCTTTCGATCATGTCCCTCTTCAGCCGGCTCAGGTAATCGATGAAGAGCACCCCATCGAGGTGATCTATCTCATGCTGGAGGGCGATGGCGAGCAACCCCTCGGCCTCTATCTCCCTCTCCCGCTCATCAAGGTCATACCCCCTGACCAGGACCCGAGCGGCCCTTTCCACCTTCTCCCTCACCTCAGGGAGGCTCAGGCAACCCTCCTCGAAGATCACCCTCCCCTCCTTCTCCACGATCACCGGATTTACCAGGGTGATCAGCTCCTTCCTCTCCGGCCCCGTCACATCCACGAGGATCACCCTCTCGGAGACCCCTACTTGTGGAGCAGCAAGGCCTATCCCCGGGGCGGCGTACATCGTCTCGGCCATCTCCGCCGCCAATCGCGCCACCCCGTCGTCTATCCTCTTGATCTCCTTGGCCTTCTTCCTCAGGACGGGATCAGGATATATAACGATTTCACGCATTTTTCTTCGAATATCTTAGCATAATGAGGGAGAGGAAAAAAAGGGCCACCATCACCCCCTGATTATGGGAAAGCCCCCACAGCAGTTGAGCGCGGGGATCGCCGCGCAAAAACTCCAGAAGGAAGCGCCCCGCGCTGTAAATCAGGAGATAGCTCCAGAAGACCTCCCCTGCGAACGCCTTTCTCCGCCGCAAAAAGAGCAGGAAGAGGAAGAGGCCGAAGAGGAAAAGGGAGCTGTAGAGCTGGGTGGGGTGGAGCCTCACTCCCAGGGGGGCTAAGCTCTGGGGATCGCGGAAGATCACCCCCCAGGGAAGGGAAGTGGGGCTTCCGTAGCAACATCCGGCACAGAAGCATCCTATCCGCCCGATGGCATGGCCTAGGGCAAGGGAGGGGGCAAAGAGGTCCATCGTCTTCAGGACAGGCAGCCCCTTTGTCCTTATGGTGAGGACACCCACCAGGATTCCCGGGATCAGTCCCCCGTAAAACACGAGCCCTCCCTCCCAGAACTTCAGGGCCCTCAGGGGCTCCCCGGCGTACTCCCCCCAGTGAAGCAGGATAAAGGAGACCCTCGCCCCTGCAAGGGCCGCCAGCAGGGCCCAGAAGGCCACATCGGTCACCTTCTCGGGGTCTATCCCCTCGGCCCTCGCCCCCCTCCTCAGGACCCAGATGCCGAGGAGCACCCCTATGGCGATGAGCACTCCATAGGTGTGGACCTTAAAGCCCCTGATGCCGAAGAGCAAGGGATGCATCTCATCTCCTCTTTCTGCGCAAAAGGGAAAGGAGAAAGAGCCCCACCCCGACGGTTATGGCCACATCGGCCAGGTTGAAGGCGGGCCAGTGGTATCCGGCGAGGTGAAAATCGAGGAAGTCTACCACCGCCCCTCGTGCCAGACGGTCGATCAGGTTTCCCAATGCCCCTGAAAAGATCAGGGAAAGGGCCAGGGTCTCGTTCTGGTGGGCAGAGCGGAGGTAGAAGAAGATGAATATCAGGGCAATGACGCTCACCGGGACGAAGAGCCAGCAGAAGGCACCCCCTCCGCCCATCCCGAAGAGGGCCCCCTTGTTGAAGATGAGGGTCAGGTTGAAGAAACCCTTTATCACAGGACAGGTCTCATAGGGTGAGAGGAGGCTTGAGGCCAAAAACTTCGATCCCTGATCTAAGGGAAGGACTATCCCCAGGGTGACGGCCAGGGTCAGATATCTGCTCATCTTCTAGACATCACCTCTTGGCAGCGGGGGCAAAGGTCAGGGTACTCGGGGGAACTTCCCACCCCCTCATCGTAAAGCCAGCACCGGGCGCACTTGGATCCCTTCGCCCTTTTCACCTCCACTGCTACCCCTTCATCCCTCCTCAGCTCCACCTGGGAGACGATGAAGATGTCCCGGAGCTCTTCGCCGAAGCTCTCAAGGAAAGCTATCTCATCAGCCGGGGCCTTGATGATCACCCGGGCGTCGAGGGAATGCCCTATCAGCTTTTCCCTCCTCGCCTCCTCCAGGGCCTTGGTGACCCTCTCCCTCATCTCCAGAAGCCTCTCCCATCTCTCCCCCAGCGCTTCGTCCATAAGCCCCTCGTCCACGGTCGGGAAGGAAGTGAGGTGCACGCTTTCCGGGTCCCCCTCCTCCTTGGGCAGATGTCCCCATGCCTCCTCCGCCGTGAAGGAGAGGATGGGGGCCATCAGGCGCAGGAGTCCCTTGAGCACATAATAGATGGCCGTCTGGGCGGAACGACGCTCAGGGGCGGAGGCCAAGGAGGTGTAGAGTCTCTCCTTGAGGATGTCGAGATAGAGGGCGCTCAGGTCGACCACGCAGAAGTTGTGAACCGCATGGTAGATGATGTGAAAGGAGAAGCTCTCATAGGCCTCAAGGACCCTCTGAAGCAGGAGCTGGAAGCGATGGAGAATCCAGCGATCTATCTCCTGAAGCTCCCCATAGGGCAGCCTGTCCCTCTTGGGATCGAAGTCGTAGAGGTTCCCCAGCATGAAGCGCCAGGTGTTGCGGATCCTGCGATAGGCCTCCACTAAGCGGTCAAGGATCTCAGGGGATATCTTTATGTCGTCCCTGTAGTCCTCGGCCGCCACCCAGAGGCGGAGCAGCTCCGCCCCGTACTTCTCTATGATCTCCTCCGGGGCTATAACGTTGCCCGCCGACTTGGACATCTTCTTCCCCTCCCCGTCCACCACGAAGCCATGGGTGAGCACTGCGGTATAGGGGGGGACCCCCCGGTTGGCCACGGAGGTTATAATGGAGGAGTGAAACCATCCCCGGTGCTGGTCGCTCCCCTCAAGGTAGAGGTCGGCGGGGAAGCGGAGCTCAGGCCTCCTCTCGAGGACCGCCGCCCAGCTCACCCCGGAATCGAACCAGACGTCGAGGATATCGGTCTCCTTCCTGAAGGATGTGCCCCCGCACCTAGGACAGCTCGTCCCCGGAGGGAGGAGTTCCTCGGCGGGGCGGTCAAACCAGATGTCCGCCCCCTCCTGGGCAAACTTATCGGCCACGAAATCGATGATCTCCTTCTTCAGGAGGACCTCCCCGCACCCCTCACAATAGAAGGCCACGATGGGTACACCCCAGGCCCTCTGGCGGGAAACGCACCAGTCGGGCCTGATGGCCATCATCGATCCGATCCGGTCCTTCCCCCATTCGGGGATCCATCTGACCCGCTCTATCCAGTCCAGTATCTTCTGGCGAAGCCCGCTATGGTCTATGGAGATGAACCACTGCTCAGTGGAGCGGAAGATCACAGGATTCTTGCAGCGCCAGCAGTGGGGGTAGGAGTGCTCCACCTCCTCCTCATAGAGCAGGGCCCCCACCTCCTGGAGCTTGGCGTTCACGTGGGGGTTGGCGTCAAAGACGAACTCCCCGCCGAAGAACTCCACCTCGGGAAGGAACCTCCCCTCGTCGTCCACTGGCGCATAAATCTCCAGGCCGTACTTGAGCCCGCTCTCGTAGTCCTCCTGTCCGTGGCCCGGGGCGGTGTGGACGCAGCCCGTGCCCGAATCGAGGGTCACGTAATCGGCCAGGATGATCACCGACTCCCGGTCGATGAAGGGATGCCGGTACTTGAACCCCTCAAGCTCTTTCCCCAGAAATCCCGCAAGGAGCCTGTAATCTCTCTTTCCGAGTAGATCCATCACCACGGGGGCGAGCCTCTGGGCCATGATGAAAACCTCCCCCCCCACCTCAAAGGCCCCGTACTCGTAATCGGGATGGAGGGCTATGGCCAGGTTGGCGGGAAGGGTCCAGGGGGTGGTGGTCCAGATCACCACCGAGACCTCCTTCCCCTTCAGGGAAGGGAACTTCTCCGAGATATCGGAGATCATCGGGAATTTCACGTAGATGGAAGGGGTGCGATGGGGACCGTACTCCACCTCGGCCTCGGCGAGGGCGGTCCTGCAATGGGGACACCAGTAAATGGGCTTCTTCCCCTGGTAAAGGTATCCCCCCTCGACGAACTTCCCGAACTCCCTGACGATGGTGGCCTGATACTCGTGATCCATGGTGATGTAGGGATGGGACCAGTCACCGAAGACACCGAGTCTTTTGAACTCCTCCCGCTGGACCTCGATGAATCTCTGGGCGTACTCACGGCAGCGGCGGCGCACCTCCACCTTGCTCATCCTCTCCTTCTCCGGCCCCAGGGTCTTCTCCACCTCATGCTCTATGGGGAGGCCATGGCAGTCCCATCCGGGCACATAGATGCTGTCGTAACCCGCCATCGCCTTCGATTTCACGATGATGTCCTTGAGGATCTTGTTCAGGGCGGTCCCCATGTGGATATGACCGTTGGCGTAGGGGGGGCCATCGTGAAGGATGTACTTGTCCTTCCCCCTGAGCTTCTCCCGGATCTTCTCGTAGAGCCCCATCTCCTCCCAGCGGCGCAGGATCTCCGGCTCCCTTTTGGCCAGCTGGGCCTTCATGGGAAAGGCGGTACGAGGGAGGTTCAGGCTCTCCTTGTAATCCATCCCCTTCTCCTTACAGAGATCTTGAAAGAGGTTAAGAAATATCACAAAGCCCAGGCCTTGGCAACTGCGACCCGCCAGGATCAGGGCCTTCTGCGGCGGTAACGGAATCGGTCAATGAGCTTCCCCTCCGGGCTGTAAAGGAAGGCCTCATCGCCCTTGTTGTTCCATGTGGGGTAATTGCTCCCCCAGAAGAAATGGAGTTCCGTGGCCCCCTTCCTCACGTCCCTACCCTTCCCCGAAAACAGCAGGAGGGTGTAACCGGGCCTCAATTCCCCGCCAGGGAACCTGTATGTGTGCCCTTTCCTGTCCCTTATCCAGAACCCCCGGAGGGAGACGGGACGGGGTGAGATGTTGCAGATCCTCACGTACTCTCCGTTCAGGTTGAAGCGGTCATCCCCCGGGGCATCGGCGTGAAGGCTCGTGATCTTCAGGGGGCCCGGGAATCCCCCCTTCCCCCATATCCCCAACCCCTTCCTCCTCGCTTCCTCCTGCAGGAGGTAAAAGCGCTGATAGAACCCGATGGGCTGTATCACGAAGAGGTGGGCGAGTCCCCTCCTCAGCAATTCCTCGTTCACTATCCTCCCGTCCACAAAGAGATAAGCCAGGAGGCGCCCGTACTTATCTTCCATCAGCCCCCCCTCCCCTTCCAGACGGACGACCTTCCCCTTCACCCAGCGGGCGTTCTCCTCCCTCGCCTTCCTCCAGAAGGGCTCCCCCCTTTCCGGGGTGTTGATCCCGAGATAACGAACGCGACGCCCGTCATCGAGCACCACCGTATCCCCATCCACCACCCGAACCACCCTCCCCTCCCTTGCCCCGAGGAGGAGAACAGAGGCGAGGATCAGGGTACCTATGGAAAGTGCCTTCCTCATCATCCTCTCCATTCTATAACAAAGCCACTCGCAAGTAACCCTTTCAAAAGGGGGAAAAATCTGTTATCTTTTCGACATTGAAAAAATCAAAGAGGAGGGAAGGATGAAGCTTCGGAAGGCCTTTTTTCTCATCATGGTGATCCCCTTTATCCTCTACGGCTGTGCGGAGGTGATACTGGTAGGGGCCGGGGCTGGGGCCGGGGTGGCTACCTACACCTACATAAAGGGGGAAATGAAGATCGAATACCCCCGCCCCTACGAGGAGGTCTGGCGGGCCACCCTTGCGGCCTTGAGGGATTGTGACATCACCATCGAGCAGAAGGTAAAGGACGGCTTCAGCGGAAAGATCAAGGCGAGGAGGGCCAACGGGGGTTCGGTCACGGTCAAGGTGATAAATAAGGGTTCCGGAATTACGGCGGTGAAGATAAGGGTGGGGACCTTCGGGAACAAGCGGGCCTCGATGGTGATAAAGGAAAGCATTGACAGACACCTGGGGATAAAGAGCAAGCCTCAATAATAGAGATGGGGAAGGCGATCGTCCTGACGGGGTCAAAGGGGGACCTCCCCCATGCGGAAAGGATAAAGGAGACCCTCCAATCCTTCGGGATCGAAACGACTTTGAGGATCGCTTCTGCCCACAAAACGCCCGAGAAGGTCCTGGAGATCATAAGGGAATATGAGGAGGACGAGGTGGTCTTCATCACCGTGGCGGGGAGGTCCAACGCCCTGAGCGGCTTTGTGGATGCCCAAACGCCGCGGCCCGTTATTGCCTGCCCTCCTCACAGCGACCGGTTCGGGGGGGCGGACATCTTCTCCAGCCTCAGGATGCCCTCTGGGGTGGCCCCCCTGGTGGTGCTGGAGCCGGAGGCAGCGGCCCTGGCCGCTGCCAAGATCCTCGCCCTGAAGGAGAAGGCGCTGGAGGAGAGAATAAGGGAATATCAGGGCAAGAGGAAAGAGGAGATAGAACGGGCGGATGAGGAGGTAAGGGGTGGGTAGTGTAAAGGACCTTGAGGTCTTAGAACCCCCTAAGGGGCTCAATCCAGGGAGGGGACGCTTTCACTTCTCCGATCGGTATTCCGTCTTTGACTGGGGAGAGATGCCCGATCACATCCCCTATAAAGGGACCTCTCTCTGCCTCACCTCCGCCCATTTCTTCGAGTTGCTTGAGAGGATGGGAATAAAGACCCATTACGTCGGCCTGGTGGAGGGAGGAGAGGCGAGGAGGCTTGGGGAGCTTCGCTCCCCCTCTTCGGTCATGGAGGTGAAGCTCCTGCGGGTGATAAGGCCCGAGGTCAGGGGAGGGGAGTACCATTACGAGGTCTTCCGCTCTGAAGAGGGCAACTTCCTCATCCCCTTAGAGGTCATCTATCGGAATTCCCTGCCACCAGGCTCAAGCGTCTTCAGGAGGCTGAAGGAGGGGAACCTCTCCCCTCAGGACCTCGGGTTCGACACCGTCCCGGAGCCGGGAACAAGGCTTCCCCAACCTTTCTTCGACCTTTCGACAAAACTGGAGGAGACGGACAGGTACATCTCCTGGGAGGAGGCGGCGGAGATGGCGGGACTGAGGGGGTATGAGCTCGAGCGGATCAAGGAGATCGTGAGCGAGGTGAACAAACTCATAACCGCGGAGGTGATGAGGCTGGGCCTCGAAAATAATGATGGGAAGATAGAGCTGGGGTTCGACGGCGAAAGGAGGCTCATGGTGGTGGACGCGGTGGGGACCCTGGACGAGTGCCGCTTCACCTGGGCAGGGACCAGCGTGAGCAAGGAGCTGGCCCGAATCTATTACCGAAGCACCCCCTGGTACAAGGAGGTGGAGGAGGCGAAGAGGAAGGACAGGGTGCACTGGAGGGAGATGGTCAAGAGCGCCCCCCCGCCCCTGCCCCCTAAGTTTAAGGAGCTCCTCTCCCTCCTTTATCGCTGTTTCGCCCAGGAGCTGACAGGGCGGGAGTGGTTCGGCCCCCTCCCTTCCCTCCGGTCGGTCCTCGAGGAGATAAAAGGGCTCCTCCCGCAAACATGATTTTTTTGAGAGATGCCCCTGCGTATAAAGATCCTCTGCGACAACGTGATCTTCCGGGGTGAAGGTCTCCTGGGAGAGCACGGCCTGAGCATTTACCTGGAAAGGGATGGCCGGGGAATCCTGTTCGATACCGGACAGGGGATAAGTATCGAAAGAAATGCCAGAAGATTGGGGGTGGAGCTCGGGAGGGTCGAGGGGGTGGTCCTCAGCCACGGACATTACGATCATACGGGAGGGCTGAGGACCGTGCTCACCAGGGAGATGAGGCTCATCGCCCACCCCGGGATCTTCTCTCCCAAATATGCCCTGCGGGACGGGAGGACCCGCTATATAGGGATACCCTTCTCCCGTGAGGCCGTGGAGGGGTGGGCGGGAGAACTCACCCTCACCTCGGAGCCCGTGGAGGTACTCCCCGGGGTCTTCACCACAGGAACCGTCCCCAGGGTAACCCCCTTTGAAGGTCCCCAGGAGGACCTCCTGCTAAGGGAAGGGGAGGGGTTCGTGAAGGATCCGATGGAGGACGACCTTTCGCTCTTCGCCTCCACCCCTGAGGGGATCGTCGTCATCTTGGGATGCGCCCATCGAGGGGTGATAAACATCCTTACTCACATCAGGGAGCTGACGGGAAAGGGTACTTTCGTGGCCGTCCTCGGGGGCACACATCTCGGGTTCTACCCTGAGGAGCGCAGGGGGAAGGTCGTGGAGGCCTTGAAGGCCTTTGACATAAAGAGGATGGCGGTGTCCCACTGTACGGGCATGGAGGGCTTCTTCCTCCTGCGGGAGCGCCTCCCCGCAGAGGTCTTGTATGCACCGGTGGGATTCACCGCCGAGTTTTAAAGGATGAGAAGGACCCTTCTTGTAGCAGGTAAAGGAGGCGTGGGAAAGACCACCATAGCGGTGAACCTCGCCCTTGGGTGGGCCCTGGAAGGGTGGCAAGTGGGGATCCTCGATGCCAACATCCATTCCCCCAGTGTGCCCTCTTTCCTGGGGATATCCGCCCAGGGGGTGAAGGGGATGGAGGGGATAGAGCCCGTGACCGTGAAGGGCCTCAAGGTGATCTCCGTCGCCCTCTTCCTCCACCGTCCCCATACTCCAGTGAGCTGGCGCGGTCCGATAAAGCACGGGGTGCTGAAGCAGTTCCTTTACGAGACCAACTGGGGGGGACTGGACTACTTGGTGATCGACCTCCCTTCAGGGATAGGGGATGAGGTCATGAGCATGGCCCAGCTGCTTAAAGGCTCAGCGGCCGCCCTGATAGTCACCACCCCCACCCCGGTCTCCTTGAACGAGGCAAAGAGGCTTGAAGCCTTTTTCCATCACGTACATATGAGGTCGATAGGGGCGGTGATAAACATGGCCCGAGGAGAGGGGGAGATACCCCTTCCCCTCAACCCCCTGGGTGTGATCCCCTTCGATCCCCTCTTCATGAAATGCGAGGAAAGGGGCATGCCCCTTGTAGCATCCTTTCCCCAGGTGGAGGCCGCCCGCTGCCTCCGCGCCCTCGCCCGGAGGTGTCAGGACGCCCTGAAGGAGCTTAGAGGGCCTCAGTTCACCATAACCGCAACGCTCTTTTACAAGAGGAGGAGATCATGAACGTGATCGAAGCCATAAAGGAGAGGAGGAGTGTGCGTCAGTTCAAAGGGAACCCCATTCCTGATGGGGTGATAGAGGAGCTGATGGAGGCGGTGAGATGGGCCCCCTCTTGGGCCAACACCCAGTGCTGGGAAGTGATCGCCATAAAAGGGGAGGAAAAGAAGAGGGAGCTGGCGGAAACCCTTCCGCCGAGGAATCCGGGGAAACCCGCGGTCACCGGGGCTCCCCTGGTCCTTGTCTTCCTGGGCAAGAGGGGGGTATCGGGCTTCTACAAGGGAAGAGCCGTAACGGAGAAGGGCGACTGGTTGATGTTCGATGTGGCCTTAGCGGTGGAGAACCTCTGCCTCTACGCCCATTCCCGAGGATTGGGGACGGTGATCATAGGGTATTTCGACGCCGGGAAGGCGGCCTCCCTTCTCGGTGTCCCCCCTGACAGGGAGGTGGTGGCCATCGTCCCCATCGGGTACCCCGCCTCTGTCCCCGAGGCCCCTCCGAGAAAGAAGGTGAGGGACTTCCTCTACTGGGAGGGCTTCGGCAGAAAGTGAAGGAGAAGCTCTTCTGCCCATACTGCGGTTCAAGGCTGAAAAGGATAAAGAGAGGGGAAAGGGAAAGGGCTTATTGCCCCCGCTGCCAGATCGTCCATTACCATAACCCCCTCCCCGCCACCGCCGCCCTCCTTAAGGGCCCGGAGGGGGAGATCTTGCTGGTGAGACGGGCCAAGGAGCCGGCACGGGGAAAGTGGAGCCTGCCAGGGGGCTTCATCGAGGCCGAAGAGACCCCCGAGGAGGGGGTCCTGAGGGAGCTGGAAGAGGAGACAGGGATAAGGGGGAAGGTGGTTAAGCTCCTGGGGGTGGTGACAGAGAGGAGCCCTTTTTACGGTCCCCTCATCATCCTGGGCTACCATGTGACTGCCGAGAGGGGGACTCTGAGGGCTGGAGATGACGCAGAGGAGGTAAGATACTTTCCCGTGCAGGAGATGCCAGAGGTAGCCTTCGCCTCTCACCGGAAGCTCATAGCTCAGTTCCTGGGAGGAGAGCGATGAAGTACGTCTACGGACCCGTCCCATCGAGGCGCCTGGGTCTATCCCTGGGCATTGACCTCGTCCCCAAGAAGGTCTGCTCCTACAACTGCATCTATTGTCAGATCGGAAGGACCACCCTCCAGACGATCGAGAGAAAGGAATACCTGCCCGCAGGGTCGATCCTCGCCGATGTCAGGGAAGCCCTCGAAGAATGGGCAGGGGAAATCGACTATGTCACCATATCGGGATCCGGGGAGCCCACCCTCAACGAGCGGCTGGGAGAGATCATAAAGGGAATAAAGGAAATGACCGAGATCCCCGTGGCGGTGATAACCAACGGCTCCCTACTATTCATGGAAGAGGTGAGGCGGGAGGTGGCCGAGGCGGACCTGGTGCTCCCCTCCCTTGATGCCGTCACCCCTGCTGTGTTCGAGACGATAAACCGTCCCCACCCTTCCCTCTCCATCCAGAGGATCATCGAGGGGATAAGGGACTTCCGGAGGGAGTTCAGGGGAGAGGTATGGCTTGAGGTCCTCTTCTGTCGGGGGATAAACGATCAGCCCGAGGAGATAAGGAGGCTCAAGGAGGTGATCTCGGAGATCAACCCCCAGAGGGTGCACCTCAATACCGTCACCCGCCCCGGGGCCGAAGATTACGCCTTCGCCCTTTCGGCCGAGAAATTGAGAAAGATCCAGCAGGAGTGGGGTGAGGGGGTGGAGGTGGTCACCGATTTCAAGGGGTGCTCCCGGAGGACGATCATAGACCGACTGGAGGAGAAGATCCTCAAGCTTGTGGCCATAAGGCCCGTCACCCTCGAGGACCTATCCAGGACCCTGGGGGTGAGGGAGCTGGAGCTGGTAAAGACAATAGAGAAGCTCCTAAAGGAAAACCGCCTCACCTTCCGGGTGTTCAACCAGAGAATCTATTACGAGGCGGCTCAGGACCTGGAGAACTCGTAGATGA
>CAYRAR010000001.1:20715-41395 GCA_964422255.1 uncultured Thermodesulfobacteriota bacterium | reverse complement strand
TTTTGGGTGACAAAAGGGCCTTTTTTCTTATCATAGAGAGAGAAAAACGAAGGAAAGGAGAGCAGAAAATGGTAAAGAGATGGCTTTGGATAACGGTGATGATGGTCCTTGGTGCCTTTACCCTGGCTTATGCTCAAGGGCAGCCCGGTGCCCCTTTAGATGAGGAGATGGAATACACGGTGGTGAGAGGAGATACCCTCTGGGATATATCGGGGCGCTTTTACCATGATCCCTTCCTCTGGCCGAGGCTCTGGCAGCAGAATCCCTCCATTCTCAACCCCCATCTCATATATCCAGGAGACCGCATCAAGCTCTATCCCTATCGGGTGTTGTTGGAGGAGAAACCCGAGGAGACTCCTCCGAAGCCTCGCCCCTTAAAAGTCCTTCCCTTGCCCAAAAGGATCCGCCTTTCCCTCTATCCCGAGGTCTACTACGCGGGTTTTATCACTGATATGAAGCTGGAAGGATTGGGGGAGATCGTGGGGGCGAGGGGAGAGAAGATGATGTTGAGCGAAGGGGATGAGGTATATGTGATCTTTAAGCCCTATGTAAAGGCGGAGGAAGGGGAAGAGTTCACCATTTTCCGGATGGGTGAAGAGGTGATCCACCCGGTCACCAAGAAGTCGTTGGGAAGGAAAGTCCTGATCCTGGGGAGGATCGTCATCGAGGGGAAAAAGGGCGAGGCGAAGACTGCCCGCATAACCCTCTCCTATGCCCCTATAAAGAGGGGTGATAGGCTCTTGCCTTATGTGGAGCCCGTGGAGGAGCTCCCTACGGTGAAGGCGGAATCCCCGCTTAAGGGATGGATAGTGGCGTCGAGGAAAGAGGTGCGGCTTTTGGGGCAAGGAGACATCATCTACATCGACCGGGGGGCGGACGATGGTGTGAGGCCAGGATATCTTTTTGCGGTCATCCAGGAAGGCGGGGCCGGAAAGAGCTCCTTCGGCAAGAGGCCATCGAGGCTTCCCACCCGAAGGGTGGGGTTGCTTGCTGTCCTCGCCACGCAGAGGAAGACCTCCACCGCCCTTATCCTCCAGAGCGAGAGGGAGCTGGTGGTGGGAGACCGGGTAACAGCGGTGGGGAAGTAGTTTTTCCTCTCGAGGTCAAAATATGATAAATTAAGGACCCCTCCTGTAAGGGGTTTTCTTTTAACGAATGGATGACGATAAGGTTTACTGGGTCGCCCTCAATAAGGTCCCGGGGGTGGGACCCATCCTATATGGTAAACTTATCGCCCAGTTCGGGGGGGCAAAGGAGGTATTTTTCGCTCCGGCAGAAAGGCTCAGGAGGGTGGAGGGAGTAGGGGAGGAGCTGGCAAAGAGGATAGAGGAGGGGACATTTCTTGAGGAGGGGAAGAGGGAACTGATGAGGGCAAGGGAGTTGGGGATAGAGGTGATCACCATAAGGGAGGAAAGGTATCCCTCCAATCTCCGTCAGATCCCGGATCCGCCCCCTCTTCTCTACGTGAAAGGGAATCTCGCTGAGAGGGACGCTCTTGCCGTGGCGGTTGTCGGTTCCAGGAGGTGCTCACCTTATGGGAGGGCATTCGCCAGGAAGATTTCAGGGGAGCTCGCCTCAAAGGGGGTGACGGTGGTGAGTGGGATGGCCAGGGGGATAGATACCGAGGCCCATCGGGGGGCCCTGGAGGCCGGGGGAAGGACCATCGCCGTCTTTGGCAGTGGCCTGGACGTGATCTACCCTTCTGAGAACCGGTGGCTCTTTGAGGAGATACGGAGAAATGGGGCAGTGATCTCGGAATTTCCCCTCTCTACCCCCCCTGAGCGCTGGAATTTTCCCCTGCGCAACAGGATAATAAGCGGCCTCGCTTTGGGAGTAGTGGTGGTGGAGGCATCCGAAAGGAGCGGGGCCCTCATCACCGCCTCCATGGCCCTGGAGCAGGGAAGGAGTGTTTTCGCTGTGCCGGGGTATGCCGGGGCGGTAACAAGTCGCGGGACCCACCGTTTGATCAAGGAAGGGGCGAAGCTCATAGAGGGGGCAGAGGATATATTGGAAGAGGTCCTCCCCCAGTATGAGGGAGATAAGGGAGAGACCCCCCCTCGAGATTTCACCGAGGAAGAGAGGGAGGTGTTGGAGGCCCTCTCGGTAGGGCCCCTGCAGATCGACGAACTCTCCCGAAAGGTGGGAATGGAGGTGCAGAAGGTGGCCTCCCTTCTGCTTGAGTTGGAGCTAAAGGGGCTGGTCATCCAGATGCCCGGAAAGGTGTTCGCCCTTGCATAAGGAGATGGGAAAGTCCCTCATCATAGTTGAGTCGCCGGCCAAGGCCCGCACCATTAACAAGATCCTGGGCAAGGAGTTCATGGTCAAGGCCTCGGTGGGCCACATCAAGGACCTGCCCGAGAACAGGCTTGGGGTGGACATAGAGAGGAACTTCGCCCCCCAGTATGTGATCATAAAGGGGAAGGAGAAGGTGATAAAGGAGCTTAAGGCCTTAAGCAGGAAGGCCGATCGCATCTATCTGGCCCCTGATCCGGACAGGGAGGGGGAGGCGATCGCCTGGCACATCGCTGAAGAGGTGGGGGACGGAAAGGAGATCCACCGCCTCCTGATCCACGAGGTGACCCCTCGGGGGATAAGGGAGGCGCTGAAGAACCCCAGGGGACTTCAGGAGAGCCTCTATCGAGCTCAGCAGGCGAGGCGGATACTGGACCGCCTGGTGGGCTACAAGCTGAGCCCCCTCCTCTGGCAGAAGGTGAAGAGGGGGCTCAGTGCCGGCAGGGTCCAGTCCGTGGCCCTGCGCCTCATCTGCGAGAGGGAGAAGGAGATCAGGGACTTCGTCCCCCAGGAGTACTGGAGCATAACGGCGGAGTTGCTCCACCCCTCAAGCCCCTCCCCCTTTGAGGCACGCCTGACGAAGATAAAGGACAAGAAAGCGGAGATCCCCGACGAGGAGCGGGCCCGTGCGATCATCTCCTCCCTGCGAGGGGAGAAGTTCATCGTGGAGCGGGTGCAGAGGAAGGAGAGGCGACGCAATCCTCCTCCTCCCTTTATCACCAGCACCCTGCAACAGGAGGCGTCCCGCAGGCTCCGTTTCTCCGTGAAGAAGACGATGACGATAGCCCAGCAGCTTTACGAGGGGGTAGAGCTGGGTGAGCTGGGCCGGGTAGGGCTCATCACCTATATGAGAACCGACTCGGTGCGCATCGCCCCTGAGGCGATAGAAGGGGTGAGGAGGACCATAGCTCGCCTCTTCGGTGAGGAGTATCTCCCCGCGACACCCAATCGCTTCAAGAGCCGGAAAGGGGCCCAAGAGGCCCATGAGGCGATCCGCCCCGCTTCCTTCGACCTGTCCCCTGAGAGGGTGAAGTCCTACCTCTCCCGAGATCAGTTCCTGCTGTACAAGCTGATATGGGATCGTTTCCTCGCCTGCCAGATGAAAGAGGCGCTCATCGATCAGACAACGGTGGAGATCAAAGCAGGGGAGTACCTCTTTACGGCCACGGGCCGCCTCCTCAAGTTCCCGGGGTTCCTGATCGTTTACGAGGAGAAGGAAGAGGACGAGGAAGAGGGGACCCTGCCCCCCCTCAAGGAGGGGGATGAGCTGGAGCTCGTGGAGCTTGTCCCCAAACAGCACTTTACCCAGCCTCCTCCCCGCTACACCGAGAGCTCTTTGGTGAAGGAACTCGAGGAGAAGGGGATAGGTCGCCCCTCTACCTATGCGACCATCATCACCACCCTCCTGGAGAGGGGATACGTGGAGCTGAAGGATCGCAAATTTCATCCCACTTCCCTGGGCCTCCTGGTGTCGGAGCTCCTGGTGGAGAACTTCCCCGCCATCATGGACGTCGGGTTCACCGCCCGGATGGAGGAGAAGCTCGACGAGATCGAGGCGGAACGGGTGAGCTGGACGGAGGTACTGCAGGAGTTCTACCGCTCCTTCTCCCAGGATCTTCAGAAGGCCGAAAAGGAGATGAGGGAGGTCAGGAGGGAGAGGATACCGACGGAGATAAGGTGCGAGCTATGCGGGAGCCCCATGGAGATCCGGTGGGGGAAGTACGGGGAGTTCCTCTCCTGTTCTGCCTTTCCCCAGTGCAAGAACGCCAAGATGTTCGTGCGGGATGAGGAGGGGAGGATCAGGATAGTCAAGGAGACCACTGATGAGCGGTGCCCCAAGTGTGGAAGCCCCATGGTGATAAAGGAAGGCAAGTTCGGGAGGTTTCTCGCCTGCGAACGCTATCCAGAATGCGATGGCACGAAGCCCGTGGGCACAAGGGTGAAGTGCCCGGTGGAGGGGTGCGGGGGAGAGATCGTCGAGAGGAGGACGAAGAAAGGGCGGACCTTTTACGGGTGCAGCCGCTATCCCGAATGTAACTTCGTGCTCTGGCAGAGGCCCGTGCCCCGTGCCTGCCCCCAATGCGGGTCCCCCTATCTGATCGAGACGAAGAGAAGGGGGGAGGTCTTCCTCGTCTGTCCGGAGAAGGACTGCGGGTATGAGGAGAAGGGGTAGGGGGTCCCTGATGTTGTCGCTCCTCTTAGGGGCGTCCGCAAGATGTGCCCCCGTGGATAGACTATAGGAAACCTCTGGAGGGCGATGGGGGACTCGAACCCCCGACCTCTGGCTCCGGAGGCCAACGCTCTGTCCACCTGAGCTAATCGCCCCTGATCTTCACCACCCCAGTATAGTAACAGCAGGTGCTGCTGCGATAATCGTTGTCGAAGACCCTTACCTTTCCGTCCTGAAAGGAGACCTTCACGAAGGAGAAGCCCCCCGGAACCTTAGAACTCCATTCCTCCACCACTTCCCCTACGCCCCAATGGGAATAGCGAAGGTGATAGACATGATCTCCCACTCGCAAATAAGAGTAGCGGCTCACATCTATATTTAATCCCAGACTCCCTCCCTTTTCAACCCCTTTAGTTCGTCCATTTAAGATGAGGTTGAAGGGGGTAAGGGCTTCTGCTATCTTTACAGGGACTTAAGATGGGCTGGTTCAAAAAGAGAGATCACAGGAAGGCCGAGGAGAAACTGAGGGAGGACCTCTGGTCGCGGTGCAAGGCCTGCAACGAGATCATCTACAAGAAGGAGCTGGAGAGGAACCTGGATGTCTGTCCCAAGTGCGGTTATCACTTCCCCATCCCCGCGAGGAAGCGCCTCGCCCTCACCGTGGATGAAGGGACCTTTGAGGAGATGGACAGCGATATGAGCCCGAAGGATCCCCTCCAATTCAAGGACAAGAAGAGGTACATCGACAGGATCAGGGAAGCCCAGGAGACCACCGGTCTGAAAGATGCCTTCATTTACGGTTGGGGGAAGATCGAGGATCAGCCCGCCTTGATAGGGGTCTTCGATTTCTTCTTCCTGGGGGGGAGCCTGGGATCGGTGGCAGGGGAGAAGATCACGCGGATGGTGGAGAGGGCGAGGGAGATGAGGTGTGGGGTGGTGATATTCTGCGCCTCCGGAGGGGCGAGGATGCAGGAGGGGATCCTCTCCCTCATGCAGATGGCCAAGACCAGCGCCGCCTTATCCCTCCTGAGGAAGGAACGTTTACCCTACATATCGGTGCTCACCGATCCGACCACAGGGGGCGTTACCGCCAGCTTCGGGATGTTGGGGGATGTGATCATCGCTGAGCCGGGGGCCCTGATAGGCTTTGCAGGCCCCAGGGTGATAAAGGAGACGATCAAGGAGGAGCTTCCCCCGGGCTTCCAGAGGGCAGAGTACCTGCTCGAGCACGGGATGATCGACATGGTGGTCGAGCGCCGCCGGCTGAAGGAGGTCCTCGGAAAGCTCCTTGACCTCCTCTACCACTGAAGCCCATGTCCTACAAGAATTCCCTCGATTACCTCTACTCCCTCGAGAGATTCGGAATGATCTTTGGTCTCGATAACATCTCTCGCCTTCTTTCCCTCCTCGGGGACCCCCACCGACGCCTCAGGACGGTCCACATCACGGGAAGCAACGGGAAGGGGTCGGTATCGGCCATGATGGCCGAGATCCTCTCCCGCCGCTGGAGGGTGGGACTTTACACCTCCCCTCACCTTCACTCCTTTACCGAGAGGGTGAAGATAAACGGGAAGGAGATAGAGGAGGGGGAGGTGGTCCGTCTGGTGGAGTTCCTGCGGAGGAAGATGGAGGAAGAAGGTGGGCCTGAGCACTTCACCTTTTTCGACTTTACCACCGCCATCACCTTCCAGTATTTTGCGGAGAAGGAGGTAGATCTGGCGGTGATAGAAGTGGGGCTTGGGGGGAGGCTCGATTCTACCAATGTGATAACCCCTCAGGTCTCGGTGATAACCACCGTATCGAAGGAACACACCCAGGTGCTGGGATCAAGCCTGAGCGAGATCGCCAGGGAGAAGGCTGGGATCATAAAGGAAGAGGTCCCTGTGGTATGCGGGGTACGGGAGGAGGAGGCGCTCAAGGTAATAGAGGAGGAGGCGAGGAAGAGAAGTGCCCCCCTATTTCTTTTGGGGAGGGACTTTCATTACCGCGAGCGGGGGGCTCAGCGGCTCGATTTCTCCGGACGCCGATGGAGGATGGAGGGGCTTGAGGTGGGGCTCCTCGGGAGATTTCAGCTATTTAACGCTTCTCTGGCCATCGCCGCCCTTGAGGTCCTGGCCGAAAAGGGATATGCGGTTTCTGAGGCCGACATACGCGAGGGTCTCCAGGAGATCCGCTGGCCCGGAAGGATGGAGGTGGTGAGGGAGGCTCCCCTCCTCATCCTCGATGGGGCCCATAACGGGGAGGGGGCGAGGGCGCTAAAGGAGGCCTTGAGGGATATCCGCTACCGGGCATTGTTTCTGCTTCTGGGGATCATGGATGATAAGGATGTGGAGGGGATCGTCAGGGAGCTTGCCCCCTTGGCGAAGCTGGTGGTGGCCACCCGGCCCTCCAACCCCAGGGCCCTCCCTCCGGGGAGGATCGCGGAAGTGGCCCGCCGCTTCTGTCCCCGGGTCAAGGAGAGGGAAGAGATGAGGGAGGGGCTCTCCCTCCTCCTCGAGGAGGCCTCTCGGGAGGACCTCGTCCTCATCACCGGGTCCCTCTTCACCGTGGCCGATGCCCGCCAGATCCTGCTCGGGGGCGAGGCATGAGGGTCCCCCTCCTCCTCTTCATCTTATTCTCCTTAGCCATTCCTTCCCTTGCCTATCCCATCTCTCTGGGAGGGGGGAAAGGGCCCGTGGAGATAGAGGCCCAGAGGATGATCTACAACGGCAAGGCCGCCCTGGTGATCATGGAGGGGGATGTGGTCATCCGTTATGGGGGATCGGAGCTTCAGGCCGAGAAGGCGGTCTATTATCTGGAGAAGCACTATGCCATCGCCGAAGGGGAGGTGGTCCTCAGGGAAGGGGGCGATGTCCTGGAGTGCCGGCGGATAGAGATGGACTTGGAGACAAAAAAGGGCGTGGTATATGAGGCGAAGATATTCCTCAAGGAGCGGAACTTTCACATAACGGGAAGCAGGATAGAGAAGCTCGGGGAGGCGAGATACCGGGTCTATGACGCCACCCTCACCTCCTGTGACGAGGAGGTTCCCTCTTGGAAGTTCACCTGCAAGGAGCTGGAAGTGGAGATGGAGGGGTATGCCAAGGGGAAGTGGCCCGGCCTGAGGATAAAGGAGGTCCCTGTGTTTTATCTCCCCTGGGCCGTCTTCCCGGTGAAGAGGAAACGACAGAGCGGCTTTCTCTTTCCCTCCTTCGCCACCTCCAGCAAGTACGGGCCTCAGATCACCATCCCCTATTACTGGGTGATCGCCCCTAATCAGGATGCCACCTTCTTCCTCACCCGCCACGGTGACTCCCGGGGCAGGGGGTTCAAGGGGGGGATAGAGTATCGCTACGCCTTGAGCACCAAGGCCCAGGGCCAGATAAGGACCTTCCACCTCTACGATGAGCTCCAAGAGAGACACAGGTGGTCCCTCTTTTTTGACCATCGCCACCTTCTCCCCGGTGGGTATGAGTTCTTCGCCGATATCAACTGGGTCAGCGATAGGGACTATCCCGTAGACTTCGATGAGGATCTGCCGGAGGAGGCCCTAATTGATGCCCGTTCCCGCAATTACCTGAAATCCACCCTTTACTTCGCTAAGAGGTGGCGATGGGGCGAGCTGAGCGCCGAGGCCGACTACTTCCGTGACCTCACCGTTGCGGACAACGACGGGACGCTTCAGCGTCTCCCCGACCTCTTCTTCCACCTCTACAAGCGCCCCCTGGGGAAAACGCCCCTATTTTATCAGTTCGATGCCGAAGGGACCCATTTCTGGCGCGAGGAGGGGATAAGGGGGGGAAGGATAGACCTTTACCCCAGGGTCTTTCTTCCCCTCAGGCCCTTTGACGTTTTGAGGTTTGAGCCATGGGCCGCCTTCCGCTCCACCTTCTATTTCCCCGATAACGACCCGGAAGAGAAGATGGAGGACCCCACCGAAAGGGTGCTCTATGAGCTGGGGGCATCCCTCTCGACGACCATCGCCCGGGTCTTTCCCCTTCGAGGAGAGAAGCTTGTGGCCCTCCGCCATACGATAGAGCCTGAACTCCTTTACCACTACCTTCCTGAGGTGGACCAGGAGGAGAACCCCTACTTCGACAGCCTGGACAGGCTCGAGCACGAGAGCCTCCTTACCTTCCGCCTCACCCAGCGCTTGCTGGGAAAGGTGGAAGAGGAGGGGGAGACCTCCTGCAGGGAATACCTCTGGCTCAGGGTCTCGCAGGGATACGATTTTTACCCCGGCCTCGATTTTGAGGAGCGCCTCAAGCCCTTGGAGGTCGAGATCAAGGCTCATCCTCTCTCATGGCTCTCCGGGAGCCTGGACTTTGAATACGACTACCACCGGAGGGCCTTCGACGCCTTCGGAGCTGCTCTGACCATCACCGACCGACGCGGGGATTCCTTAAGCGCTGAGTACCGCTTCCAAAGGGATGAACTTGAGGAGGTGAACGTATCGAGCAAGCTTCACATAATAGATCCCCTTGATCTTTCCTTCTCCTACCGATACAATCTTTTGGACGATACGAGGATAGAGACGGTTTATGGAATCCACTGGACTCATCAGTGCTGGGAGGTGGGGCTTAAGGTATACGATATAAACCGGTCTCCGGATGGGCTGAGGGACAAGGAGATAAAGGTGATGGTGGAGATAACGCTGAAGGGTATCGGCACATGGAAGATCCGTTAGGAGGGAGGAGATGAAAGGGGTGATCCTTGCAGGAGGGCTGGGAACCAGGCTCTATCCCCTGACCAAGATCACCAACAAGCACCTCTTGCCCGTTTACGATAAGCCGATGATCTATTATCCCCTGCAAACCCTGATAAATGCCGGGATAAGGGACATCCTCATTGTCACGGGAGGGAACAATGCGGGGGACTTCCTGCGTCTGCTGGGGAACGGGAGGGAATTTGGCCTTCAGCATCTCAACTATACCTATCAGGAGGGAGAGGGGGGGATTGCGGCGGCCCTGGCCTTGGCGGAGTACTTTGCCGAGGGGCAGAAGATATGCGTCATCCTGGGAGATAACGTGATCGAAAAGAACATAAAGAAGGCGGTGGAGGACTTCGAGCGGCAGGAGCGGGGGGCGAAGATCATGCTGAAGGAGGTACCCGATCCGGAACGGTTCGGGGTCCCCGTCTTCGAGAACGGGAAGCTGGTGAGGATAGAGGAGAAGCCCAAGGTCCCCAAGTCCCGGTACGCGGTCACCGGCATATACATGTACGATTCGCAGGTCTTCGACATCATAAGGACCCTTAAGCCCTCGGAGCGGGGGGAGCTGGAGATAACCGATGTGAACAACACCTATATCGAACGGGGGGAGATGACCTGGGAGATCCTGGACGGGTGGTGGACCGATGCCGGGACCTTCGACTCGCTGCTCAGGGCGAGCAACCTGGTGGCCCAGACCGGGGCGAACAAGATGGATTGAGGTGAAGAGATGATAGAGGGGGTCAGGATAAAGCAGCTCAAGGTCATCCCCGATGAGAGGGGGAGGGTGATGGAGATCCTGAGGAGGGACGATGACCTCTTTGAGGGGTTCGGCCAGGTTTACATGACCACTACTTATCCCAACGTGGTGAAGGCGTGGCATTACCATAAGGTCCAGACCGATAACGTGGCGGTGGTGAAGGGGATGCTGAAGCTGGTTCTCTACGATGCCAGGGAGGGCTCTCCCACCAAGGGGGAGGTGAACGAGTTCTTCATTGGGGACTACAACCCGCTCTTGGTGCAGATCCCCCCGGGGGTCTATCACGGCTGGATGTGCATAAGCGAGGAGGAGGCGATCGTGATCAACATCCCCACGGAGCCCTACCGGAGGGAGTCCCCGGACGAGTACCGGATCCACCCCCACGATAACGACATACCCTACGATTGGGCGAGGAAGGATGGCTGAAGGGAAGACCCTCCTCGTTACGGGCGGCTGCGGGTTCATCGGTTCAAACTTTATCCGTTACATCCTGCGGAAATATCCCCACTATCGGGTAATAAACCTCGACAAGCTCACCTATGCGGGCAACCCCGAGAACCTCTCCGATCTCCAGGACAACCCCCGCTATACCTTCCTGAAGGGGGACATAGCCGAGAGGGAGCACGTGCGGGAGGCGATGGAGGGGGTGGACTGGGTCATCAACTTCGCCGCTGAATCCCATGTGGACCGAAGCATTGAGGACCCTTCGGTCTTCCTCCGGACCAACGTGATGGGTACCTATGTCCTCCTGGAAGAGGCGAAGGAGAGAGGGGTGGCCCTCTTCATGCAGATATCCACGGACGAGGTCTACGGTTCCCTGGGACCCACGGGCTACTTCACCGAGACCACCCCTCTTCACCCCAACAGCCCCTATGCTGCCAGCAAAGCAAGCGCCGATCTGCTGGTGAGGGCGTATTACAGGACCTATGGCCTTCCCACCATCATCACCCGCTGCTCCAACAATTACGGCCCTTATCAGTTCCCCGAGAAGCTGATCCCCCTGATGATAAGCAACGCCTTGGAGGGAAAGGAACTCCCTCTCTACGGTGACGGGATGAACGTGAGGGACTGGATCTATGTGGAGGATCACTGCCGGGCCCTTGACCTGATCCTTCACCAGGGAAGGGCAGGGGAGGTCTACAACATAGGGGGAGGCTGCGAGAGGACGAATTTGGAGGTGGTGAGGACCATCCTCGACCTGCTGGGGAAACCCCATTCCCTGATCCGCTTCGTGAAGGACAGGCCCGGGCATGACAGAAGGTACGCTATGGATTTCTCCAAGCTCAGGGAGGAGTTGGGCTGGTCGCCTCAGGTCCCCTTCGAGGAGGGGATAAGGCTGACCATCGATTGGTATCTCTCTCACGAGGACTGGTGGCGAAAGGTGAAATCGGGAGAATACAGGCTTTATTACAAGAGGATGTACGGATACCGCCTGAAGGGATAGTTCTTCCCTTCCGCACATTCCCCGTAAAAGACCAAAGGGAAATTGTTGATAAGGAAAAAGATCTCTTAAGGAGGGGTGAAGATGAGGGTACCTCTTCTTGACCTGAAGAGGGTGAGGGCGAGGATAAAGGAGGAGCTCTTTGAGGAATGGTCGAGGGTACTCGAGGGGATGCAGCTCCTCGGCGGCAGGAACGTTAAGGCCTTCGAGGAGGAGATCGCCTCCTATCTTGGGGCCCGCTATGCCTTTGGGGTCGCCTCGGGTTCCGATGCCCTGCTTTTGGCCCTTTTGGCCTGCGGGGTAGGGGAGGGCGATGAGGTGATCCTTCACGCCAACGCCTTTGTGGCCGCTGCCGAGGCGATAAAATGGGCAGGGGCTAAACCAGTGCTCGTGGACATGAAGGAAGAGGATTTCGGTCCTGACCCCGATCAGGTTGAGGAGAGGATAACCGAGAGGACGAAGGCCCTCCTGATCGTCCACATGTACGGGCACCCGGTGACCATGGAGCCGATAATGGGGCTGAAGGAACGGTACGGGATCAAGCTGATCGAGGACTGCTCCCACGCTCATGGGGCCGAATATAAAGGGAAGAAGGTGGGGACCTTCGGTGATGTGGGCTGCTTCAGCTGCGGGGTGGTGAAGAATCTCGGGGCCTTCGGAGATGCGGGGTTCTGCGTCACCGATCATCCTGAGGTGGCCGAAAGGATCGACCTTCTGCGCGTCCACGGACAGAAGGTGAAGAATCGGCACCTCTTTTACGGCTTCAACAGCCGCCTGGACGAGCTTCAGGCGGTGGTCCTGAGGATAAGGCTGAGGTCCCTCGACGAGGAGAACCGGCGCCGCCGGGAGATAGCCCGTCTCTACTCCGGGGCCTTCTCCTCCTTGGAGGAGGTCATCCCTCCTCCCGATCCCGAGGACAGGGTGAGCGTATATCACCGGTATGTGATCCGGGCCGAGGACCGGGATGGGCTTATCTCCTTCCTGGCAGAGGAGGGGATCGGGACCGGGATCCATTACCCCCAGCCCCTCCACCTCCAGGAGGCGTGGGAGAGGGAGGGGTTTGAGCGATACCATCTGCCCGTCTCGGAAAGGGTTTCTTCCCAGATCCTCTCCCTCCCGATATACCCGGAGCTTACCGATGGGGAGGTGGAGTACGTCATCGAGAAGGTGAGGGAGTTCTATGGCGGCAGAAAAGGGTAGGCCCTGCATCGAGAAGTTGAAGCGGAACGAGGGGGTGTGATATCTTCGGGGAGGGATGAGACCTGAGGTCTCGGTGGCCATACCCATGCATAACGAGGAGGGAAACGTAGAGCCCCTTTACCGCGAGCTCAAGGAGGTGATGGAGGGGCTGGGGGTGAGGTATGAGATCATCTTCGTGAACGATGGCAGCACCGACAGGACAGGGGAGCTCCTCAAAGAGATAGCGAAGGGGGATGGGACCGTGAGGGTGGTGGAGCTGGACGGCAATTTCGGTGAGGCGGCCGCCCTCTCTGCCGGATATCATTTCGCCCGGGGGGATTGGATCATCACCATGGACGGTGACGGGCAGAACGATCCCCGGGACATACCCCTTCTGTTCAGGATGCTCAGGGAGGGCTATGAGGCCGTGAGTGGCTGGCGCCGAGAGAGGAAAGAGGATTTCTTCAGCCGGGTCTTGCCCTCCCGGATAGTGAACTGGCTCATCGCCTTGGTGACCGGGGTCAAGATCCACGATGTGGGCTGTGGGCTTAAGGGGTATCGTTCGTCCCTCGTGAAGGGATACCAGGTTCCTCATGGCTTTCATCGGTTCTTACCGGCCCTCTTCGGTGTAAAGGACGAGGAGGTGGCCGAGGTCGAGGTGAACGACCGGAGGCGCCGCAGCGGCAGGTCCCACTACGGTCTGGGAAGGACCTTCGAGGTCATCAGGGAGCTTTTGACCATAAGGTTCGCCATCTCGGATGCGGAGGGCTGGAGGAGGAGGATCCATAAGGCGCGAGGGGCGATCTCCCTGGGAGGGGTTGGGGCCCTTATCCTCCTTCTCTTCTCCTTCAGTTTGGGGACGCTGATCTTTCTCCTTGCATCGATTGTCCTCCTCTTTCTTTGCCGCCTCGTCGAGAGGAATCTCCTCAGGTTCATTCGGGCCCAGAAGGAGGGCGTCTTCAGGGTAAGGGAGGTGGTGAATGGGTAAGGTGAGGATAGGGATACTGGGAGGCGGATACTGGGGGAAGAACGTGCTGCGGAACTTTTCCTCGATGGAGGAGGTGGAGGTAAAGGTCCTGTGTGATCCCAACCCGGATAGCCTCCAAGAGCTAAAGGGATCCTTTCCCTCCTTGGAGCTCATCGATGAACCGGAGGCCCTCCTGCGGGCTGATGGGATTGAGGGGGTGGCGATCGTCACTCCTCCCAGCCTTCACGCCTCCCCGGCAAAGGAGGCCCTAAGGAACGGAAAGCATGTCTTCGTGGAGAAGCCCATGGCCATGTCCCTCGGGGAGGGCGAGGAGCTGGTCAGGATGGCCGAGGAGGGGGGGAGGGTCCTCTTCGTGGACGAGACCTTCCTGTACGATCCGGCCTTAAGGATGGTGAAGGAGATGATAAAGGGAGGCGAGATTGGGGAAGTCTACCACCTGCTCCTCCAGAGGCTGGGGATGGGCAGGATAAGGTGTGAGTCGAATGTGTGGTGGAACTCCGCCCCCCATGACCTCTCCATCTTGCGCTACCTGCTGGAGCGGCCCGTGCGGAGCATCTCGGTCAGGGGCTACACCTACCTTCAGGAAGGGCTCCAGGACATGGTATGGGGTGACCTGGAGCTGGAGGACGGTATTTCGGTCTGGGTGCACCTGAGCTGGTATCACCCCATAAGCACGGCGAGCCTGGTGGTGGTGGGGTCCCGGGGTTCCATATTCTATGAAGGCAGGTTTGCCAAGAGGAAGGTGGCCCTATATCGGCACCAGCTGGGAAGCCCCCCTAAGAAGAGGGTGGAGGGGATTCCTTCCCCCAACCTGATCCCCGCTCGCTCCCTCTGCGAGAAGGAGATCACCGAGTTCGGTCCCCCAGAACCCCTCTTCGCCTCCTGTGAGGCCTTCATCAAGGCGGTGAGGGAGGGGATGGATGCCCCCTCCCTGGGAAGGTATTCCCTGGAGACCCTTAAGGTGCTCGATGCCGGAGCCAGGTCGCTGGGGCGGGGAGGGGAGAGGGTCCGGCTGTGAGGAAGAGGCCCTTAAAGTTCCTCATCAAGGTCGGGGTAAGTGCGGGGATCCTCTCCTATCTTCTATTCAGCGTCTCCCCCGCCACCATATGGGAATCCTTCCTCAAGGCAGATCACCTTTACATCTCCTTTGCCCTCGCCCTTTATCTCGCGGGGCAGGCCCTTTCGGCCTACAAATGGGGGGTCATCGCCGGGATGCTGGGCTTCAGGAGGCCTTATAAGGACCTCCTGGCCTACTACTTCATAGGGATGTACTTCAACCTCTTCATGCTGGGGAGCATCGGCGGTGACATAGGGAGGGTGTACCTGCTGGCCGGGCGGGAGCAGAGCCGCATGAGGGCCGCCTATTCCATCTTTGCCGAGCGCTTCACCGGGGGGATGGCCTTAAGCGTCATCGCCTCCTTGGCCCTCCTCTCTCCAGCAGGGAGGATGCTCCCAGACCCCTTTCGCCTCCTCATCATCCTGGGGACTACTCTCCTCTGGATAGGGGTCTTCCTCCTGCCCCATCTCATCGGGCTCCTCCCCTGGCTCGGTAGGGTCGCGGGGAGGATTAACCTGGCCGACTACGACGTCTTCTGGAGAGAGGGAAGGAGGACGGCCTGGGTTCTGGGGCTCTCCTTTCTCTTTCAGGGGATAAATGTCCTGGTCGTCGCCCTCGTGGGTCTTGCCCTCGGCCTTCGGGTCCCCCTGCTGGCCTACTTCTTCATCGTCCCGATGGTGGACGTGATAAGTGCCATCCCGGTGAGCATAAGCGGCCTCGGGGTAAGGGAGGGGTCTTACGTCTTCTTTCTGCACCTGTTCGGGGTAGGGACGGCCCAGGGGTTGACCTTCAGCCTTCTGCTGCTCGCCGTCATCATGATCTCGAGCCTTATAGGAGGAGGGGTCTACCTCTGGACCGATTATCCGATCCAGCTCAGGCGCAGGAGGGCAGATCTTCCCTCCTCTGTCCAGTAATCATGGATAGGACATCTAAAAGGCTGAGCTTACTTATCGTCCTCATTCTTTTTCTCCTCTTCGCCATCGGCTCCTCCGAGGGAAGGGAGGGGACGATAGGTACCTTCTGCTTCCGCACGGGGGAGGTGGACGCGGGGGATTTCCCCATCGCCTTCTGCCGAGTGGGGATCCCCTGGGGTGCCGTCGAGCCCGAGAGAGGGACCTTTTCCTGGGATGCCCCGCCCCTTAAGAAGATAAACTGGTTCCTCCAGAGAGGGATAAAGGTGATCCCGGTGATGAGGACCGCAGGGGCTGGATGGGCCGTGAGGTATCCCTCGAGGGAGTGCTCCTCCCCACCCCTGGACCTCAGGGACAGCTTCGATAAGAGGTACGGTTACAGCAGCTCTTACTATCGCTTCGTGAGTGAGGTGGTCAAGCGCTACCGGGGTGCCTTCCCCATCGTGGTCATCGAGAACGAGGTCACCGCCAGGGGGTTCTGGTGCGGGGGGATGGAGGAGTACCTTAGGCTCGTGGCCACGGCCAGGAAGGCCATAAAGGATGTGGACCCTCAGGTGAAGGTCGCTGACAGCGGAATCGCCTCCCTCTGCTGGGGCCTTCTGATGACCGAGGCGCTCCTGGAGGAGGGAAGGGACGAAGAGGCCTTTGAGTTTTACAAGGCCTACTTCCAAGAGGCCTACGTGAGGAGGGCCACTTCCCTCAGCGAGCTCCATCGCCTGATGAGGAACGAGAGGGTGAGGGAGCACATAAGGAAGGGCTCCTTCCTCGTAAGGAGGCTCAAGGAAGTGGTGGATGTCGTCAACTTCCACTATTATGAGACCCCGGAACTCTTTCCCCTCCTCGTCTCTTTCATCAGGGAGAGGACGGGGAAGGAGGCCCTCATGAACAACGAGCTCGGGTCAAGGTACAGGCTGGGGGCCCCTCAGAGGGAGAGGAGGGCGGCCGAAGACATGGTCAAGAAGCTCGCCCTTTCTGTGGCCATGGGCCTTGAGGCGGCCATCTGGTTTCCCTTCAGCAACGACCGGCATCACATCGTCGGCCTGGGGGATGAGAGGAGGAGGCCTATATCCCCCACCCTGAACGCCTTCAAAACATCCACCCGCCTCCTGAACCGGCCCCTCCTCTCTTACAGGGATCTTTCTCAGGGCAGGATCAGGCGCCATTCCTTCCTCTTCCCCTCTTGGAAGGTGGATGTGGTCTGGTCCGAAGGGGAAGAGACGGTGGAGGTGGAAGGGAGCTGTAGCGTCTATGACTTTCAGGGATCTGAAGTGACCAGGAGGAGGATAAAGCTTGGTCCTTCTCCCATCTTCATCGTCTGTCCGCGATAAAGGAGAGGAGGTTGCCCTTTAAGCTCCCGGTACTCATAAGGGTCTTCGTCGTCTTCGCCCTGATCCTCTTTCTCAATCGCAAGAGGGTCCCCTTCTTCCTCTGCCTTTTCCTCGGGGCCCTCCTCCTCGGCCTCTGGATGCGCCTTCGGCCTGTGCCGCTCCTCCTGATGATCTTGAAGGACATCACTTCCTCTCAGAGCCTCTGGCTTGCCTCGATCATCGCTGCCATCCTCACCCTGAGCAATCTGCTGGAGCGGGCGGGTCAGCTCAGCCGGATCGTTGAGGCCTTCGATCGCCTGAGCCACAGCCGGAAGTTCACCACCCTGGCCATGCCCGCCCTAATAGGGCTTCTGCCCATGCCGGCAGGGGCCCTGGTCTCCGCCCCTATGGTCCAGGAGAGCTATCCCCTCAGGGGAGGGGACCCGGAGCTGAAGGCCGCCATAAACTACTGGTTCAGACACCTCTGGGAGTACTGGTGGCCCCTTTACCCCGGGGTGATCCTCGCCATCTCGCTCCTGCGGGTAGAGACCTGGAAGTTCGTCTTGACCCAGATGCCCCTCACCGCAGGGGCCATAACAGGAGGGTTGATCTTCATCGCCCGCCACATCCCTAAGGGGGAGGGAGACCCTCCTCAAGGAGGGAGGAGAGGGGCCCTCCTCGACTTTCTCCATGAGACCATGCCCATAATCATCATCTTGATCTTCCTCTTCGGCTTCCAGGCCCTTCACCACCTTTTACACTTACAGATCCCTTTCGCTCCCCCAAAATACCTCGGCTTTGCCCTGGGACTTTCGGCCTCCATCCTCTGGGCCATGAGGAAGAACCGCCTCGGGAGGGGGGATCTCCTCTCCAGTCTCCTTAAGCCCTCCGTTCCCCAGATGGCCGTGGTCATCTTCGGGATCATGGCCTTCAAGGGGGTGCTGGTGAAGAGTGCCGCCGTGGAGATGATGCGCCAGGAACTGAGCCTCTACAGGATTCCCCCCTTGCTGATCATCGCCTTTCTCCCCTTTGTGGCCGGGCTGGTTACCGGGGCCGCCATAGGGTTCGTGGGGACCACCTTCCCTCTGGTCGTCTCCCTGATACATCCCACAACACCTGGGGGTATCATCCCTTACGGGTTCCTCGCCTACGGGTTCGGCTACATGGGGATGATGCTCACCCCCCTTCACCTCTGTTTCCTCGTCTCCAAGGACTTCTTCGGGGCCGACCTGATGAGGACCTACCGCTATCTCTGGCGCCCCGCCCTGCTCATCCTTTCCCTGACCACCGCTCTCTTCTTCCTCTATAGGTCCGTCCTTATCCCTTGACAAAGGGAGAAGAAAGGGTTATAGAACAAATGTTCTAAAATGAAGGGGTCCAAGGAGAGGGTGTTTGAGGCGATAAGGGGGTTCCTCCGGGAGCGGGGTTATCCCCCCACCGTCAGGGATATCCAGAGGCGGTGCGGGTACCGGACCACCTCTGCCGTCCACAGGGCCCTCTCCCTCTTAGAGGAGGAAGGGGTCATCAGGAGGAGGCCGGGAGTTGCCCGGGGGATCGAGCTTCAGGAGGGCTCCTCGGTCCCAGTGCCCGTGCTCGGTAGGGTGCAGGCCGGAGTGCCGATCCTCGCTGAGGAGAACGTGGAGGGATATGTGCTCTTCGAGAGGTCCTTTGTCCCGGAAGGGACCTTTCTGCTCCGGGTGCAGGGAGATAGCATGGTGGGGGACCATATCCTGGACGGCGATTACGTGCTCATTAAGCCCCAGTCGGTGGTGGAGGACGGAACCATCGTGGTCGCCCTCATCGAGGGGGAGGTGACCTTAAAGAGGTTCTTCAGGAGGGGGGAGAGGGTGGAGCTTGTCCCCTCCAACCCGGAGATGGAACCGATGGTGATCGAGGGAGGAGACCTGAAGATCATAGGCAAGGTGATAGGGGTCCTCAGGTTTCTCGAGAGGAGATGGGGCGCCAGAGGGTGATCGTCCACGTGGATATGGACGCCTTCTTCGCGGAGGTGGAGCGGAGGGAGGACCCTGCTCTGCGGGGCAGGCCACTGGCCGTGTGCGGGAGGGGGAAGAGGACGGTGGTCTCGTCGGCCTCCTATGAGGCGAGGCGTTACGGGGTTAAGGCCGGGATGCCTTTGAAGGAGGCGAAGAGGCTCTGTCCCCATCTGATCCTTATTCCCGCCCGCTTCTCGAGATACGCTGAGGTATCGAGGGGGATAATGGCCCTGCTTTATGAGTTCACTCCCATGGTCGAGCCCTACAGCATAGATGAGGCCTTCCTCGATGTGACCGGCTCCTCGAACCTCTTCGGAGGGGTGGAGGGGACGGCCAAGGCCATAAAGGAGAGGATCAGGGAGGCCTTCGAGCTGCCATGCACTGTGGGAGTCGGCCCCAACAAGCTGGTGGCGAAGCTCGCCAGCTCCATGGCCAAACCCGATGGGCTGAAGATCGTCCCCCCGGAGGGGGTCGCCCAAATGATGGAGACCCTGCCCGTGGGTGAACTCTGGGGGGTGGGGGAGAAGACGGCAGCCTCCCTTGAGGCGATGGGGATAAGGAGCTGCGGTCAACTCTCCAGGCTTCCTCCCTCCCTGCTGAGGAGGCGGTTCGGGATCTGGGGAGAAGCCCTCAGGAAGATGGCCCAGGGGGTGGATGAGACCCCTGTGGTTCCCTTCTGGGAGGCGCGGCCCTCCAGATCCATGGGCCACTCCCTGACCCTGGACGAGGACATCTCCGATAAGGGACGACTCCGATGGTACCTCCTTTTGCTCTCCGAGCAGGTGGGGAAGAGGTTGAGGGAAGGGGGGTATCGGGGGAGGACGGTGGTCCTCACCATAAGGTACAGGGATTTTCAGACCTTCTCGAGGAGAGCAACCCTCCAGAAGGAGATCAACACGGGGAAGGAGATCTACGAGGCGGCATGGAAAATTCTTGAAGGGATGAGGCTGCGGGAGAAGGTGCGCCTTCTGGGGGTAAGCGTCACCAATCTCGTGAAGGATTCCTTCCAGCTCCCCCTCTTTCCCGAGGAGCGCCGCCTCGAGCGGCTCGCTTTCTCCTGCGACCGGATAAACGCCAAATACGGGGATATGGCCCTCTCCTGGGCGCCCCTGGTCAAGGGCCTCCAGGGGGAGATCCCGCTGGAGCGGCCCTGAGGGCCTCCCGGTACCATTCCAGGGTCTTCCTCAGCCCCTCCTCCAAAGGGTAGAGGGGGCTGTAGCCGAGGAGGGCGCGGGCAGCGGAGATGTCGGCGAGGCTATCCCTCACGTCCCCCTTCCGGGGCGGTTCTCGGAGGGGCTGAGGGGGAGGGGAGAGGTCGAGGAGGGAGGAGATGGTGGCATAGAGCTCGTTGACCGATGTCCTCCTGCCGTAGGCGATGTTGTAAGCCCTGCCTAAGGCCTCCTCGGGGGCGAAACAGGCCCTGAGGTTCGCCTGCACCACGTCCTCCACAAAGGTGAAGTCCCGGGTTTGCTCCCCATCCCCGTAAATCACCGCCCTCTTTCCACCGAGCAGGGCCGAGATGAAGCGGGGGATCACGGCGGCATAGAGGGAATGGGGGTCCTGCCTCTTGCCGTAAACGTTGAAGTAACGGAGGGAGATGGTCTGCAGGCCGAAGGCCGAGTAGAAGACATTGGAGTAGAGTTCCCCTGCGAGCTTGCTCACCGCATAGGGGGACTTGGGCAAGGGGACCATCTCCTCTCGCTTGGGCAGAATCGGTGTGTCCCCGTACACGGACGAGGAGGAAGCGTACACGAACCTCTTCACCCCGGCCTCTTTGGCGGCCACCAGCAGGTTCAGGGTCCCCTGGACATTTACCCGATCGGTGGTGGAGGGATCGTCCAGGGAACGGGGGACCGATCCCAAGGCCGCCTGATGGAGCACGTAATCCACCCCC
>CAYRAR010000001.1:3389-20705 GCA_964422255.1 uncultured Thermodesulfobacteriota bacterium | reverse complement strand
GCTTGCAGGTCTCCTGATCCCTGATGTCCCCCTCAATAAACTCAAAGGCCTCCTCAGAGAGAAACCCCGATATGTTCTCCTCCTTCCCGGTGAGGAAGTTATCCAGGCCCACGACCCTCTTTGCCCCCAACCTCAGGAGGGCCTCACAGAGGTTAGAGCCGATAAACCCCGCAGCCCCGGTGACGAGGAAAGTGGCCTTCATTATCCGCTCGAGCGTCCCTTCATCGAGCCCGTAGTCCATTTCAGGCCCTCACCACCTTGTCGTTTCTTCCCCTGTAGACCCCCCGGGTATCAATTATCAGGAAGGCTTCCCTCAGGATGAGCTCGTAGTCGTAGGAGGAGTGGTCGGTGGTGATGATGACGCAGTCGTAACACCTCAGGGTTTCCTCGTTTACGGGGACGGAACTCTTCCGGAAGTCGTAGCGCCTCATCCTCTTGAGGACAGGGATGTGGGGGTCGTTATAGTCCACCTCAGCCCCTCTCTTCAGGAGGAGCTCCATGACCTTCAGCGCAGGGGACTCCCGGTCATCGTCCACGTCCCTCTTGTAGGCCACTCCCAGAAGCAGCACCTTCGCCCCCTGGATGGACTTCCCGCGCCTGTTCAGGGCCTCCACGGTCTTCTCCACCACGTAATAGGGCATGTAGGTATTTATCTCTCCTGCCAGTTCGATGAAGCGGGTGGGGAAGTCGAACTTTCGGGCCCTCCAGGTGAGGTAGAAGGGATCTATGGGTATGCAGTGCCCCCCGAGCCCCGGACCCGGATAGAAGGCCTGAAAGCCGAAGGGCTTGCTCTTCGCTGCCTCGATCACCTCCCATATGTCCATCCCCATCCTCTCGCAGAGCATCTTCATTTCGTTGACCAGGGCGATGTTGACCGCCCGGTAGATGTTCTCGAGCAGCTTCGCCATCTCGGCCACCCGGGGGGAAGATACGGGGACCACCCGCTCGACCACCGTCCCGTAGAGTGCTTCGCCAACCTTGAGGCAGCCCTCCGTCACTCCCCCCACCACTTTGGGGATCTTGTGGAAGGGGTAGCGCTGGTTGCCCGGGTCCTCCCGTTCGGGGGAGTACACCAGGAAGAAGTCCTCCCCCACCTTCAGACCTGTGGCCTCAAGTCGGGGGAGGACTTCCTCCTCGGTGGTGCCCGGGTAGGTGGTGCTCTCGAGGGATACGAGCTGTCCGGGGCGGAGGTACTGGGCGATCGTCTCCGTGGTCTTCACCACAAAGGAGAGGTCCGGTTCCCTGTAGGGGTTAAGGGGGGTGGGAACGCAGATGAGGATGGCATCTGCCTCCCTCAGGCGGGAGAAGTCGGCGGTGGGGTGAAATCCCCTCCCCCTCGCCTCTTTCACCCTCTGCTCCGGGATGTGGCCGATATAGGAGGTCCCTTCGGTGAGGGCCTCGACTTTCCTCGGATCGGTGTCAAAACCCAGGACCCCAAAGCCCACCTCCACGAACCTCAGGGCGAGGGGAAGTCCCACGTACCCGAGCCCGATCACCCCCACCTTCGCTTCACGGGAACTTATCCTTCTGAGGAGTTCATCCCTTTGCATTTCTTCTCCCGAAAAGGAGTATCCCCTCTCTCAGGATCTTGGCCGCTGCAGCGGCCGATTGGCCCGTGGGATCGTAGGGAGGGGTAAGCTCCACCAAGTCAAAGGCCACGACCTTTAGCTCCCTCAACCCGTAGAGGAAATCCATGAGTTCGTCAAAACTCCACCCCCCTGGTTCAGGGGTGCTCACCCCGGGGGCAACACTCGGATCGAGTATGTCCAGGTCCACCGTCAGGTATACAGGTTTTCCCTCCAATTTTGCAAGGAGTTCCTCATCGACGGTCCTCCCTGCATGGAAGGTCCCCCTCTTCTTCCCCCATTCCCATTCCTCCCTGATCCCTGACCTGATCCCCACCTGAACGAGCCTATCCCCGACCAGCTCCCCCACCCTCCTCATCACCGTCGCATGGGAGAGGCGCACCCCCAGATACTCATCCCTCAGATCGGCATGGGCATCGAGCTGCAGTACCATCAGGTCAGGTTGGAGGTCGAGGAGACCCTTCACCCCCGCCAGGGTAATCAGGTGTTCTCCTCCCATGAGGAAGGGGACCTTTCCCCCCGAGACGATCCCCCTGACCGCCTCCTCTATTTCTTTGAGGGCGAGGAGTCCATCCCCGATGGGGAGCTCCAGATCCCCCAGGTCACATACCCTCATCTCTTCGAGATCTGAGTCCAGTCGAGGACTGTAGCTTTCCAGTCCCCACGAGGCCTCCCGGATTGCCTGAGGGGCAAACCTAACCCCTGGCCGAGAGGTCACCGTCAGATCCAGGGGACAGCCTACGATTACGCTCTCGCTTTCCTCCAAGGAAGAGAGGGCAGAAAGGAAGGAGGAGGGAGCGATCCTCAGGTTTCTCATAAGGGATCAGTCTATCCTGAAGACGACGGCGGCCACCGCGGCCCCGATCTTCTCCACCTTGTACTCCACAGAGCAGCTCCTCAGTGTCCCTATCTCCTTGCCCCTGATCCTCATCCCCTCCTCGGCCATCCTGCGCACTATCTGCTCTGCCTCCTCCTGGTGGCCGCGGGCCGAATATTCCATGATGAGGCCCGCTTCCTCAGGGTCTCGGGGTAGTGCCACCGCTACAGCCGCCGATATCACCTCGCCGGGTATATCGCTGGTGATATAGGCGAAGGCAGCGGGCACGATACTCCCCTTCGGGAAGGTCACCGCCGCCCCCTCCCGGCAGCCAGGGGGGATAATGCTCGTGACCTTCACCAGGTTAAGATCCCCAATCCCCGCGGCGATCAGGGCTGCATCAAAGGCATTCAGTGGGGTAAACCCCTCCGCACTGCCGCAGGTGAGGAAAAAGCTCTTTGGAGTCCTGGACAGCACGCCCTAAACCCTGAGCTCCCTCATAGTCTCGGCAGAGCCATGGGTAGACACCCCTTCCTCCCCCAGCTCCCCTCTGGCCATCTCCACCGTGGAGTAATGGCTCGCCCCAAGGGCCTTCCTGATGAACTCATGGGCCTTCCAGGGATCCACGTCGCTTCCGCAAGTAAAGACATCGACCGCCGCATATCCATACTCGGGCCAGGTGTGGATCGCCAGATGGGATTCGGCTATCACCACCACGCCGCTTATCCCATGGGGGTTGAAGAGGTGAAATACGCTCTGGACGATCGTGGCCCCGCTCCTTGAGGCGGCCTCTTTCATGATTTGCTCGATCCTCTCCTTGTCGTTGAGGACCCGGGTGTCACACCCATAAAGCTCTGCCAAAAGATGTCTCCCTAACGCCCTCAATTTTCACCCCCCTTGTCTTTATTTTTTAAAAGGAAGGGGGTGCGGTTATCCAAAGGATGACCGCCTTCCCCTTCCCCGCATTCGTTATCTGATGCACCCTATTGGCCGTGAAGTAAAAGCAGTCGCCCTTTGAGGCATCGAAGGACTTCTCCCCCAACCTTATCCTGATCTTACCCTGCATCACATAACCCATCTCTTCCCCCGGATGGGGGGCATCCTCCTCTGTCGACTCCCCAGGCGCCAGTACTAAGCGGGCCGGCTCCATGCTCCGGTTGGCCGAGCCAGGGACCAGGAGCTCAAAGCGGCTGACCCCGTCCTTCTTGATCACCACCTTGTCCCCCTTCTTAAACACCACCCTCTCCTCCACAATCTCCTGGAAGAAATGGGATGCGTCCACATCCAGCGCATCGAGGATCTGAAGCAGGCTTTCCAGCGATACCGAGGTCAGATCCCTCTCCACCTGGGAGATGAACCCCTTGGTCAAACCGGCCCTCTCGGCCAACTCCTCCTGGGTGAGGGAGCGAACCTGTCGCAAATTCCTTATCCTTTCCCCTATCTTCATCCCATTACATACAACGAAACCCCCGCCCCAGCTCCCCTTTCTCGCAAAAAGAGAAACCGTGCCGGAGGCCTCTCGCCGAACTTAATGCAACTTACTAAAAAGTTGCTATAGAAAGAAAAAAGTTTATTTAATTAAACAACCAAGGTGCAGGTATTATAATCATTGCTGAGAAAATGTCAAGTTCTTTTTCTTTGAAAGAATTTTCACATATTCGTGAAGAAAAACTTGGGTTTGCTGCATTTCCTTTGGGGATAATTGTAGATTATAGGTCGATAATTTTTATTGATTTGACAGGCCGCTTTTCGGGTCTAAAATAAAAAGTGATTTCAAAATTAGGAGGTGACCGTGAAAGGGGCTCATTCTGTACCAAGAGATCTCAGGGAATTCCTCTCCATCCTGGAGGAGAGGGGGGAGCTGCGGAAGGTCGAGGGAGCTGACTGGGACCTGGAGATCGGGACGATAAACGAGATGATGGCCGAGAGGAAGGGGCCGGCCCTGCTCTTCGATCGGATAAAGGATTATCCTGAGGGATTTCGCATTGCCACGAATATCCTGCATCGTGCCGATTTCCAGAAGATTGCCTTTGGCATCCCCGAGGAGCTGGGGAATCTGGAGGTGGTGAAGTACTGGAAGGAGAAGTGGAGCAAGTTCTCCCCGGTTCCGCCGAAGGTGGTGGAGAAGGGGCCGGTGACAGAGAACGTGATGGAGGGGGAGGAGGTGGACATCCTCAAGTTCCCGGCTCCCAAGTGGCACGAGAGGGATGGGGGGAGGTATATCGGGACAGGGGTGATCACCATCACCCGGGACCCGGAGGAGGGATGGGTCAATTTCGGCACCTACCGGGTCATGGTCCACGACGAGAGGACCCTCTCCTTTTACGCCTCCCCGGGGAAGCACGCCACCATCATGCGGGAGAAATACTGGGCCAGAGGGGAGGAGTGTCCTGTGGTGATGTGTTTCGGCCAGAGCCCCCTCCTTTTCGGCGTCTCCACCATGGCGCTTCCATGGGGGATCTCGGAGTATGAGATGAGCGGATACCTGCAGGGGGAGCCGGTAGAGGTGATCCTCGGAGAGGAGACGGGGCTGCCCATCCCCGCTGCGGCCGAGATCGCCATCGAGGGATTCTCACCGCCCCCCTCAGTGGAGGGGAGGGAGGAGGGACCCTTCGGCGAGTGGACGGGGTATTACGCCTCGGGCAGAAGGGATGAGCCGGTGGTGAGGATCAAGAGGATTTACTTCCGCAACGATCCCATCATCCACGGCCAGCCCCCGGTGAAACCGCCGGTGAACACCTGGTTTCCCATCCCCCTTCACACCGCGGTGCCCCTCTGGATGGAGCTGGAGAAGCTGGGGATGCAGGGTATTGAAGGGGTATATGTGCACGGACCCGGGAACCGGGTGGTGGTGGTCATATCTTTAAAGCAGAGGTACTTGGGACACGCGAAGCAGGTGGCCACCCTCGCCGGGGCCATACTCCAAGGAGGGGCCTGCACGGGGAGGTACATCATCACGGTGGATGAGGACATAGACCCCTCCAACTGGGAGGAGGTCCTCTGGGCGGTCTGCACCCGCTGCGATCCCGAACGCTACATCGACATCGTCCCCGGCTTCCTCACCAGCCCCCTCGATCCGATGCTCTCCCCGGAGAAGAGGTCAAGGAGGGACTTCACCACGGCAAAGGTCTTCATCAACGCCTGCAAGCCCTACCGCTGGAAGGACGAGTTCCCCCTTGTGAACAGGGCCCCGGAGGAGATGAGGCAGAGGGTCGTGGAGAAGTTCCCGGAGCTTTTCGCCTGAGATGAAGAGGATCGCCCTCATCGGCACCTTGGACACCAAGGGGGAGGAGGTAGGGTTCCTTAAGGAGATCATCGAGGGGAGGGGGCATAGGGCGATAGTGATAGACATTGGCCTGCTCGGTCCCGCCCCTTTTCCTCCCGATATCCCTCGGGAGGAGGTGCTGAAAGGGGTGGGGGAGGAGCTCGATGCCCTCTTACGGCTTGGGGATGAGGGAAAGGCGATTGAGAAGATGGCCGAAGGGCTGGCCGAGATCCTGAAGGGGCTTCACCGGAGGGGAGAGATAGACGGGGTCTTAGGGATTGGGGGCGGGCAGGGTTCGGCGGTCTGCTCCCATGCCATGAGGCAGCTTCCGGTGGGTTTTCCGAAGGTGCTGGTATCGACCAAGGTGGCCCAGGCCGGTGCAGGGGCCTATGTGGGGACGAGGGACATCCTGGTGTTGCCTTCCGTTGCCGACATCGCGGGGCTTAATCGTCTGACGAAGAGGGTCCTTTCGAATGCTGCAGGAGCCATCGTGGGGATGGTAGAAGGGGAGGCCCCTCAGGAGGAGGTGCGGCCGGTGGTGACGATGAGCATGTTGGGAACGACCACTGCCTGTGGTCTGCGGCTGAAAGAGCTCCTTGAAGGGGAGGGTTTTGAGGTGGTGGTCTTTCATGCCATCGGGGTCGGGGGGAAGGCCATGGAGGAGTTCTTGCAGGAGAGCGGGGCCGAAGGCGTCATAGAGCTTGCCGTCAACGAGATCGGCAATGAGCTTTTCGGTGGTAAGGCCTCTGCCGGGCCCCAGAGGATGGAAGTGGCAGGGGCCTTAGGGATCCCCCAGCTCATAACCCCTGGCAACGCTGATTTCATCAATTTTCTCTCCATCGAGACCGTCCCTCCCCACTACAGGGACCGGAAGCTCCACCGCCACAACCCTCAAGCCACCACCATGAGACTTAATAGGGAGGAGATGGAGGTCCTGGGCAGGACCTTGGCCGAGAAGCTCAACAAGGCCAGCGGACCGGTGAAGGTCATAATCCCTCGTAAGGGGTTCTCCTCCTGGGATAGGGAAGGGGGGATATTCTTCGATTCTCAGGCTGATGAGGGGTTTATTCGGGCGTTGAAGGAACAGTTGAGCGGAGAGGTAGAGCTCAAAGTGGTGGATCTTCACATAAATGACCCTGCTTTCGCCCAGGTGCTCTTTGGCGAGTTCAAGGCCTTGATGGGGAGAGTCCCAAAAAAATCAACGAGGAGGTGAAGAGATGAAGAAGATATGGGTAGCCTTTTTGGCATTGGTGATGGTTGGGGAAGTTTTGTTTTCTGCCTCTGCAAAGCCGCCCCTTAGACTCACGATGGCCTCAGCGGAGGCGGCCCCGGCGGAACCGATTACCTTGATGTGTGCGGAGATAGGCCCTCCCAAGGGCTACAGGGCCAGGGGGGACCAGTGGTTTGCCCAGCAGGTGGAGAAGCAGACCGAAGGGAGGGTGAAGATCAAGTTCTACTGGGGAGGATCCCTGCTCGGGGTCCGGGAGATGCTCCAGGGGGTGAGGAAGGGGGTTGCCGATATGGGCATGAACCATTGCTCATGGATGCCCAAGGAGATGCCAGTATGGTACGGTTTGATAGTGTGTCCCTTCCTCCCCAAGTGGCAGGACCCGAGGAATGTGGTAGATGCGGTCTGGGCCCTCTGGGATGAGTTCCCCGCCTTTCGTCAGGACATGGAGAGGTGGAACCAAACGCTGCTGATAGCCCCACCCTTTGGTGCCCAGCATGTCTTCTCCAAGCGCCCCCTGAAGGGATTAAAGGACGTGAAGGGCCTGAAGCTTCGCATCGCCCTCGCTCCTCACGGGAAGGCCTATGCGGCCTTGGGAGCACATCCCATCAGGGTAAAGCCTGGGGAGATATACACCGCGCTCAGCAAGGGAACGATCGATTCGGCCGATGTGACCTTCGATCAGGCGATGCGCTTCGGTGTGGTGGAGGTGGCAACCCACTGTTTGCTGACGAACCTTGCGACCGGACCCGGCATGATCACCATCAATAAAGATAGCCTTGCAAAGTTGAGTAAAAAGGACCGGGAGACCCTGCTCAGATTAGGACGGGAGGCCTCTCGCCTGATGGCGCAATGGGCCTTCGAAGAGGAAGAGAAACTGAGGGCTAAGTGGCAGGGCAAACTCACCTTCGTCGAGGTCCCCAAGGCCGATATAGAGTGGTGGATAGGTCTTCCTGGAGTCAACCTCGTTCCCGGCTGGATAAAGGAGCGGGAGAAGGCGGGGTTCCCCGCAAGGGAGTTCATGAAGAGGGTTCTGAGCCTCGGTGGGGCACCCGTAGAGCTGATACTGAAGACGAAGTAAGAGGGAACTCTTCGTGAAGTTGCCCGTCCCTTGGCTTACGGGGGGAGGATGAAGTTTTCGCCTGATCTTTTTGACAGAGTTCTAAAAATTTCTGAGCGAGGAAGTGGGTATCTCCTCTTCGCGATGATGGTCTGCATCGTCATCAATGCTATGGGGAGGACGTTGGTGGGGTGGGGCATTCCGGATGATGTGGAGATCCTGTCGCTGGCATATGTGGGCGTTATCTTCTTGGCCCTTGCTCCGGCCCAGAGGAACAGGGAGCATGTCCGGGTGGAGCTCTTGGTTTCGCGTTTGCCCCCCAAGGCCCGTCGGATAAGCTCGGTGTTTTCGTCCTGTCTTGAGCTTTCCCTCTTCGTGTTGTTGGTGTGGCAGAGTTATGTTGCGCTGACTGTAGCTCTGGAAGCGGGGGAGGACTTTGGCATAATCATCAGCGTCCCCACTGCGCCGGCAAGGGTGGTCCTGCTGGTGGGCCTGGTCTTGATGATCGTACAGGTGGCAAGGGACCTGGTATCGAACCTCAAGGGGGAAGGGTAGGCAGTCGGTGGAGGAATGGAGCCGATCCTGATCGGGATAAACGGGATAGGGGTGATGCTTTTTCTGCTCTTCTGGGGGGTCCCTGTGGCCGTGAGCATGGGGATCACGGCCTTCCTGGGCTATGGGGTCCTTCGGGGATGGGGGCCATCATTGGCATTGGCGGGATCGGTCCTCTTCGATAAGGCTAAATCGTACGAGCTGGCGGTGATAGGCCTCTTCATCCTGATGGGGAGCTTCATCCTCCATTCGGGGATAGCCAGCCGCCTGTTCGACACCCTTAATAAGTGGCTCAGCTGGATCCGGGGCGGAATGGTTGTGGCCACCGCCATGTCATGTGCGGTCTTTGGGGCATGCTGCGGTTCGAGCCTGGCCACGGCCGCCACCTTCAGCAGGATCGGTCCCCGAGCTTCTGAGGTACGGGCATCATCCTGAGATAGCGACGGCGGCCGTAGCGGCAGCGGGGACCCAAGCGGTCCTGATTCCCCCGAGCGCCCTTATGGTCATCTATGCCATCCTGTGCGAGTTGCCCGTGGGGAAATGTCTGGTGGCGGGTTTCCTTCCGGGGGCCCTTTCCGCATTCCTCTACGTGGTAACGGTCTTGGCCGTCGTCCGCCTGAGGCCTTATCTGGCCCCGAAGGTGGCCAGATCCTTCAGTTGGGCAGAGCGCCTGAAGACCCTCCCCAACGTCCTCCCCCTCATCCTCATCGGTGCCTTCATCCTGTGTGCCCTCTTCTTCGGATGGGCAGGGGTGACGGAGGTGGGAGGTGTTGGAGCCTTCGCCTGTCTGATAACGGCCCTCATCGTCGCTGGGCCCCGGAAGGCCCACCTGGAGGAGGCGAGCCGACATGCGGGCCGCCAAACGGCCATGATCCTTTTCATCATCATCGCGGCCGTTTGGTACAGCCGTTTCATTGCGATATCCGGCCTGCCCACAGCGGTCGTGGACTGGGTGGCGGCCAGCAATATACCCCGTTATGGTGTATTGGCGGTGGTCTTGCTCATGTATGTCGTCCTTGGAATGGTTATGGATGTGATAGGCATGTTAGTGATCACGCTTCCACTATTCTTTCCCCTGATAACCAAATTGGGGTTCGACCCAATATGGTTTGGTGTGATCGTGATAAAGATGTCGGAAATAGCGGCCATTACCCCACCTGTTGGATTAAATGTTTACGTAACAAAGGTTGGAGTAGGCAATATGGCCACCATAGGGCAGATTTTCAAAGGGTGCCTGTATTTCCTTGTGGCAGATATAGCGACGTTACTGATCCTAATTGCTGTACCCCAGATTTCGCTTCTTCTACCTCAGTATATGGCCTATTAGAAAGGAGGTGTGTAAAATGGGCAAATGGCCGAAAGCCATTTTTTACGATTCCAAAAATACGCTATTCGATTGGAGTACGGTTTGGGTTAAAGCGAGTTCACTTATTATTGAGCGTTACAAAGCTGATCTGGATGCTGCAAAATTTAAGGAGACATGGCATAAATTCCTCATTGCGGAAAACCATCGGATTGCATTCAGTGAGTATAAGGATTTTACCTATGCCCTTCGGCAATCACTCGACTATACTTTCAGGTATTACAATATTCCCGGGAGCCCGGATGACGTTCAATTCATGTTAGATCTATGGGATGAGGTTAAACCTTTTCCCGACGTTGTACCGACTTTAAAGAGACAGAAGGAAATGGTCAAAATACTTATCTTTTCCAATGTAGAGACGAGGTACTTGGAGATGATGGTAAGCAAGCTCGATGGCTTTGAACCTGACTTCGTCGGGACCATGGAGATGGCGAGGGCATGTAAGCCATCGCCACGTGCCTATTACTGGGTGCTGAAAAAGACGGGCCTTGATGTCAAGGACGTGCTTTATTGTGCGAGGCCTCAGTGGGATGTGCAGGGGGCCATAGCGTGCGGCATGGTAACTGTTTGGCTGAACAGAGCTGGCGAAGACCTCGACGGGGTAGAGCCTGACTATGAAGTAAGAGATCTTCATGAGCTGACTGATATAGTGGAGACGAATATCCGCCTCGGCAAGTAGGCCTTTAGCATTGTGCTATGCTGCACATGAAGAGAAGCTTTACAGAAAAGCGGGAATTTCATAAGGGTTAAAGCTAAACCTTGGGGGCGAATATGGCGACGTTGGTGGAGACGATAGGGGAGTTCATCAGTCGAATTGATTTCACAGATCTTCCTGATGATGTCGTGGAAAAAGCTCGTTTGCTTCTGCTGGATAGCATCGGTTGTGCCCTGGGAGGCAGCAAGCAAAGAAGCATTCTCATGTTGGAAGAATTCGTTTTGTCAAACGAGAAAAAGCAGGGGAGATTCACGATCTTTGGGAGTAAAAGGAAGGCATCTTTACTAAACGCTGTGTTATTAAACGCCTCAAGAGCTGATGCCCTTGAATTTTCAGATGTTAACAAACTCGTTGGCGGCCATCCAAGTTGCATGATAGTCCCTGCTGCGTTGAACATGGCTGAAGGACATCAAATCTCTGGCAAGGACCTTCTCTTGGCCATTGTCTTAGGCTATGAAGCGCATCGTTTAGTTGTTCCTTTGTACCCTAAGGCCTTCAGGGACGGGATACATCTGGTAATGCCGGGAGGTGCTTTGGGGGCTTGTGCGGCTGCAGGCAGGATATTGAAGCTTAATGCACGAGAGATGGCAAATGCCCTGGGGATATGCGGTGCAGTAGTGCCTGTTGCTCCCTTTGAACCCTGTCGTGTAGGTGGTTATGTAAAAGATCTCTACACGGGTTGGTCAGCGTATACCGGGGTTTTCTCAGCCCTTCTTGCAAAAAAGGGTTTCACAGGTACGCCTACCCTCTTTGAAGGAGAGTTGGGGCTTTATCGAGCCCTGGGAGCTGAAAAGGAAGCGTGGACGTGCACCGAAGGACTGGGCAGCGATTGGGTCATTCGCAAAAGCTGTATCAAACTTCATGCCTCTTGCCGCTTTACCCACTCCTCTGCTGATGCAGCTTTAAAGATCAGCCAAAGGGAGGAGATACGTCCTGAAAAGATAAAGAAAATCAAAATTACGACGGACACGATCCCCTATCAGTTAAACCGATCTTTCCCTCCGAAGGATGCCATAGATGCCAGATTCAGTATCCCTTTTGTAGTAGCCACTGTTTTGCTTAGAAAGAGATTCATTGAGATTGAAGATTTCAATGATGCCAAAATACACGATGAAGATATCGCTCGTATTGCCAAAAAAGTCGAGATATGCCTCGATAAAGACTTAGATAAAATGTATCCAGAGCCACCTTTAGGAAGAGGTTTTAGAACCTCTATTATGGAAGTGGAGCTTACTGACGGTTCTCGTGTTTCTGAGAGGGTTGATTATCCGAAAGGCGACCCCAACAACCCTGCCTCTCGGGAGGAGGTAGAAAGCAAGTTTTATACTCAAGCACAGCGGGTGCTTAATGTTAGGAAAATACGTCAGATAATAAAAATGATTCAGAACATCGAGGAGGTCAACGATGTGGCTGCCCTCAGTGCGCAACTTGCGGCTAACTAAAGCGTTGTCACTTAATTTTTATAACTTATCCCATAAAAAGGAGGTGAGATGATGAAGAAGGTGTTTTTGGTCTCTTTAGTAGCGGTGTTTATGCTGGGCTTAGTGGGGATTACTTTTGCTGAGGCCGGCCCAAAGGTGCGATTGAAGTTCGCCTCTTACTTTCCCACCGCTGCCAAGCAGTCGAAGCTCTTAGAGGAGTTCTGCAAGGAGATAGAGAAAAGGACCAACGGCAAGGTCAAGGTCGACTTTTACGGAGGGGGGTCATTGCTTAAGGCGACCAAGGTCTACGACGGGGTCGTGGAGGGGATCGCCGATATCGGGTTTTCTCACATCGAGTACACCAGGGGTCGTTTCCCCATTACGGAGATCGTGGATCTGCCCCTCGGCTACCCGAGCGCTTGGGTAGGCTCCCACGTGGCCAACGACTTTTACAGGCGGTTCAGGCCCAAGGAGTGGGAGAAGGTGCACGTGCTCTGGTTCAACACCTGTCCCCCCAATCAGCTCATCCTGGCGAAGAAGCCGGTAGAAAAGCTCGAGGACCTGAAAGGGCTCACCGTAAGGGGCCCTGGACGGGTGGGGGAGGTGCTGAAGGCCCTTGGGGCGACCCCCAAGCCCGTTCCCATGAACGAGGTCTACGAGGCGATGGCCCGGGGGGTGGTTCAGGGTTGCATGACCCCCATCGAGACGCTTAAGGCCTTCAGGCTCGCTGAGGTGGCCAAGTACGTAACCCTCTGCTGGCCCGCGGCGAACATATACACCTTCTACGTGGTGATGAACAAGAAGGTCTGGGATGGCCTCCCGGCGGACATTCAGAAGGTCTTCTCCGAGGTGGCTGGGGAGTTTGAGGAGAGGGCTGCCCTTGTATGGAATGCGGTGGATTTCATCGGGCTTAAGGCCGGAAAGGAGAAGGGGGTGAAATTCATCCCCTTGTCCCCTGAGGAGATGAAGAAGTGGAAGGTTGCGGTGGCCCCGGTGGTAGACGATTACCTGAGGGAGCTGGAGAAGATGGGGTTCAAGAGGGCTGACCTCGAGGAGATGGTCACCTTCATCCGGGACCGGATCCGGTACTGGACGAAGAAGCAGCTCGAATACGGGATCAAATCCGTGACAGGTCCGGAGGAGATGAGGGCCAAGTAACCCGTGGGGCGGGGCATAACCCCGCCCCCCTTCTTTGCGAAGGATGCTTGATCGGATTGTAAGGATCGCATCGAGGATAGGAGCAGGGGCCCTCATCTTGATGGTGGGGGTGACCTTCATTGACGTGATCGCCACCAAGCTCCTCCACAGGCCCCTGGCCGGCTCTTATGAATACGTCGCCCTGGCCCAGTTGGTGGCGGTAGGTCTCGCAGGGGCCGAGACCTTCCTCGCGGGACGCCATGTCCAGGTGGAGATGTTCGTGGTCAAGCTGCCCCGAGGGGCACGCAGAGGTGTTATTGCCCTGGTCGCGCTGCTGGGATCGGCCCTTTTCGCCGTATTGGCGTGGGAGGGGTTCCTCTACGGCCGGTCCCTTCAGGCCGCGGGTGAGGTGACCGGCACGGTGAAGATCCCCCTTTACCCTTTCGGTTATATCCTGGGGGCTTCTGGGGTGCTCCTGCTACTGGTGGTGGGGCGGGAGTTGGTGAGGTCTCTTAGGGGGGACTGAGAGGTGGATCCCGTTCTGGTGGGCCTGATAGGTATCGGCCTTCTGCTCCTGCTTTTCATGCTCAGGATGCCCGTCTCCTTCGCCATGGCCTTCGTGGGGTGGATCGGTTACTGTTACCTCTCTTCTCCCACCGCTGGGTCCAAGCTCCTGGTAAGGGACCTCTTTACCATCTTCAACTCCTATCCCCTCACCGTGATTCCTACCTTCGTATTGGTGGGCAGCTATGCCTTCGCCTCCGGGATAAGCGAGAGGCTCTATCGGGCAGCCTATGACTCCTTCGGGCAGCTCAGGGGTGGGCTCTCCATCACCACGGTGATGGCCTGTGCGGGGTTCGCAGCGGTCTGTGGTTCGACGGCGGCGACGGTGGCCACCATCGGAAAGATCGCCTATCCCGAGATGAAGCGCTATCGCTACGACGATACCCTGGCCACCGGCTGCATAGCCACCGCCGCCACCCTCGGGATCCTGATTCCCCCGAGCACCATCTTCATCGTCTATGGGATCCTTACCGAGCAATCCATAGGAAAGCTCTTCATCGCGGGGGTCTTCCCTGGCCTGATCCTTGCCGCCCTCTTCGCTCTGACCGTCCTGATCCTCTGCTACCTGAGACCCCACTGGGGGCCCTCGGGCCCGGCCACCTCCTGGAAGGCGAAGCTTAAGGCCCTCTCAGGAATATGGGAGGCGATCGTGCTCTTCAGCGTCACCATGGGGGGGCTTTTTGCCGGCTGGTTCACCCCCACTCAGGCCGGAAGCATCGGGGCCGTGGGGGCCCTCGGGATGGGGCTTCTGCGGAGGGGGCTGAGCTGGAGGGGGTTCATCGAGGCCACCTTGGACGGCCTCATGACCTCATGCATGATCCTCTTTCTCATTGCCGGGGCCACGGTCTTCGGCCACTTTATGGCCATCACCCGAATCCCCTTCATCCTGGTGGAATGGGTGAAGGGGCTTCCCCTTTCGCCCACGGTGATCCTGGGGATCATCTGCCTCTTCTACTTGGTGGGGGGCTGCTTCATCGATGCCATGGCCCTGGTGGTGCTTACGGTACCGATCGTCTATCCCATCATCCTGGAGCTCGGCTTCGATCCCATATGGTTCGGGGTGATCATCGTCCTGGTGAGCCAGGTGGGGGTGGTGAGCCCGCCGGTGGGGGTGAACGTGTACGTGCTCAAGGGGATCGCCACAGATGTGCCCCTGGAGACCATCTTCAAAGGGGCCCTCTTCTTCGTGGGCGGGATAATCATCACCATCGGCCTGCTCATGGTCTTCCCGGAGCTGGCCACCTTCCTCCCCAAGTACGTGAAGTGGTAGCCTGAAGGAGGTGAGAGGATGTTTTTCATCGTGAGGCCTTCAAACCTGAAAGGCGAAGCCACCATCCCCGGGTCCAAGTCCAACACCACCCGGGCGGTGGTGATAGCCACCCTCGCTGAAGGGGAATCGGTCATCGAGAATCCCTTGCCCTCGGCGGATTGCCTCTCGACGGTGGAGGTCTACAGGGCCTACGGGGCGGAAGTCCTCGAGATGACCGGAGACAGGTGGGTCATCAGGGGGGTAGGGGGAAGGCTCAAGGTTCCCGATGATGTCCTCAACACGGGCAACTCAGGCACCACCACCTACATCGCCATAGGCACGGCGGGCTTGATAGACGGCTACACGGTGATCACCGGTGATCACCAGATAAGGCGCAGACCAGCGGGCCCTCTGCTCAAGGCCATAGAGGATCTGGGGGGATGGGCCGTCTCGACCCGGGGAGACGGAAGCGCCCCCGTGGTGGTAAGGGGGGTGATAAAAGGTGGAAAGACCTCCCTTCCGGGGATCAATTCCCAGTGGCTCACTCCCCTCCTGATCAACACCCCCCTGGCGGAAGGCGACACCGAGATCCTGGTGGACAACTTGCAGGAGCGTCCTTACATCGACATGACCATGGGATGGCTCAGTCGCCAGGGGATAGAGTTCTCCCACGAGGAGTATGAGAGGTTCCTCATAAGGGGAGGGCAGGGGTATAGGGCCTTTCGGGAGAGGATCCCTGCGGACTGGGAATCGGCCTGCTTCGTGATGGTGGCGGCTGCCATAACGGAATCCGAGGTCACCCTTTTCGGCCTCGATACCCGGGACTATCAGGGGGACAAGGTGATCGTGGAGATTCTCAGGGCGGCCGGAGCCGAGGTGGAGGTGTTCGATTACGGTCGAGGGGGCATAAGGGTCAAAGGGGGAAAGACCCTGAGGGGAATGGAGATAGACTGCGGCAACATCCCCGATGCTCCACCGATCCTCGCCGTCCTGGGCACCCAGGCGGAAGGGGAGACGATCCTCTATAACCTGGGGGCCTCCACCCTGAAGGAGACCAACAGGCCGAGGAGCATCGCCGAAGAGCTCCAGAAGATGGGAGCGGACATAAGGTACGAGGGGGACAGCCTCGTCGTGAGGAGGTCACGGCTGAGGGGGACAGTGATAGACGGCCATACGGACCACAGGATCGTGATGGCCACGGCGGTGGCTGGCCTTGTGGCCGAGGGGGTGACGGTGATCACCGACGCCGAGTACACCAGGATCTCCTTCCCCAACTTTTACGAGGTCTTTCGATCCCTGGGGGCGGATATTCAGAGGGTCAGCTCCATCGAGTGACGTGAGGGGATTTGTTCCCACCCATAGGGATGTTCTCGTTTCCCTCTGCCCGCTGGTCTGTTAAAATGCCGACAAAAACTGAGGGGAGCGGATGAAGGAGTGGAAGGTTAAGGGAAGCGAGGAGATCTTTTCCTGCCGCCTCTTCAGCCTGCGGAAGGACAGGGCCCTTTCCCCCAGAACCGGAAGGGAACTGGACTTTTACGTCATAGACACCATGGACTGGGTCGGGGTGATACCCCTTATAGGGGATCGGGTGGTGATGGTCAAGCAGTTCCGTCACGGGGTAAAGGAGATCTGTCTTGAGATCCCCGGGGGGCTGGTGGAGGAAGGAGACCCCCTGGCCGCTGCCAGGAGGGAGCTTAAGGAGGAGACGGGATATGGGGCCCAGGAGATGGAGCTCCTGGGGACCCTCTTCCCCCAGCCCGCCCTGTTTAATAACCGCTTTTTCGTCTACCTTGCCAGGGGGTTGGAGAGGATCGGGGAGCTGGAGCTCGATGAGGGAGAGGATATCGAGGTCCTCCTCATCCCCTTGGGGGAGGTGAGGGAGATGATCCGCCGGGGGGAGATCACCCACGCCCTGGTCCTTGCTGCCTTTCAGCTCCTCTTCTCCCGTTATCCCCCCCTCGAGGAGGCCTCTTAGAGGATACCCCTGCGGAAAGGAGGAAGTTTATGTCCCGGTATCCCACGGTCATCACGAGGGTTATCGGAGGGGAAAGAAGGGGGCTTATAGGGAACAGAAGGAAAGGTGGGCGGAGGTCCTCATCCGGAGGGCGGAGGAGATCACCGGCCGCCATGATCAAGACCGGGAGGGGCCCTTCTTTTCTGAAGCCTTTCACCACTTGAAGGATCTCGTGAGCGATGTGAGGCTTTCCCGTCCTCAAGATCACCATGTCAGGGGCCTTATCGGCGATCTCCTCCTCCAGGGTCTCATTGAGCAAAGCCTCCCCCCAGAGGAGTTCCCCCTTGGTAAGCTCTTTAAGCCTCTCGATCCCCTCTTCCCCCTTCTCCCTGACGAAGAGGACCT
>CAYRAR010000001.1:0-3289 GCA_964422255.1 uncultured Thermodesulfobacteriota bacterium | reverse complement strand
TCCCTTCCCTTAAAAGACGTTTCAGGCCCTCCCATTTTATCCCGTATCAAGGTCCCTTTGGAGAAAAAAAGAAATGCCCCCTCCTTTAAGCAGAGCCCTCAGAGGATCGGTAGGTACTTCTTTATCTCGTACTCGGTCACCTGGGCCCGGTAGTCGTCCCATTCGGCCTTCTTGTTCCTGATGAAGCTCCAGAAGACATGGTCCCCCAGGCACTCCCTCACCAGATCGCTCTTCTCCATGAGCTCTATCGCCTCGCCCAGGCTCCCGGGAAGGGTCCCGATCCCCCTCGCCTTCAGCTCCTCCTCGCTCAGCTGATAGACGTCCACTTCCACAGGCTCCGGCAGTTCGTACCCCTCCTCGATCCCTTTAAGCCCTGCGGCCAGCATCACCGCAAAGGTGAGGTAGGGGTTGCAGGCGGGATCAGGGGAGCGGAATTCGGCCCTGGTGGCCTTCTCCTTCCCCGGTTTGTACTCGGGGACCCTCACCAGGGCAGAGCGGTTCCTGGTCCCCCAGGAGATATACGCTGGTGCTTCGTAGCCGGGCACGAGGCGCTTGTAGGAGTTCACCCACTGACAGGTCACGGCCGTGATCTCCGGGGCGTGCTTCAGCAGCCCTGCGATGAAGGAGCGGCCGATCTTGGAGAGGTGGTAGGGGTCGTCAGGGGAGAAGAAGGCGTTTTTATCCCCCTGGAAGAGGGACTGGTGGGTGTGCATGCCGCTTCCGTTTATGCCGAATACCGGCTTGGGCATGAAGGTGGCATAGACCCCGTTCTGCAGCGCCACTTGCTTCACCACCACCTTGTAGGTCATCACGTTGTCGGCCATGGTGAGGGCATCGGTGTATTTCATGTCCACCTCATGCTGGCTGTAGGCCACCTCATGGTGGCTGTACTCCACCCCGATCCCCATCTCCTCGAGGATCAGGACCGTCTGGCGCCTCAGGTCCATGGCCAAGTCAAGGGGGACCATGTCGAAGTAGCCCCCGCGGTCCAGAAACTCCGTCCCCTCGGAGTTTTTGAAGTAGAAGTACTCCAGCTCCGGGCCCACATAGTAGGTGAACCCCTTCGAGGCGGCCTTCTCCAGGTTCCTCTTCAACACATAGCGGGGGTCTCCCTCAAAGGGAGTCCCTTCGGGGCGGTAGATGTCGCAGAACATCCTGGCTACCCCGTACTCCTTAGGCCTCCAGGGCAGCACGCAAAAGGTATTGGGATCGGGCATGGCGACCATATCGCTCTCCTCGATCCGGACAAAGCCCTCGATGGAGGAGCCGTCAAACCCCACTCCCCCCTCCAAGGCATCGGGAAGCTCCTCCGCCGTGATAGTGAAGCTCTTCAGAAATCCCAGGATGTCGGTGAACCAGAGCTTGATGAACTTGATGTTTCGCTCCTTCACCTGATTGAGCACGTATTCCTTTGCCTCCTTTGATGCGCTCATCTTTCCCTCCTCCGTTCGTTTCGTTTTTGCGAAGTAAAACCCACCTTTGTTACAGGAAGATTACAAACCTCAACCCCGGTAACGGTTGGTGATGGGGAGGCGGCGATCCTTTCCAAAGGCTCGGTGGGTGATCTTTATCCCCGGAGGGGCCTGACGGCGCTTGTACTCGTTCCGGTCCACCATCCCGATTACCTTCCTCACCATCTCCTCCTCGAACCCCAAGGAGACGAGGGTCTCCAGGCTCAGGTCCTCCTCCACGTACTTCTTCAGGATAGGGTCGAGGACTTCATAGGGGGGGAGGGTATCGGTGTCCTTCTGATCGGGCCTGAGCTCTGCGGAAGGGGGCTTCTTCAGGACGCTCTCCGGGATGAGGTCACGGCCCGCTTTGCTGTTCCTCCAGCGGGCAAGCTCGTAGACCAGGGTCTTGGGTACGTCCTTTATCACGGCGAACCCTCCGGCCATATCCCCATATAAGGTGGCATAACCGCATGCCGTCTCGCTTTTGTTCCCCGTAGTTAAGACCAGCCATCCGAACTTGTTGGAGAGGGCCATCAGGATGTTGCCCCGGATCCTGGCCTGTATGTTCTCCTCCGCCACCCCTGGGGAGGTCCCCTGGAAATGGGGGGCGAGCATCTCGAGGTAGGCCTTGAAGGCCGGCTCTATGGAGATCACCTTCAACTCTATCCCCAGGTTCCGAGCGAGCCTTTCTGCATCCCTTATGCTCCCTTCGGAGGAGTAACGGGAGGGCATGGCCACCCCCACCACGTTCTCCTTGCCCAGGGCATCGGTGGCGATGGTCGCCACCAGACTCGAATCTATCCCCCCGGAGAGGCCTATCACCACCTTCTCGAAGCCGTTCTTCCTCACGTAGTCCTTAGTGCCGAGTACCAGGGCCGAGTAGATCTCCTCCACAAGGGGCATCGGCTCGGAGTAGGAAGGGGAGACGGGAGGGCGGGAAGGAGGGGGCTCTTCGATCACGGGGATCAGGGAGACCCTATCACCATCGAAGAGGGAACGCTCCTTGCGCAGCCTGGGGTCGTGGAGTCGGGCCCTGAAGACCTCCTCGAGGAGCAGGTCCGCAACGACCAGATCCTCTTCAAACCCCTTGCCTCTGGCGAGAAGCTTCCCCTCACCGCCCCAGATGGTGCTGTGCCCGTCGAAGACCAGCTCGTCCTGCCCCCCGACCATGTTCACATAGGCGAGGGCCACCACCCCATCGGAAGCCCTCACCGCGAGCATCCTCTCCCTGGACTCCCTCTTTCCCGCGTGATACGGGGAGGCGTTGATGTTCACTATCAGCTCCGCCCCCCCATGGACCATGGCGAGGGCCGGCCCTGCAGGGTACCGGATGTCTTCGCAGATGGTAACTCCTACTCTCACCCCCCTGATGAGGAAGATAGGGCAGGCCCCTCCGGCCTTGAAGTACCGTTCCTCGTCGAAGACCCCATAGTTGGGGAGGCAGGTCTTGTGATAGATCCCCTTTACCTCCCCCCCGTGGACGATGGCGGCGGCGTTATAGAGGTCCTCCTCCCTGTCCACAAAGCCTACGATCAGGGTGATCTCCTTCCCCTTGGTGTAAGCCACCACCTCTTTTAGGGCCTTGAGGTTGTCCTGGATGAATCCCGGCTTCAGGAGGAGGTCTTCAGGGGGATATCCGGTTATGGCGAGCTCAGGAAAGGCAAGGAGATCCACCCCCCTCCCCTCCGCCTCCCCCGCAAACTCGAGGATCTTTTCCACATTTCCCGATAGATCCCCCACCGTGGGGTTTATCTGGGCAAGGCCTAAGCGAAGGATCCGGGCCATCTCGGCAACCTTAAGCTTACCAGCCCGACCCGGTATTGGCAAGCTCTAATTTG